>QHUR01000009.1 GCA_003221995.1 Gemmatimonadota bacterium | reverse complement strand
CCGCCAGACCCGCGTGCTTGCGGCCCTCACGAAGAGCGACAAGCTTCCGCAGGGCGAGCGCCGGCGCCGGGAGCGGGCGCTCGCGGCGGCGCTGCGACTCGACGCGGACCAGGCGGTCGTCACGAGCGCGCGGACGGGGGAAGGCATCACGGAGCTTCGAGAGGCAATCGCGGCCTTCGTACGCGATGCCGTCGCATGACGCTACGACGCCACGCTCCACAAGTGCTCGCGGCGGTGCTCCTGGCCGTCGGTCCGACCATCCGCCTATCCGCCCAAGACTCATTGCCGGTCGGCTTCGGTACGCTCAAGCGCGACGACATCGTCGTGCGCTTCGACACCCCGGAGCTGGAGATCCAGTTCCTCCCTCTCGAGCAGAGCGTGACACGGCTCCTCGCCCCTGACACGTACCGGTCGCTGCAGGACCTGCTGCGCTCGAAGCGAGGCGAGATCGACGACCTGGCGCGGCGCGCCGGCGTGCTGCGGCCGGTCCTCGCCATGGTGAGCTTCTTCGGCCTCGTGCAGCAGGCGCGCTTCGTGCCGGAGGACGTGAACATCACGAGCCGGGGGCGGCTGTTCCGGCCCGTCGGGATCGTGCCGCTGTCGCCGAAATGGGCCTCCTACCAGCTCGACGCCCGCGAGCAGGCCGTCGCGATCTACCTGTTCGAGGAGGGGATCAGCTTCCGCGAGACGCTGACGGTCAGCTACCAGGGGCTCGCGAACGACTCCTGGTCGCGCTCGATTCTCACGCTGGAGCGCGAGCGCGCCCGTGTCGTGGCCCGGGCGCAGAGCCGGCCGAATCCGTAGCGCGGTCGCGGCCCCGCGCCACCGCGTAGACCTGGAGCGCCCCGGCCGGCGTCCGGCCCGACACGAGCATCGCCGTCGAGAGCGCGTCGGCCGCCACCGGGTCGTGCGACACCACGGACGCCTGCCTCAAGGCGTGCGCCGGCCATCCGGTCGCGGGATTCATCACGTGGCCACAGACGAGCGCGCCGTAGCGCACGACGGCCACGCTGTTGGCGGAGGTGGCGAGCGCCGAATCGCATAGCCGCGTCGCCGCGATGACGCCACGCGGCCGATCGGGGTCGGCGATCTCCACGAGCCACCCCTTCTCCCCGGGCGGGGCGCCGATCGCCGCGCAGTCCCCGCTCACGTCCAGGAAGGCGCGCCCGATCCGCCGCGCCCGCAGCACCGCGAGCGCGCGGGCGATGCCGTACCCCACGCCGATGCCACCGAAGTCGAGCTGGGTGTGGGCGTTGGGAAGCCGCGCCCGGTCGCCGTCCAGCTCGATGACGGCGCTCCCCACGGCCTCCCGCGCCTCCGCGATCTCGGCCGGGGATGGCTCACGCGCGCGCCGACGGTGGAAGCCCCAGGCGCGCATCAGCGGCTCGACGGCGACGTCGAACGCGCCACGCGTGTGGCCTTTGAATCGCTGCGCGAGCGCCAACACCGCCCCTAGGTCCTGGTCCACGCGCATGGCCTTGCGCCCCGCGCGGCGGTTCAGCTCGCACAGGTCGCTCGCGTCGTCGAACAGGGTGAGCCGCGCCTCGACGCGCCGCAGCTCCGCGAGCGCCGCGGCGCAAGCATCGAGACCCTCCGCCTGCGAGCGGGCGAACGCCATCAGGTGCACCGGTTGCCCCATCGCCCAGGACCAGCGCTCGACGAACTGGTCGCCAGCGCACCGCGGTGCGGGCAGTCTTCCCCACATCCCCACGACGCCACTCCCCAGGACGCCGAGAAACGCGCGGCGCCTCACCGCCCCGCCTCCCCCCTCCGCACACGTGCGAGGTCGCGCAGGATGAGATACGACTGGACGTAGAAGGTCAGCGCGAGGAGGGCGCTCGACGCCTCGAGCAGCCAGGCGAACCGGGGGTCGACGTAGCGCATCAGCCACATCGCGGCGAACGAGACGAGCAGCGCCGCGAACGGCTCGGCGACGAGGAACCGCCGCCACCGCTCCGGAAGCGAGCCGCACAGGGCCACGCCGAGGCCCGTGAGGACGAAGATCACGGCCATGCTCAGGAGGTGCGTGTGGGTGATCGTCAGCATCTCGGCGAAGGATTTCGGGAACTGCATCGGGGCGGTGCCCCCCTCGGGGTTCGTGCCGCGATACCGCGCTTCGATGCCCGGCGGCGTGAGCCGCGTGGTATGCCACACGTACACGAGGGACGTGGTGTAGCCCACGAGCTGGACGATCGTGATCCACCGCGCCAGGGTGCGGAGCGCCGCGGGCACCACCCTCCAGGCGAGGGGCGAGACCGCGTCGCTCATCGGATCGCCCCGCTCTCGTGCCAGGCGGTGAGCTCGGCGAGCACGCGCCGCACGCCGGCGGTGACGGCCTGAACGCTGATCGTCGCGCCCGAGATACTCCGGATGTCCCGGCCCACCTGCAGCGGGTCCGCCGCACGCTTGCCGCGAAACTGCTTACGCCAGTCCTCGTAGGCCACCTCGCCGCCGTAGGGTTCGCGGTACACCAGGATGTCCACGTCCTTCAGCCGGTTCGCGGGGTCGATCGCCACGAGAAACGTGATCGGCTGGTCCTTCCCGATGACGTTCCCCACCTGGGCGAAGCCGAGCAGCGAGTCCCCGGTGGAGATCCGGAGCGCCGCGGCGCTGTCCACGTGGAGCGTGTCGACGCGCGCGTGCGGCCCGAACAGCCGGGCAAGGGAGGCGGCGAGCTTGGCGGGCGGCGCTTGCGCGGCGGCCCCCGGCGTGGCGACGAGTGCCCCAAGCGTGCAGCACACCACCGCCGCGCGGCGCGCTCGGATCATGTCAGAATTGATACCCGATGCCGAGACTCACGACTTCGGCTTCGCCTGCCCCGGCCTTGTTGCGCAGCAGCTGGTAATCGCCTTTGAACGCCGTGTTGTAGGTCGGCTTGTAGGAGAGACCGAACGTCGTGATGCGCCGCGCCAGCGTCTCGTCCCTGGCTGTGCCGGCGGGAACGGCGGCCTGCGTGTCGTACCGCTCGTGCCGCACGAACGCGTTCAGCTTCTGGGACGACGCCGGGGCGAGCGCGTGCAGCAGGTTGTACGCGGCCTCGAGGTAGCCACCGGCGATGCGGCTGCCGACCGCGGTGGCGTAACGCGTGTTGATCGCCGCGGCGTCGCTCACCCAGATGCTCGCCGCCACTCCGCGGAACATGAACGCGCTCACGTCGAAGCGGGCGTCGGCCGAGAGCAACGTGATCGGGGCGGCGAACGCGCCCTTCCCGAGCGCGGGGTCGGCGGCGGCGGTGCCGCCGTACCAGAACGAGCCACTCAGCTTGAGGCCGGGCCTCGCCCACTCGAGCCGGCCCGTGAAGGACGGGTTGGCGAAGCTCGCCTCACGGCCTTCCTGGCGGCCTTCACGGATCCCTGTGGCGGCCGAAAACCCGGCCGACCGCAGCCCGTTCACGAGATACACGCGGTAGCTCAAACCCTCGACGCCGGGCACGCGCCCCACCGCGCCTACCCCGATCTCCCGCCACGTGGTGGGAATCACGTCGTTGTCGAAGCCCGGGCGGTCGACCCCATTGAACGTCGGGGGCTCATGCGTCTCGTTGATGATTCCGACCGGCGGGAGGACGAGACCGGAGCGCAGCGTGAGCGCGTCCGACAACCGATAGTCGAGGTAGGCCTGTTCCAGCGCCACCTCACCGCCGGGTTCGGCACCTTCCACCTTGGCGTCCTCGACCTCCAGCTCGGAGCGGAAGGCGATCTGGTCGTTGAAGGTGTGGGCCAGGTAGACGACGAAGCGCTTGAGATCGACCGTGCCCGGGGTGTCCGGCCCCGTGCGATTGACGTAGTGCACCTCGCCGTAGCCACCGACGGTGGTTCGCTCCTGCGCCGCCGCCCCACCGGGAGGCACGGTGGCGATGGACGCAAGAACGGCTACCAGGGCACCGGGCGCGAGCGCTCGGGACACGCAACCTCCGGCTCAGTCGGGGAATCAGCGGCTCAGGCTGAAATGGCAGCTTGCGGCCATGAGGTGAGAATGGTTTTCAGCCTGCGATAGGCGAATATATTTATCGGGATTAGGACGGTCAAGCGATCCATAGCATGTTTAGGCCGAGGAGGCGACACCACTGATCCAGACTCCGCTCCCCTTCCTGATCGCCGCGGCGGCGCTGCTCGTCGCGGCGGGGCTCGCGTTGTGGGCGACTGCGCTGCGGCGCCGGGTGGCGAAGAGCGAGCGGGAGCGCCGGCGCACGGCGGACGAGCTAAACCGGCGGTTGTCCGAGCTCTTCTCCCTCCAGGAGCTCGCCTACGTGCTCTCCGAGTCGCTGCAGCTCGACCGCATCGTGGACCAGGTGGTGCGCTACGCCACCCGCTTCCTCGATGCCCGCGGCGCGCTGCTGGCGCTCACGATCGAGCAGGAGGGCCAGACGCCCCAGCTGCGCGTGGCGGCGGCTGAAGGGACGCTCGGTTCGCTCAAGGGGCAGTCGATCCGGGGGGACGATCCCGGTCTCGTAGCCCGCTCGTTGGGGCGCGAGCGGCTCGAGCTGGTCCGCAACTCCGGGGACGCACCCACGGAGCTGGTGAGCGGGGTGCATGCCGAGTCGGCGGCGGCCGTACCGCTGCGCGCCCACGGGGCGGTGGTGGGAACGCTCGTCATCGCCGACCCGCGCGGCGGCGTGTTCAACCCCGAGGACCTCAGGCTACTCTCCACCGTGGGGACCCACGCGGCGGTCGCGCTCGCCAACGCCCGCTTCTTCGAGATGGTGCGGCACGCGAAGGAGCAGTGGGAGACAGCGTTCGACGCGCTGCACGAGGGGATCGCAGTGGTGGACGAGGGCGGTCGGGTGCTGCGCGCCAACCGCTCGCTCGCGCAGATGCTCGACCGGCCGGTGGCGGCCGTCGTGGGCGAGGAGCTGCTCCCTGCGCTCGTGGGCCAGGCCACGGAAAGCACCGAGCTGCTCGCCGCCGCCCGCCGGGGAGAGCAGGCGGCCGCGCTGGTCGCGCGCTCCGACCGCCTGCGCCGCACCCTGCGCCTCAACGCGGCCCGGATCGGGGGCGCCGGACCGGGACGGGGCCTCGTCGTGCTCGTGGAGGACGTCACCGACCAGCAGGCGATGGAGGCGCAGCTCATCCAGAGCGAGAAGCTCGCCGCCGTGGGCCAGCTCGTGTCGGGCGTCGCGCACGAGCTGAACAACCCGCTGACCTCGATCGCCGGGCTGGCGGAGTTCCTGCTCGAGCAGCAGGAGCTGGGACCCAAGGACCGGGACCACCTGCAGGTGATCCACGAGCAGGCGGAGCGGGCGGGCCGGATCGTGCGGAACCTCCTGACCTTCGCGCGCAAGGGCCCCGGCGAGCGGGCCCGCGTGAACCTCAACGACGTCGTCCAGCGCACCCTGCTGCTCATGAGCTACGACCTGAAGCTTAAGGACATCCGCACCGAGAAGAACCTCGGGTCCGGCATGCCGGACGTGGTGGGCGACCGCCACGCGCTACAGCAGGTGGTGCTGAACCTGGTGACCAACGCGGCGCACGCCCTCGCCGGGAACGAGGCGGGGCGCCCGCGCACGATCCGCATCAGCACGTGGTTCGACGAGCGCGTGCGGCTGCGGGTGGCGGACACGGGCCCCGGGATCCCCGAGGAGGTGCTCCCGCACCTGTTCACGCCGTTCTTTACGACGAAGGAGCCTGGCCACGGGACCGGGCTGGGGCTGTCAATCACCTACTCGATCGTGGAGGCGCACGGCGGGCAAATCACGGTCCAGCAGCCCGCGGAGGGCGGAGCAGCCTTCCTCGTGGAGCTGCCGCCCGCCGGGGCCGATGTCCCGCAGCGTCACTCGGCCGAGGTGGAAGCGCCCCCTCTGCCGCCCGCCGCCAGGCGCACGATCCTGCTCGTGGACGACGATCCGGCCGTCCGCCGCATGATCAAGGCGCTGTTCGGCCGGGAGGGGCACACCGTAGAAGTGGCCCGCAATCCGGGGCAGGCCCTCGACCTCGCGCGGACCCGCACGTACGACCTCATCCTCGCCGACGGCCAGGCGAGCGCCCGGGGGCGGCGCTTTGTCGAAGAGCTGATGGAAGCGCGTCCCGATCTGCGCGACCGGATTCTCGTCGCCACGGGGGACGTGCGCCCGACGACGGAGGTGGCGCTGGGCCAGCTCGGCCTGCGCTACGTGCGCAAGCCCTTCAACCTGCGGGACCTGCGGGACGAGGCGGCACGGGTTTGGGCCGCCGCGGCGCTCTCGTAGGCCTGCGCCGGCCACCCGAACGCCGTCAGGCCGACACCGCCGGCGGGCGCGAACTTCACGCCCTCCCGGAGCAGCAGCGCGCGTTGCAGCACGGCGCCGTGATCGCGGCCCCCGAGCGAGATCCGGCCCGCGGCATTGATGACCCGCCACCACGGGACGTCGGCTTCGCCGGGAAGCGCCGCCAGCGCCCACCCCACCGTGCGCGCCGCGCCCGGGTGCCCGGCCAGGCGGGCCACCACGCCGTAGGTCGCGACGCGGCCGCGCGGGATTCGCCGCACCACCTTGTAGATCCGGTGATAGAACGGGTTCACGGTCGGACCGGGAAGCCGCGCCCGGCGAGGTAGGCCCGTGCCTCTCGGAGCGTGGTGCCGCGATAATGGAACAGCGTCGCGGCCAGTACCCCGTGGGCCCCTGCGTCGAGCGCCGCGGCGAGGTGCTCGAGCCGCCCCGCGCCGCCTGAGGCGATCACGGGGATATGCACTGCCCGCGCCACGGCCCCCGTGAGAGCCAGGTCGTAGCCGTTCTGGGTACCGTCCGCATCCATCGAAGTCAGGAGGATCTCCCCCGCGCCGAGCGACTCCAGACGTGCAGCCCACTCCACTGCTGCGAGCCCGGTGGGCTCACGACCGCCCCGCACCATCACCTCCCACCCTTCCCCCCGACCGCCAGGGAGTCCTTTAGGGTTTTCCCTTCCCCCTTCTCGGTCTTTCGCGTCCACCGCGGCCACCACGCACTGACGGCCGAACTCGTCGGCGAGCCGCGTGACGAGCGACGGATCTCGCACGGCCGCGGTATTGACAGCCACCTTGTCGGCTCCCGCCCGCAGCACGACGCGGGCGTCCGCGACGCTCCGGATCCCGCCGCCCACGGTGAACGGGATGAACAGCGTGTCCGCCACGTGGCTCACCATGTCGAGCGTCGTGCCGCGCTCCTCGTGGCTCGCGCTGATGTCGAGCAACACGAGCTCGTCCGCGCCCTCGGCGTCGTAGCGGGCCGCCTGCTCGGCAGGATCGCCGGCGTCGCGCAGCTCCTGGAACCGCACCCCCTTCACGACCCGCCCCCCCGTCACGTCGAGGCAGGGGATGAGGCGCCGTGCTAGCATACACGCAGCGCGTCGTCCAGCAAGTCCCCGCCGCCCGAGCCGAGCAGCGCGACGAGATCCTCCATCGCGCGCCGCTCGCGGGGCCAGGCGAACCGAGGCGCCGCCTTCGCGGCTGGAAGCCACTCGGCCCGGTCGTGCTCCGCCGAGAGGGCCGGCTGCGCCGCCGGATCGACGAACGCGGCGAACACGGGCACGAGCGCGACGGCGTCCGCCTGGGGCAGATAGAAGCTCTCCACGCGGCTCACGTTGTAGAGCCCGAGCGGCGAGAGCCCCGTCTCCTCACGCACTTCCCGCAGCGCCGCCTGCACCGGCGTCTCGCCCGGCTCGATGGTGCCGTGCACCGTCTCCCACGAGCCGGGCGAGCGCCCGCTGGCACGGCGCAGCACGAGCACCTCGAAGGTCGGGCCAGCGCGCCGCAGCACGTAGGTGTCCACGAACGCGACGCGCAGCTCCGTCATGGCGTCCAGCCGGCGAAGCCCTCGAGCAGCGCAAGGCCCGCCGCCTGCGACTTCTCCGGGTGGAACTGGACGCCCAACACCGCATCCCGGCCCACGATGGTGGCGAACGGGGCGCCGTACTCCGCGTCGGCGAGGTCGGCGGCGGGCTCGACGCCGTCCGGGTGGTAGCTGTGCACGTGATAGAAGAAGGCATCGCCGCCCGGGAAGGCGCCGCGTAGCGCGGCATGGGCCCGGCCGCGCGCCGTCAGGGTCACCTTTGCCCACCCGACGTGCGGCACCGGCAGGTCGGTCGCGAAACGCCGCACCCGACCGGCGAGCAAGCCGAGGCCCGGCACACCCGGGGCCTCGTCGCTCGACTCGAGGAACAACTGCAGGCCGAGACAGATGCCGAGTACCGGCCGGCCGCTCTGCGCGACCTCACGCACGGCGTCCGCGAGCCCCGCCGCCGCGAGCCGCCGCATCGCGGGAGCGAAGTTGCCGACGCCCGGCACGACGACGCGTGGGGCGCGACGCACCGTCTCCGGGTCCGCCGTCACCATTGCGTCGGCACGCACCGCCCGCAGCCCGCGCAACACGCTGGGCACGTTGGAGGCACCGTAGTCCACGACCGCGATCATCTACAGCGAGCCCTTCGTCGACGGCACGTCCGTCACCCGGGGGTCGAGCCCGCTCGCCGCTCCGAGCGCCCGCGCCGCCGCCTTGAACACGGCCTCCACGACGTGGTGCGCGTTCTGCCCCCGCAGCAGATCGACGTGCAGGGTCAGGCCGCCGTGCGTCGCGAGCGCGCGGAAGAACTCGGGCGTCAGCGCCACGTCGTAGTCCCCGAGCTTCTGCCAGGTCGGGGGCTCCGCGTGGTAGGCGAGGAACGGGCGGCCGCTCACGTCCACGACCACGCGTGCCAGGGCCTCGTCGAGCGGCACGGTGGCCTCCCCGTAGCGGCGGATCCCCCGCCGCTCTCCCAGCGCCTGGGACAGCGCCTGGCCGAGCACGATCCCCACGTCTTCCACGGTGTGATGGGCGTCCACCCGCAGGTCGCCCGCGGCGCGCACGTCCAGGTCGTAGAGAGCGTGCCGCGCCAACGCCTCCAGCATGTGGTCGAAGAAGCCGATGCCGGTCTCGACGTGCGCCCGACCCGAGCCGTCGAGGCTCAGGCGCACGCGTACCTCGGTCTCTCGCGTCTTGCGGCTCGCTTCGCCCGTACGGGTCATCCGAGGATCGCCCCGAGCGCCGCCGCCACCGCGTCCACGTCCTCCTGGGTGCCCGCCGTGATGCGGAGGCAGTTCTCGAGCCCCGGGCCGCCGCGCGACACGTCGCGCACGACGATGCCGTGCTCCGCGGCGAGACGGTGGAACACCTCGCTGCCGGGCCGCGCGAGGCAGCGGACGAGCACGAAATTGGCGGCACTCGGGTAGGCCAAGAGCCCCGGAATGGCCCGCAGCCGCTGGTACAGGAGGTCCCGGCTCTCGCGCACCGCCCGGGTGCGCTCCTCGAGCACCGGGGCCGCGTCGAGCGCCGCGTGCGCTGCGGCGAGGGTCAGCCGGCTCACGTTATAGGGGAGCTTCGCCTTGACGATCTCGGCCGCGACCGCGGGGTGCGCGAGCGCATAGCCGAAGCGCAGCCCCGCCAGCGACATCGCCTTGCTGAAGGTGCGCAGCACCACGAGCCGCGGCGCCCGCCCGAGCAGCGGGATCGCCGTGGGGCCTCCGAAGTCCTGATACGCCTCGTCGAGCACGACGAGCGCCTCCGTCTCGGCGAGGAGCCGCTCCGCGGCGCCCTCGGGGAGCGGCGTGCCCGTGGGGTTGTTGGGCGAGTTGACGACGACGACCGGCGCCCGGGTGTCGCGCGCCGCCCGAATCACGGCCGTGACGTCGAACTCGAAGGCCGACGTGAGCGGGACCCCGACGTGGCGTCCCCCGTACACCGCCACGAGCAGCCCGTACAGGGTGAAGGTGGGGACCGGCGTCACGACCGGCGTCCCGTGTCCCACGGTCACGGCGAGCGTCGCCTGGATCAGCTCGTTCGAGCCGTTGCCCACGAGCACGCCGTCGGGAGTCCAGCCGTGCCGTCGGGCGATCCGCTCCAGCAGCTCCGCCGGCGAGTACGGCGGATAGCGGTTCCAGGGAGCGGTGCGCGCCGCCGCCAGCACCGCGTCCTTCACGCCGTCCGGGGCGTCGAACGGGCTCTCGTTCTGGTTGAGCTTGCGCGCCGCCGCGGGGGCCGTGAGCGTGTACGCCTGTTGCGCGCGGACTTCCGGCTTGATGCGGGCCAGCGCGGCGGCGACCGCAGGGGAGTCCCGGAGGGCGGCCCCCGCGGGGGGGGCCTGGGCGGCAGGCACGCGTGTCATGGGAAACGAAACTTAGCGGCGGCGGCCCAGGACCGCTTCCAGCCGCGCCGAGAGCGCGCGGGCCCGGAACGGCTTCGTCAGGAAATCGTCGGCGCCGAGCTCGAACACCCGGACCTCGTTGTCCTCGTCGCCTTTGGCGGTCAGCACGATCACCGGGATGTCCGCCGTGGCGGGCCGCGACCGCAGGTGGGAGAGCACGCCGTAGCCGTCGAGGCCCGGCATGTTGAGGTCCAGGACGATGATGTCCGGCCCCACGCGGTCGATCTGGTCGAGCGCCTGCGCGCCATCGCGCGCCTCCGCCACGACGTAGCCGTCCCGCTCCAGCAGCTCCCTGATCACCTTGCGGAGGCTGTCCTCGTCGTCTACGAGCAGCACCTTCGGCGCGGGGAGCCCGTGGGGGCCGGAGGCGCGAGGCGGCGCCGGTTCCTCCAGCAGCTCGAAATGCTCGACCATGGGTTCGACCGCCGGCGCTGCGGAGCCGGCCGCCGGCGCGACGCGCGGCGTTGCAACCGCGCCCGGCGAGCCGCGCGGCGCTGCTGCGGCCGGGCCGTCCTCCTCCGCCGGCACGTCCACCACGCGCAGCAACTCGTCGATCGTGGACTCGCCCCGCAGCACGTGGGACAGGCCGCTCTCCCACAACGTCTTCATCCCGGCCCGCCGCGCCGCTTCGGCGATGTGGTCCGCCGTCTCCCCGGCGGCGATGCGCCGCTCCACCTCGGGTGTCACAGTGAGCACCTCGAGGATGGAGAAGCGGCCGCGATAGCCCGTCATCGCGCAATCGGGACAGCCGGCCGCGCGATACAGGGGGGTCTCCTTCGGTAGCCACTTCTTCAATCGGTCGGCCGGCGCCTCCATCCACACCTGCTTGCAGGTCGGGCACAGCTTCCGCATCAGGCGCTGGGCGATCACCCCGCGCAGCGCCGCGGCGATCTTGTAGGCCTCGACGCCGATGTCGACGAGGCGGGTCACCGCGTTCGCCGCGTCGTTCGTGTGGAGCGTCGAGAGCACGAGGTGCCCCGTGAGCGACGCCTGCACCGCGATCTGCGCCGTCTCGCGATCGCGGATCTCGCCCACGAGCACGACGTTCGGGTCCTGCCGCAGGATCGACCGCAGCGCGGACGCGAACGTCAGCCCCGCCTTCTCCTGTACCTGCACCTGCACGATCCCCGGCATTCGGTACTCCACCGGGTCCTCCACGGTCACGATGTTCACGCCCTCGCTCTTGATCTGGTTGATGCAGGAGTAGAGCGTGGTCGTCTTGCCGGACCCCGTGGGCCCGGTGACCAGAACGACCCCCTCGTGGTATTCGAGCAGCCTCTTGATGTGCTCGCTCTCGACCGGGTTCAGCCCCAACGAATCGAGCGACTTCACGGTGGCGCGCGCGTCGAGCACCCGGATCACGACCTTTTCGCCCTGCGACGCGGGGAGTGTCGAGACGCGCAGGTCGATCGGCTGCCCGTTCACCGACACGCGGGCGCGGCCGTCCTGGGGCCGGAGCCGGTCCGCGATGTCGAGCTGCGACATGATCTTGATGCGTGAGATCAGGGGCAGTCCGGCCGCGCGCGGGATCTTCATGACCTGGCGCAGCACGCCGTCGATGCGGTAGCGCACCGCGACCCCGCCCTCCTCCGGCTCGATGTGGATGTCGCTCGAGCGCGAGAGGATCCCCTCCGAGATGATCAGGTCCACGAGGCGCACGACGGGCCGCTGGCTCGCCTCCGCCTCGGACACGACGAGCTCCTCGGGCTCGTTCTGGGGGTGCAGCACGAGGTCGGCCGAGCTTTCCATGCCCTGCAATACCTTGTCGATGGCCTTCTCCGGCCGGTACATCTCGTCCAGGCGTTCCGCGATGCGGGACGGTGCCGCCAGTTGCGTGCGGATCTCGCGCGCCGTGGCGAACGCGAGCGCCTTCTCGGCGTCGAGATCGAAGGGGTTGGCGGTCGCGACTTCGAGGAAGGAGTCAGTGATGCGGAGCGGCAGCACCCGGTAGCGGCGCGCCAACTGCTCCGGCACCCCCTCACGCACCTTGGGGTCGATCGTGGCGACGTCGGCGAGCTTCAGCCGGAAGCGCGTGGAGAGCGCGCCGAGGATCTGCGCGTCCGAGGCGATCTTCTCGGCGACGAGCGTCTCCCACAGGGTACGCCCCGGCGTGGCCTTGGCGCGCAATTCGGCCAAGCGCTCGGCGCTCAGCACCCCCTCGAGGGAGTGCGCGAGCCATTCGTCGGGGAACGTCGGATCGGCCATGGCCTAGCCTGTCAAAGCTAGTCCGCCGTCCGCCGCCGTCACAAGATGCTCCACAGGTCGCGGGTGACGTCGAACGCGAGCCCGACCTGGCCGCTCTGGGCTCCCACGCCGGCCTCGAGGCGGAAGACGCCGAGCCACTCGAGGGCCAGCCCGAGCGTGGTGCGCGCGCCCGGCGTCGCCGACCAAGGAGTCCCCACGACGGGCCGGTCGGCCGAGCCAGTCGCAACGTACGGCGCGACGGTCAAGCGGCCGGGCGTGCGAGCCCACGAGCCGAGGGCGATCGAGGCGAAGGACAGGGGCACGCGCCATTCGAGGTGGACCAGGGCCATGCGCCGGCCGCCCCACGTGCGGAACGCTTCGCCGAGCAGCGTGCCGCGGCCCCCGAGCACGAACGTGCGATGGGGCGGCAGCGCCGCACTGGCGAGGCCCAACTGGGCGCGCGCGAGCAGCCGCGTAGACCCCAGCGGCACGAGCACCCGCCCTCCGGCCGTGGCCCGTGTATACGTCGCGCCGGAGCCGTCGAGCCGGCCCTCCTCGAGCGCGGCCTCGAGGGCGAGGTCGCGGCGCACGGCGAACCCCTCGCTCTGGCGCCGCACGGCGATGCGCACCAGGTCCACGCTGGGGCCGCCGAGCAGCGGGTTCGGGCGGAAGGTGCCCGTGGCCGGGGTCGTCGCGACGGCGAGCGAGGCTACGGCCTCGCGGCCCAACGTCGCACTCCACTCACCGCGAGTCCCGAGACGCCGCCGGTAGGCGAGCCGCGCGCCCGTCGCGAGGTAGTAGTCGCCGTAGTCGTCGCCCAGCTCCTGGGACGCGAACGAGTTGAGCACGGGGGCGATGACCGGCTGGTCGGCCACATCGCGCACGGCGCGATACGCGCCCGCCTCGAGCGTCACCCGCCCCCATCGCTCGGTGACCGTGACTTCGCCCTTGGCACGGTCATCGGCCATGCCGTAGCTCGCGAGGGCGCGCAGCTCGCGGGCCTCGCCGCCGCCGCGCCACACGAACCCCGCACCGACGGCCAGCCCCTCGACGCGGTTCGCGTGCACGACGTCGGAGAACCCACGCACGCCGAGGCGGCGGGGCGGCAGCCCCGAGAGCGCGCGCCGCCCGGCGATCTCCTGCACCTCGGCGCGCACGCGCTCGAGGTCGCCCCGCCGCACGGGCTCGGCCACCGCCTGCACCGCGGCGTCGAGCGGCTCGGTCCAGGGGAACGAGTCGCGCTCCGCCTTCGGGACCGCCGTGATCTCCTCACCCGCGAACCAGCTCGTCGCCAGGCCCAGGTTCAAGGCGTAGCCGTCGATCTCCCACCGGCCCCGGATGATCCCGCGCGCCGGCATGTCGAGCCAGGTCGCGCGACGCCGTATCTCGATCTCCTGGCGGAACGGCAGCCAGAAGCGACCTTCCCACAGCGCGTTGTCGAGCGCGATGCTCACGTCCTCGAGCGAGGGATCGAGATAGGAGCGGGGGGTGAAGTTGAAGGCCATGCGGACCAAGTCGGCCGTTCCCGCGTCGAGGTACAGCGTCCCGACGATGCGGGGGGCGTCGTAGCTCTTGGGCCGCACTACGAGACCCACCACCCGCACCTCGCGCTGCGGGAAGGCGATGATCGTGGTGTCGCCGAGCGCGTAGTCGTACAGGTCGGGGCCGCCCGGGGCGAGGGGATGCGGGACGTCCCGCACCTCGTCCCCCTCGCCCAGGCGGATCGCGGCGCCGAAGTTGTTCTGAATGATGCCCAGGTGGTCGCGGTGGTAGCTGATGTCGGTGGGGAGCTCGGCGCGGTCGCGCCAGCCGACGATGCGTTGCTTGCTGAGTCCCGGCGCCTTCCAGTACACTTCCAGCTCGAGCTGGTCGGCCTTGACGAGACGCGGCGGCTCGGTCAACCCCTCGCCGAACTGTCCGAGGAAGAAGAGGAACCCATGGGCCTGGGCCTTGTAGTCGCGCAGCGCGGTGTCCGCCGCGGCCCGGCTGCGCCGCGCGATCGCGCGGCGGGCGAGCGCGAGCGCCGCCTGGTCGTTCCAGGCCTGCGCGGGGAGCGCGGCAGGCCAGCCGAGGAGGACGCCGGCCGCGGCCCACGCGACCGCGACGAATGGAGCTCCGGTCGTTCGCATCCCCCTCGTGTACCCCGCAGGCCGCGGTTCCGGCCCGCGCCGCAGCGTGCCTGACCGCCGCGCCGAGTTTCTGGCCCGCGGCGCAGGCGGCGGCGTGGTCGTGCCGCTCACGCGCGAGGTAGTGCTCGACGCCGACACGCCGCTCGCCGCGTTCGCCAAGGTCGCGCGGCCGCCCTTCGGGTTCCTCCTCGAGTCGCTCGTCGGGGGGGAGCGGTGGGCGCGCTACACCTTCCTGGGAACCGAGCCCCGCGAGGTGTGGCGCTACCGCGACCGCCGCGTGGAGCGCTGGACCCGGGAGACCGCGTGGCGCCCGGCGGGCGAGGCGGAGGACCCGATCGGCCACCTCGCCCGGCGTATGCGTGCGCTCCCCGGCGTCGACGTCCCCGGCCTGCCGCGCTTCACGGGCGGCGCCGTGGGCTACCTCGGCTACGATCTCGTGCGCACCATCGAGCGCCTGCCGCGGCCCCCCGCCGACTCGCTCGGTCTGCCGGACGCGATGGTGATGATCGCCGACACGCTCGTCATCCTCGACAACCTGTTCGGCCGCGCGACTGTGGTGGCGAACGTCGAGGTACCGCGCGGGGCCTCGGCCGGCGAGCGCCTGCGCCTGTACGACGCGTCGGAGGCCCGGCTCGACGAATGGGTCGCCCGGCTCGGGGCGCCGCACCCGCTGGCGCCGCTCGCGATCTCGGACGGCGTCGCGCCGGTCCCCACGGTCTCGCGCTATCCACGAGACGCGTTCCAGCGCGACGTGCGCCGGATCCTCGACTACATCGCGGCCGGCGACACCTTCCAGACCGTGCTGTCGCGGCGTCAGGAAGCGGTGGGCCGGGCCGATCCGCTGCTCTTGTACCGCTACCTGCGCGCCCTCAACCCGGCTCCCTACCTGTTTTACCTCGGCTTCGACGAGTTCGCGGTCGTCGGCAGCTCTCCCGAGGTGCTGGTCCGGGTGGAGGGCGGGGAGGTCACGGTGCGACCCATCGCCGGTACTCGGCCGCGCGGCGAGACGCCCGAGGAGGACGAGGCGCTCGCCCGCGCGCTCGTCTCGGACGAAAAGGAGCGCGCCGAGCATCTGATGCTGGTGGACCTCGGGCGGAACGACGTCGGGCGCGTGGCGCGCTACGGCACGGTGCGGGTGACCGATCTGCTCACGATCGAGCGCTACTCGCACGTGCAGCACATGGTGAGCGAGGTGCGCGGCCGCCTCAAGGACGGCTACGACGCCCTGGACGTGTTCAAGGCCTGCTTCCCGGCGGGGACGGTGACGGGCGCGCCCAAGGTGCGCGCGATGGAGATCATCGACGAGCTCGAGCCCGAGCGCCGCGGGCCCTATGCCGGCGCAGTGGGCTACGTGGGCTGGGGCGCGGCCAACCTCGACACGGCGATCGCCATCCGCTCGGCCGTCGTGCTTCCCGACCGCGTCCTGGTGCAGGCGGGCGCCGGGATCGTGGCCGACTCCGATCCGGCGCGGGAGTTCGAGGAGACCGAGGCGAAAGCCCAGGCCGTTCTCCGAGCGCTCGCCCTCGCGAAAGCGGGCGACTAGCGAGGCTTTCGCGTATATTTTCGCTGTGTTCAAGCTGCTGAGCACCACGGGCGAACAGGCGATCGATTTGCAGCCCGGGCGCACCATCGTGGTCGGGCGCGCGGTGACGAGCGACATCCCCATCTACGACCCCACCATCTCCCGCCGGCACGCGGAGCTGATCCTCACCGACGGCGGCGTCAAGGTGAAGGACGTCGGCTCCTCGAACGGCACATTCCTGAACGGCGCCCGGGTGACCGAGGCCGTCGCCGCCGAGAACGACGTCATCACCTTCGGTAAGGTGGCGTTCCGGGTGAAGGGGGTCTCCGCTCCGGTCCAGCGCCCCAAGGTGGTGCCCGACTTCACGAGCCCGAAGCCCGGCGCGGCCGGGGGCACGATCCTGCGTCAGCTGCCGGTGAGCGTCTCGGGCGGCGTACCCGCCATCGTGGACGCGAGCCCATCCGGCGCGTCCCACCTCAAGGTGAAGGCCCAGTCGCTCGAGGAGCGGCGTGAGAAGAAGCTGTCGCTGCTGCTCGAGATCTCGAAGGAGCTGTCCAAGCAGCAGGAGTTCGACCGACTGCTCGACAAGGTCGTGGACTTCACGTTCCAGATCATGAACGTGGACCGGGTGTCGATCCTGCTGCTGGAGGAGGGATCGGGCGAGCTGGTGCCACGGATCTCCAAGGGCCGCACCGCCCAGGCGGGGGCGGCGAAGCACGTGCCGCAGTCCATCGCCCGCAAGGCCGTGGAGGAGCGGGTCGCGATCCTCTCCGACAACGCCGCCGCGGACGAGCGTTTCAAGGGCAAATCGATCCTGATCCAGAGCGTGCGCAGCGCGATGTGCACGCCGCTCATGGGCACCGATCAGCAGGTGCTCGGCATCCTCTACGTGGACAACCTCACCGCCACGCACTCCTTCGCTGACGAGGACCTCGAGTTCCTGATCGCCTTCGGGTCGCTCGCGGCAGTGGGGATCGAGAACTCGCGGCGCTCCGAACGGCTGCGGCGTGAGGCGCTGGTGCTCTCGAACTTCCAGCGCTATTTCGCTCCCAACCTCGCGGCCCAGATCGCCCAGCAGGAGGGCGCGGTGCAGCTCGGGGGCCAGAAGCGGCCCGTGGTGATCTTCTTCTCGGATATCCGCGGCTTCACGACGATGTCCGAGACGATGGGCCCGGACGACATCGCCACCCTGCTCACCGAGTACTTCACCGAGATGGTCGAGATCGTGTTCGAGCACGGCGGCACGCTCGACAAGTTCATGGGCGACGCGATCATGGCGCTGTGGGGCGCGCCGATCGCCCACGAGGACGACGCCGACCGCGCGATGAGGTGCGGGGTCGATCAGCTCGACGCGCTCGACAAAATGAACAAGAAATGGAAGGCGGAAGGCCGGCCCGAGCTGGGCATCGGGATCGGCATCAACTTCGGCGAAGTGTTCGCGGGCAACATCGGCTCGGATCGCCGACTCGAGTACACCGTGATCGGCGACGCCGTGAACACGGCGAGCCGGCTGTGCTCCATCGCCGGGCCCAACGAGATCCTGATCTCGGAGGCGTTCTACGAGCAGCTGAAGAAGCCCCCGAAGGTCGAGGCCCTCGATCCGATCGAATTGAAGGGGCGGTCGAAGAAAGTCCCGGTCTACCGCATGAAGCGGTAGGTCATCCCGAAGCGCTCGAGCAGCTCGAGCGCCAGCCGCAGCGGCAGGCCCATCACCCCGAAGAAGTCGCCGCGGATCCCCTCGACGAGCGCCGCCCCGCGCCCCTGGACCGCGTAGGCGCCCGCCTTGTCGAGCGCCTCTCCCGTGGCGACGTAGTCCTCGATCATCCGCTGCGGCAGGGTGCGGAACGTCACGTCGGTGATGTCGATGGCGTGCTCCACGCGCTCCCCCTGCGCCACAGCCACGGCCGACATCACCTGGTGCGTGCGCCCCTCGAGCCGCTGCAGCATCGCCACCGCCTCCTCGGGCGAGCGCGGCTTGCCGAACACCTCCTCCGCCCGCAGCACCACCGCGGTGTCCGCCGCCAGCACCACCGCGCCCGGCTCCTGCCGGGCGACCGCGAGGGCCTTGTCGCGCGCGACGCGCACGACGTAGCGGTCGGGGAGTTCGCTCGTCTTGCGGGTCTCGTCCACCGCGGGGACGATCACGCCGAAGGGCAGGCCGAGCATCTCGAGCAGCTCGCGCCGCCGCGGGCTGCCGCTCGCGAGGATCAGGCGATGGTCTCCGCGAGACGGGCTCATCGCTCGAGCATCAGCGTAACCGGACCGTCATTCACGAGCTCCACCTCCATCATCGCCCCGAACTCCCCGGTCTCCACCTTCGTGCCGCCGCCCCGCTCGCGCAACAGGGCGACGAACCGCTCGTATAGGGGAACGGCGACCGCGGGCGGCGCGGCGTCCACGAAGCTGGGGCGCCGGCCTTTGCGGGTGTCGCCATAGAGGGTGAACTGCGACACCACGAGGAGCGCGCCCCCCACGTCGTCCAGCGCCAGGTTCATCTTCCCCGCGGTGTCTCCGAACACCCGGAGCGTGAGGATCTTCTCCGCCATCCACTCAAGCGTCGGGTCGGTGTCCGTGGGCGCGAACCCGGCGAGCACGACGAACCCCACCCCGATGGATCCGGTCACGCGACCGTCCACGCGCACCTCCGCCCGCGAGACGCGCTGCAGGACTACCCGCACACCGCCCGCTTCACTCGACCGTCACACTCTTCGCGAGATTCCGCGGCTGGTCCACGTTGCAGCCGCGCCGCACCGCGATGTAGTAGGCGAGCAGCTGGAGCGGCAGCACGGTGAGCACCGGGGTGAGCAGGTCGAGGGTCTCCGGCACCTCGATCTTCTGGTCGGCGAGCTTGGCGACGCCCGTGTCGCCCTCGGTGACGACCGCGATCACCCGCCCACCGCGCGCGCGCACCTCCTCCACGTTGCTCAGGATCTTCTGGTACACGGCATCCTTGGGCGCCACGAACACGACCGGCATGAGGTCGTCGATCAGCGCGATGGGTCCGTGCTTCATCTCGGCCGCGGGATAGCCCTCGGCGTGGATGTAGGAGATCTCCTTGAGCTTGAGCGCGCCCTCGAGCGCCACGGGGAAGTTGTACCCGCGGCCGAGATAGAGGACGTTGTTCGCCCGCATCATGCGCTCGGCGATGCGCTCGACTTCGGGGGCCTTCGCGAGCACCCGCGCGACGAGATCGGGCAGCCTGCGGAGCGCCCGCACGACCTCCCGGCCCTGCAGGATGGAGAGGGCCCGCAACCGGCCCATCGCGAGCGTCAGCAGGGCCAGCGCCGCGATCTGGCTCGTGAACGCCTTGGTGGAGGCGACCCCGATCTCGGGGCCCGCATGGAGGTAGATGCCGCCATCCACCTCGCGCGCGATCGTGCTGCCCACCACGTTCACGAGGCCCAGGGTGCGAGCGCCGCGCCGCTTCGCCTCGCGCAGCGCGGCCAGCGTGTCCGCGGTCTCACCCGATTGCGAGATGCCGACCACGAGCGTGTGCTCGTCCACGATCGGGTTGCGGTAGCGGAACTCGGAGGCGTACTCGACTTCCGTGGGGATGCGGGCCAGCTCTTCCATCATGTACTCGCCGATCAAGGCCGCGTGCCAGGAGGTGCCGCAGGCGGTGAAGACGATCCGGTTCACCTGGAGCAGCTCGTCGTCGCTCAGGTTCAGGCCGCCCAGCCGCGGCGTCCCCTCCTCCTCGAGCAGCCGCCCGCGGAGTGTGTTCCGCAGGCTCTCCGGCTGCTCCATGATCTCCTTCAGCATGAAATGCGCGTGGCCGCCGCGCTCCATGGTGGCGAGGTCCCAGTCGACCTGCGTGACCGCCTTCTCCTTCTCCACCGCGTGGAGGTCCAGGATGCGGTAGTCGCCGGGGCGCACCACCGCGATCTCCCCATCGTCGAGATAGACGACCGAACGCGTGTGGGCGAGCACGGCGGAGGCGTCGGAGGCGACGAAGTTCTCCCCCGACCCGATCGCCACGAGCAGCGGCGAGCCGAGCCTGGCGGCGACGATCGTGTCCGGCTCGCGCGTCGAGACCACCGCGATCCCGTACGTGCCCTCCACCTGGTGCAGCGCCCCGGCCACGGCCTCGACCAGGCTGGCGCCCCTGGCGAGCAGCTCCTCGATGAGGTGGGGGAGCACCTCGGTGTCGGTCTCGGAGCGCAACACGTGGCCGCGCTTCGTCAGCGCGGTACGCAGCGGGCCCGCGTTCTCGATGATGCCGTTGTGCGCCAGCGCCACCGTGCCGCCGCAGTCGGTGTGGGGGTGGGCGTTCACGACGTTCGGCGCTCCGTGGGTCGCCCAGCGCGTGTGCGCGATGCCGGTCGTGCCCGCCGGCCGGCGCGCACCCAGCTCCTTCTCGAGCACGCTGATCTTCCCCGGCGCCTTGTACACCTCGATCTGGCCGTCGTGCACGAGCGCAAGGCCGGCCGAGTCGTACCCCCGGTACTCCAGCCGCTTCAGGCCTTCGAGCAGCAGCTCCGCGGCCTGGCGCGCTCCGGTATAGCCTACGATGCCGCACATGAGAGTCGTCCCTCGTTGACGAGCTGCTCGGCTTCCGCGCCGCTCGGCGCTTCGGCGATCAGCCGGATGATCGGCTCCGTGTTGGACGGCCGCACGTGCAGCCAGCGATCGCGCCAGGCGAGCCGCAGGCCGTCCTGCGTGTCGGCGCTCGCTTCCGGAAAGCGGCTGCGCAAGGCCGCGTACACGTCGTCCAGTCCCCGTTCCGCGTTGCGCGCTCCGCGTTCCAGCTTGGCCTTCACGATCGCATAACGGGGCGCGGCCGCAACCCACTCGCTCACCCGCCGTCCCGTGCGGGCGAGCAGCGCCAGCAGCAGCGCGGCCGCCACGGGAGCGTCCCGTCCCACGTGCAGCGCCGGGTACATCACCCCCCCGTTCCCTTCCCCCCCGATCGGCGCCCCGAGCTCGACCATCTTGCGGGCTACGTGCACCTCCCCCACCGGCGTGCGCACAACCGTCGCTCCGCAGTCCCGCGCCGCGTCTTCGACGACGAGGCTGGTGGAGAGGTTGCAGACGACGGTGTTCCCCTTCGCTCTTCCCCCTTCCCCCTTCCCGGGTTCCAACACCGCCCGCACCGCGAACGCCAGCGTGTAGTCCTCCCCGATCGGTGTGCCGCTCTCGTCGACGATCGCCAGGCGGTCCACGTCGGGGTCGACCGCGATGCCGACGTGCGCGCCGCTCCCGCGCGTCAGCGCCGCGAGCTCACCCAGGTTCTCGGGCACGGGCTCCGGGGCGCGGGGGAATCGACCGTCCGTCTCGAGGTTCACCCCCACGACGCGACAGCCCAGCCGTTCCAGTAGCCCCGGCATGATGGCGCCGCCCGCCCCCCGCACCGCGTCGAGCGCCACGGTGAAGCGACGCGCTCGAATCCGCTCGACATCGACGACCGCCAGTTGGAGCACACCCTCGAGGTGCCGCTCGATCGCCGCGGGATCCGCACTGACCCGTCCCCGTGCCCCTCGACCGCCAGGGAGTCCTTTAGGATTTCCCCTTCCCCGGCCTGTTCCCGTGTCGTTGTCCGCCAGCGCGCGAACGCGAGTGCCGGCGTCCCCATCAAGAAAGATGCCGTCCGGCCCGATGAATTTGAGGGCGTTCCACTCGATCGGGTTGTGGCTCGCCGTGATCGCGATGCCGCCGCCCGCATGATGGTGTTCGACGGCGAGTTGCACGGTGGGCGTGGGGACGAGCCCGACGTCGATCACGTCGCAGCCTGCGCGGCGCAGCGCGGCGATCGCGGCCTGCGCGAATTCGGGTCCCGAAGGCCGCGCGTCGCGTCCGACGACGACGGCCGGGCGGTGCTCCCGGGCCCACAGACCGAACGCCATCGCCCAGCGCGCGACGACTTCCGGCGTGAGGTCCTTGCCGACGATCCCGCGCACGCCGGAGACGCCGACCATGAGGGTGTCGGACATGGGGGCAACGTAGGAACCGGAGTGGGGCGCGTCAATCGGACGCGCGTCAGCTGCGTCGGACCGCGACCGGGGTGGGGAGGTGCAGCGGACGCGCCTCCGGGCTGGCGACGGGGAGCGACGCGGCGTCGGGGAACGCGCGGAGGAACGCCTGGACGGCGCCCTGGTCGAATTGCCGGCCCTTGCCTTCCTCGAGCTGGTCCATCGCGTTCGCCACGGACAGCGCCGGCCGATAGGGGCGCAGGCTCGTCATCGCGTCGAACGAGTCAGCGACGGTGACGATGCGGACCTCGAGCGGAATCTCGTCCCCCTTCAGGCCGTCGGGGAACCCTTTCCCGTCCAGCCGCTCGTGGTGGGAGCGCACGATGGCGAGTGCAACCGGGGCATCGCGCATCAGGGGGCCGAGGATCCGCGCCCCGGTCACGGGGTGCTCCATGATGTGCCGGTACTCGACGTCGGTGAGCTTCCCCGGCTTGTGTAGCACTGCCTCGCTGACGCCGATCTTCCCGAGATCGTGGAGCTCGGCGCCCATAGAGATCAAGTCGAGCGCCGCAGGCGCGAGCCCCAGTTCCCGGCCGATCCCAAACGCGTAGTTCGCCACCCGCACCGAATGGCCGCGGAGGTAGGGGTCCTTCTCTTCGAGCGCGTGGACCAGAGCCTGCAGGCGCTCGAGGGACAGCTCCTCGATGCGGCGCGCCTGCTCCTGCACCCGCTGCTCGAGCTGCTCCTGGTACATGCGGTTTTCGAGAATGAGACGCCGCTTATCGAGCGCCTGCATCACCCGCGCGCGCACCTCGTCGAGGTGGAACGGCTTCGCGACGTAGTCGAGTGCGCCCAGCTGCAGGCAGGCGACCGCGCTCTCCACCTCGGCCACCGCCGTCACCACGATGACCGCCGTGTCGGGCCAGCGGCTGATCACCTCGCGCAGCAGCGTGACGCCGTCCATCTGCGGCATCCGCAGGTCGGAGATCACGAGCGGCACGGGCTCGTGCCGCATCAGCTCCAGCGCCTCGGTGCCGGAGCCCGCCTCCCGGCAGACGAACCCCTCGCCTTCCAGCAGGCGCACGAGCACGCGGCGCAGCCGCGGCTCGTCGTCTACAACGAGGCAGTGCATGGCGTTGGGCTGGGGCATCTCCGCTAACGTATAGGTCGCTTGCTCGGCGCGAAAGGCGCCCTTACGTTCCGGCCATGACCGAGGTTCTCAAGGACGACCTAGCCCGCCGCTTCGCTACCCGGGCCGTCCACGCCGGCCAGGTCCCCGACCCGCTCGCCGGCGCCGTGATGACGCCGATCTATCAAACCTCCACCTACGTGCAGGACGGCCTGGGCCGGCACAAGGGATACGAATACGCCCGCACGCGTAACCCCACGCGGGAGGCGCTGGAGCGGAACGTCGCGGCGCTCGAGGGCGGCCGCCACGGCTTCGCCTTCGGCTCCGGCCTCGCCGCGGTCGACGCGGTGCTGAAGCTGCTGTCGGCAGGGGACCACGTCGTCTCCGGGGAGAACGTGTACGGCGGCACGCACCGCCAGATGACGCACGTGTGGGCCCGGCTCGGCCTCGCGTTCGCCTTCGTGGATGGCGCGGACACGGATGCCATCGCGGCGGCGGTCACACCCGAGACCCGGTTGCTCTTCGCTGAGACGCCCACGAACCCGATGATGGGACTGTGTGACCTCCGGGCGACGGCCGAGGTCGCGCAGCGGGCGGGCGCCCTGTTAGTCGTGGACAACACCTTCGCCACGCCCTGCTTCCAGCGCCCGCTCGAGCTCGGTGCCGACATCGTGCTGCACTCGACCACCAAGTACCTGAACGGCCACAGCGACATGGTGGGGGGGATGCTGGTCGTGAACCGCGACGACCTGGCCGAGCGCATCGGGTTCATCCAGAACGCGTCGGGCGCGGTGCCGGGGCCGTTCGACTGCTGGCTGGCGCTGCGCGGCACCAAGACGCTGGCGCTCCGCATGCGGCAGCACGACGTCAACGGACGCCGCATCGCCGAGTGGCTCACGCACCATCCCAAGGTGCAGCGGGTCTATTACCCCGGCCTGCCGTCGCACCCGCAGCACGAGCTCGCCTGCCGCCAGATGAAAGGGTTCGGCGGCATGATCAGCCTGGAGCTCGGGAGCCTGGAGCGGGCGCGGCGCTTCGTCGAGCGCACCCGGATCTTCGCGCTGGCCGAGTCGCTGGGCGGCGTGGAGAGCCTGATCGGGCACCCCGCCACGATGACGCACGCGAGCGTCCCGCAGACGCTGCGCGACAAGATGGGGCTGAGCGACAGTCTCGTGCGGCTCTCCGTCGGGATCGAGGACGTGGAAGACCTGATCGCGGATCTCGATCAGGCGCTCGCGGGAGCTGGATGAGGCGAGGGGAGCCCCGCCCGATATCGCGGCTGAAGCCGCGGCTCGGCATCGTCTGCTAAAGAAGCGTGCCGACGCGAGTTCGCTGGCCGAGGCCGAGCCGCGAGTTCACTCGCGAAACATGGGGCGACGCCCCGCGTAGTTGAGAGCCTACATTCATAGTAGGAGCACCGTATGACCGAGCCGACCGGAGTCCCGGCCCAGCGCCCCCGCAAGGTCCTCACCGGGATCGCCCCCGTCACCTGGGAGCACTCCGCCGACCGTGCGGCCCTGCAGACGCTGCGCTCGGTGCCCGGGTTCGACGAAGTCGTGAAGAAGGTGGTCGGCTTCCTGGGCGAGCGCGGCATTCGCCTGTTGTTTCAGGCGAACGCCGTGCGCGTGGGGTCGAGCCAGTTCCCCCGCCTCAACGCCCTCTACACCGACGTGCTTACCACGATGGACTGGGAGCCGCGCCCCGAGCTGTTCATCTCCCAAACGCCGTTCGTCAACGCGGGCGCGTACGGGATGGAGCGGCCGTTCATCGTGATCAACTCGGGCGCCCTGAAGCTGCTCGACGACGACGAGATGCGTGCGCTCCTGGGTCACGAGGTGGGGCATGTGATGAGCGGCCATGCGCTGTACCACACGCTCCTGGTGCTGATCCTCAACGTGAGCCTCGGGTTCCTCCCGTTCCTCGCCGGCATCGCGCTGCTCCCGATCCAGCTCGCCCTGCTCGAGTGGTTCCGCAAGAGCGAGCTGTCCTCGGACCGCGCGGGGCTGCTCGCGAGTCAGGACCCGAGCGCCTCGCTGCGCATGTTCCTCAAGATGGCGGGCGGCGGGGACATGGCGGAGATGGACCTGAACACGTTTCTCGTCCAGGCCAAGGAGTACGAGGAGACCGGCGGTGCGCTCGATCGCGTGTTCAAGATCCTGAACACCCTGGGCGCCTCCCACCCCTTCAACACGCTGCGCGCGGCGGAGCTGCAGCGCTGGATCGAAGCCGGCCACTACGAGCGCGTGCTCGGGGGCGAGTACACGCGCCGCGGACCCGACGCCGAGCGGCGCCCCATCGAGCCCGACATCGACGAGGCGCGTGACCACTACATGAAGGAAGCGAAAGCGGTCGTGGACGACGTGGTCGACACCGCGAAGCGGGCGGCCCAGGCCTTCGCGGACGCCTTGAAGAAGAAGTGAGGGTCCTGGTCGTCGGGGGTGGCGGCCGCGAGCACGCGCTCTGCTGGGCGCTGCAGCGCGACCTCCCCGACGCGACCCTCTTCGCCGCCCCAGGCAACCCGGGCACCGCGCGCCACGGCAGCAACCTCAGGATCCCGGCCACCGCGGTGCACGACCTCGTAGCGGCCGCCGTCGAGCACAAGATCGACCTCACCGTTGTGGGTCCCGAGGCGCCCCTCGCCGCGGGGCTCGTCGATCGCCTGCGCGCGGCGGGCCGCGCGGTGTTCGGACCGACGCAGGCGGCCGCGCGGCTCGAGTCGTCCAAAGCGTTCGCGAAGGACGTGATGCGCCGCGCCGGCGTCGCGACCGCGGCGAGTCACGGCTTCACCGAGCTCCCTCCCGCGCTCGCCTACATCGCCCGCCACGCCGTGCCGCTCGTCGTCAAGGCCTCGGGGCTCGCCGGCGGCAAGGGCGCCGTGATCTGTGCGACGCGGGACGAGGCGGCGGCAAGCGCCCGGGCGATGCTCGCGGATGGCCGGCTGGGCGACGCGGGCCGCGAGATCGTGATCGAGCAGTTTCTGGAGGGTGAGGAGCTCTCCGTCCTCGCCCTCACGGACGGGGAGCAGGTCCAGATCCTGCCGGCGGCGCAGGATCACAAGCGCTTGGGCGATGGCGACACGGGGCCCAACACCGGCGGGATGGGCGCTTACTGCCCGGTGAGCCTCGCGACCGAGGAACTGATCGAGCGGGTGCGTCGCGAGGTGCTGGTGCCCACGCTGCGCGAGATGGCAGCCCGGGGTACGCCGTACCAGGGCGTGCTCTACGCCGGTCTCATGATCGCGGCCGACGGAACGCCCTACGTGCTCGAGTTCAACTGCCGCTTCGGCGACCCCGAGGCGCAGGCCCTGCTCCCGGTGCTGCCCCCGGGTGCGCTCGGGGGAGCGCTCGCGGCCATCGCCACAGGCGGGTGGCGGCCCGAGCGGCCGACGCTCCCCGCCGCGCGCGCGGCCGTGTGCACGGTGCTCGCCGCCCGGGGCTACCCCGATCAGCCCGAGGTGGGCGCCGCGATCGTGCTGCCCGAGGAGCCGCCCGCCGACGCGCTCGTGTTCCATGCGGGCACCTACCGCGACCCGGACGGCACCCTGCGGGTGCACGGCGGCCGCGTGCTCGGCGTGACCGGGCTCGGCGACACGGTGGCGGAGGCGGCGGCCCGGGGCGCGGCGCTGTGCGAGCGCATCTCCTTCCAGGGGAAGACCTGGCGGCGGGACATCGGGTGGCGGGAGTTGCAGCGTGCCGGAGCTGCCTGAGGTCGAGACGATTGTCCGGGAGATCGGGCCGCGGCTCGAGGGCCACAAGATCGTGCGCGCCCGGCTCAAGAAGACCGACGTGTTGCGCCGCGTCTCGAAGCCCCGGTTGTTGCGCACCCTCACCGGGAACGCCGTCGAGGAAGTGAGCCGCCGCGCCAAGCACGCCGTGCTGCGCCTCGCGAGCGGTCACCGCCTCGTCGTGCAGCCGCGCATGACCGGCTCGCTGATCGTGTACGACCGACCGCCGACGAAGGCCGAGACGAAGTACGCCGTGCTCACCTGCACCCTCGAGGACGGCCGCTACTTCCTGTACCGTGACGTGCGCCGGCTCGGGACCGTGTGGCTGTTGGACGAGCCGGGCTGGGCGGCGTATAGCAACCGCATCGGCCCCGAGCCGCTGGAGGAGACGTTCACGCCTTTCGTGTTCGCCGAGCGGCTCAAGGGCACGCGCACCGCGGTGAAGAAGGCGATCATGGACCAGCGTCGCCTCGCGGGAGTGGGAAACATTTACGCCAACGAGGCGCTGTTCGAGGCGCGGATCGATCCGTCGAAGCGCACCCACAAGCTCTCGCTCGACGAATTCGCGCGGCTGCACGCCGCGATCCGCGACGTGCTGGAGCGCGCGGTCAATTCATCCGGGACCACGGTGCGGGACTATCGCACCGGGGTGGGCGAGCGCGGGCGGTTCCAGTTCGAGCTGAAGGTGTACGGGCGGGCGGGCGAGCCGTGCGTGCGGTGTGGCAAGAAGCTCGTGACGACGCACACGATCGATCTCCGGGCGACGACGTTCTGCCCGCGGTGCCAGCGGTAGCGCCGCTCGGTCACAGCTTCACCAGCCGCGCCCTGGGCGGAATCCCCGCCTCGAGCTCCATGATCCCGACAGTGGCCGCGAGCCGGAATCGCGCCGGCCCCGCGGCACCGGGGTTCACGACGGTCACGGTCTTGTCCACCAGCTCGAGCAGCGGCATGTGGGTGTGCCCGTACACGACGATCTCCGCTCGCGGGAACGCGGCGTGCAGCTTGTGCGGCGTCGGGTGGCCGAACTGATCGCCGTGCGTCACCACGATCGCGAAGCCGTCCAGCTCGACCTCGGCGACCTGCGGCAGGCGGGAGCGCAGCTCGCGGTCGTCCACGTTCCCGTACACCGCCGTCACGGGCGCCAGCGTCTCCAGGTCGGTCAGGATCTCCGACTTCCCCACGTCCCCGGCGTGTAGGATGTGATCGACTTCCTTGAACACGTCGAACACTTGCGGTCGCAGCAGCCCGTGCGTGTCGGAGATGATGCCAAGCCTCATCGCCGCCGAACTACTTGCCTTCCCACCGCTTGACGAGCTCGATCTCCAGGCCGAGGTGGTCGAGGGTCCGTTGCACCACGAAGTCCACGAGGTCCGTGACCTGCTTGGGCTTGTGATAGAACCCCGGCGCCGCGGGGAGCACGATCGCGCCGGCCTCCGTGGCGAGCGTCAGGTTCCGCAAATGCACGAGCGAGAGCGGCGTCTCGCGGGGGACGAGAACGAGCGTGCGCCGTTCCTTGAGCACGACGTCGGCGGCGCGCTCGATCAGCGAGCGGCTCGTCCCGTGCGCGATCGCCGCCACGGTACCCATCGAGCAGGGGCAGACCACCATTCCGGTGCTCCGGGCGGAGCCCGAGGCGGGCGCTGCCCCGCGGTCCTTGTCGTCGAACACGCGCACGCTCGCCCATTCGCCGCCCGTCGCGCTTTTCAGCTCGCGGTCGTCCTTGATGCCGCACTCCTCCGCGAGGAGCCGCCAGCCGTGGCTCGAGATCATGAGCCAGGTCGGCACGTGGTGCGTGGCGAGCACCTCGAGCAAGCGCACGCCGTAAACGGCACCGGAGGCGCCGGTGATCGCAAGAATGACGGGAAGCTTCGTCACCGCCCGCGCCTATTGGGTGTGGGGCTTCGTTTCGGGTGCCGGGAAGGGCCCGGTGGCGCCGGGGAGTGGGGAGTGGGGAGTGGTACCTTGCGGACCCCGGCGGAGCGACGGTTCACACCGTCACGAACCACTCCCCACTCCCCACGCCTTTTCTTCACAGCACCCGATCCACGATCGCGCCGAGAAGCACGACCATACTCACGATCCCATTGGCGGTAAAAAACGCCGCGTCGAGGCGTGACAGATCGCCGGGCTGCACGAGCCGGTGTTCCCAGACGATCAGCGCCGCGCCGATCGCCACCCCCGCGTAGTAGGCGACGCCCAACCCCACGCCCAGCCCGAACAGGACGAGCGCCACGAGCGCGAGTCCGTGCAGCAGCTTGGCGGCGAAAATCGCCGGGCCCTGCCCCAGCCGCACGACGAGAGACTTGAGCCGCTCCGCGCGGTCGAAATCCTCGTCCTGCAGCGCGTAGAACACGTCGAACCCGCCGACCCAGAACGTGACCACGAGCGCCCCGACCGGCAACAGCCACCACGGCTCGCTCCATCGCCCCGTGACGGCGAGGTACCCCGCCGGCGTCGCGATGCCGTCGGCGAGGCCGAGCCAGAGGTGCGACCAGTGGGTGAAGCGCTTGGCGTAGCTGTAGCCGGAGATGAACACGAGGGCGACGGGCGCGAGGGCGAAGCACAGGGGGTTCAGCGCCCATGCGGCCCAGAGAAACAGCGCGGCGGCGACCACGACCGCGGCCCACGCCTGGCCGAGCGTCAGCCGCCCCGACGGCAGCTCGCGCGCCCGCGTGCGCGGGTTCCTCGCGTCGAGCGCGCGGTCCGCGATGCGGTTGAAGCCGAGCGCCACGAAGCGGGCGCAGGTGAACGCGAGCACCGCGAGTCCCAGCGTGCGCCACGTGACGGCAGCGTGATAGGAGGCCACGACCACGCCGAGCAGCGCGAACGGCAGCGCGAAAATCGTATGGGGAAGCTTGACGAAGTTGACGTAGCGGACGAGCAGCGACTCGCCGGCGAAGGTCTGGCCCTCGCGACGCACCTCAGAGCTCGATGCCAAGCTCCCTCCACATCGCATCCACCCGCAGCTTCGTCTTCTCGTCCATCACGATCTTCCCCGGCCATTCGCGCGTGAAGCCCTCTTCTTTCCACTTGCGGGTCGCGTCGATTCCCATCTTCGAGCCGTAGGTGAAGCCGCGGCTCGAGTGGTCGAGCACGTCGATCGGTCCCATGCTGAACCGCACGTCGCGCTCGGGATCGATGTGGTTCAATGCCACCCACCACGCCTCCTTGGGGTCGCGCACGCTCACGTCCTTGTCGAGGACGACGATCACCTTGGCGAGCGACATCAGCCCCTGCCCCCACAGCCCGTTCATCACCTTGTACGCCTGGCCCGGGTACTGCTTGTCGATGCTGACGAACACGAGGTTGTGGAAGATCCCCTCGGGGGGCATGTGGAGGTCGACGATCTCGGGCAGCGTGAGCTTCAAGAGCGGCAGGAAGATCCGCTCCGTGGCGTGACCGAGCCAGTAGTCCTCCATCGGCGGCCGGCCCACGATCGTATGGGGCCAGATCGGCTCCGGGCGCATCGTCACCGCCGTGACGTGCACCTTGGGATAGTAATCCGCGAGCGAGTAGAAGCCCGTGTGGTCGCCGAACGGTCCCTCGAGGACGAGCTCCTCCCGCGGGTCCACGTAGCCCTCGAGCACGAGCTCCGCCTCGGCCGGCACCTCCAGGTCGCAGGTGATCGCCTTCGCGAGCCGGACCGGCTCCTTCCGCAAGAATCCGGCGAACAGGAACTCGTCGATCGAGGGCGGGAGTGGCGCCGACGCGGCGTAGATCGACGCCGGATCGCCGCCCAGGGCGATGGCCACGGGCATCGTCTCCCCCCGCGCCGCCATCTCGCGCCAATGGGCCGCCCCCACCTTGTGCCGCTGCCAGTGCATCGCCAGCTCGTTCGGGGCGATCACCTGAATGCGGTACATCCCCACGTTGCGCACGCCCGTCTTCGGGTCGCGCGTGATGACACCCGGCAGCGTGATGTAGGGGCCGCCGTCCTCGGGCCAGCAGACGGGGATCGGGAACTGCGAGAGATCGACGTCCCGGTCCCGCACGACGATCTCCTGGGCCGGCGCGCGGCCGCCGACGGCCTTGGGTGGGAACTTGGCGACCTCGGCGAGCTGGGGGAGCATGGCGAGCTTGCCCAGCAGGGTGTCCGGGACCTTGACGTTGAGAAGCGTCGCGATCCGCCCGCCGATCTCGTCGAGGCACGGAACGCCCAGCGCCAGTGCCATGCGCTTCTCGGAGCCGAACAGGTTGACGGCGACCGGGTAGCGCGACGCCCCCCCCTGCGGCAGCGTGGGGCGCTCGAACAGGAGCGCAGGCCCCCCGCCCGCCGACTTCATGCAGCGGTCCGCGATCTCGGTGATCTCCTTGTCCACGGACACGGGATGCGCGACCCGCCGCAGGTCGCCCGCGGCGTCGATCGCGCCGACGAAGGCGCGCAGGTTATCGAGTGCCATGGTGGACGGCGCAGATCCCGCCGGCCAGGAGCTCGAAGCGCACGTCCGCGAAGCCGGCCGCGCGCATGCGGGCGGCGAGCGCCTCGGGCTCGGGGAACGTCTTCACCGACTCTGGCAGGTAGGTATAGGCATCCCTATGTTTGGACACCGCGCGCCCGATCGCCGGGAGCACCCGACGGAAGTAGAGCAGGTAGATCGCGCGGAGCGGCGCGAAGCGCGGCGTCGCGAACTCGAGCACCACGAAGCGCGCGCCCGGCCTGAGGACGCGCGCCGTCTCCCGCAGCCCGGCGTCGAGGTCCGTCAGGTTGCGCACCCCGAACCCCACGAGCGCGCCATCGAACGCCCGGTCGGGAAAGGGCAGGAGTAGCGCGTCCGCCGCCACCGGCGCGGCGCGGGCCGACTTGCCGCGACCCAGCGCGAGCATCGGCACGACGAAGTCGGCGCCGATCACCCGGCCGCGGAACCGGGGCTCGCGCGCCAGCGCGGCGGCCAGGTCCATCGTGCCGGCACAGAGGTCGAGATAGACGCCGTCCGGTCTCGCTTCCCAGCCGAGTCGCGCCACGGCAGCGCGGCGCCAGCGGCGGTCGAGGTTGAGGCTGAGCAGGTGATTGAGGAGGTCGTAGCGCGGGGCCACCGCGGCGAACATCCGGCGGACGTAGGCCCGCTTGATCTCGCCGTCCGCCGCACTCCCTCGCGCGGCCCGGACCACCTCGGAAGAAGGAGACGGCGTCATAGGCGCGAAAGATAGGCCGGCCAACCTGACCGGCGCCAGCGACCAGGATCTCGTCGAGTGGGCGAAGCAGGGTCACGAGCCGGCGTTCCGGGAGCTGGTGCGCCGCTACGAGCGACCGGTGTTTTCGCTCCTGTATCGCATGGTGCGCGACCGCGCCCTCGCCGAGGACCTGGCGCAGGAAACGTTCGTCAAGGTGCTGAACGGCCTCGCCAGCTACCGCGCGGAGTTCAAGTTCTCCTCTTGGATCTTCAAGATCGCGAACAACGCCGCGATCGATCACCTGCGCAAGCGCGACCTCGACACTCTGTCGATCGACGGGTCGCCGCACGCCACGACGCCCGACGAGATAGCCGCGACCGCCCTGCAGCTCGATGGCCGCGGGGAAGACCCGCTCCAGGAGGTCGAGGCGCGCGAGCTGGGCAGCGCCATCGAGCGCGCCATCGGGCGGCTGCGACCCGAGTACCGCGCCTGCATCCTGCTGCGGCACGTGGAAGGGCATTCCTACGAGGAGATCGCCCGCATCCTGGACCTGCCGCTGGGCACGGTGAAGACGTATATCCATAGGGCGCGCAACGAATTGCGGGTCCATCTCCAGGACCGGCGGGAATGAAACCCGGGCCCGCCGGGGGGCGTAGGAGGGCACAATGACCGATCCCCTGCAGCACCTCACTCCGGACGAAGTCGAGCAGTGGGCCACGGGCCTGCTCGGCGCCACGCGCGCGATTCACCTCGCGCAGTGCGCCGACTGCCTCGCCGCGGCCGAGCGGGAGCGCAAGTTCTTCCGGGAGCTGGCACAGCTCGCGCGACTCGCGCCGTCCGCTGATTTCGCCGACAAGGTGATGGCGAAGGTGAGGATTCCGACACCGTCAGGGGGACTCGAGAAGCGGTAATCGCCTAGGCTCTCACCTCCGCTCCCACGCCGACCCCCAGCAGTCTCGCCGCACTGCCGTCCCGCACCGCGATCTCCACCGCCCCGCCGCTGCCCACGAACGCGACGAGCTGCCCGCGCTCCACGTCGCCGAACGTACGACGCAGCACCCCGACTTCCGTGCCAGCCACCTTGATGCGCACACCGGGCTCCACCCGCCCGCCTGGGATGTTGGAGATCAGGGTGCCGAACCGGTCTACGTAGATCACTTCGCCCCGCACCGCGGTCCCGTCGAAGTGGGGCGCCGGGAGCGGGACACGGTACGGGTCGGCGATGGGCGAGCCCAAGTGCGCCAGCGCGGTGCCAGTCGCCAGCTCCGCTGCGGCGGGCGCGAACAAATCGCGGCCGTGAAAGCTGGGCGCCGCCCCCGGGGGCACCGGCAGCTCGAAGAAGCGCGCGTCGGCGGGCAGCGGCGAGAGGACGCCGTTGTCGGGCGCGACGAAGTAGTGCCCCGCCGCCTCCGCCGCCAGCGCCCGCCGACTCGTCCCCACGCCGGGATCCACGACGACGAGATGCACCGTCCCCTCCGGGAAGCGGTGCCACACGCGCGCCAGGACGTACTGCGCCGAGCGTACGTCGCCCGGCGGGATCTGGTGGGTCACGTCGACGAGCGCGGCGCCGAGCGCCCGCGACAGGAGCACCGCCTTCACCTCGGCCACGTAGCTGTCCGAGGTGCCGAAGTCGGTGAGCAGCGTAATCAGGGGCGCCATACCTCAGCGAGGGGGTGAGGTCCAAGCGCCCCGCGTCCAGAACAACGTCATCGCGACTCCGCGCGCCACGGCCGTGACCGAGAGCGCGAGCCAGATACCCAGCAGGCCCATCGGCCCCGACCACCAGGCGGCGAGCGGCACGCGCGACAGCGTGAGGACGGTGCTCACGACCTGCGGCCAGAAGGTGTACCCCGCCCCGGCGAGCGCACCCTCCAGAATGATCTCGAACGTTTGACCGATCTGGGCCAAGGCGATCACCCGCAGGTACAGGGCGCCGTCCGCGATCACCGCGGCATCCGAAGTGAAGAGGCTCACGAGCGTACTCGGTATCGCGAGGAACGCGATCGCGGTCGCCGTGGTCACAACCAGGCAGTAGTCGACGGTGAGGCGCACCGCCTGCCGGGCGCGGCCCTCCTGAGCGGCGCCCAAGTTCTGTCCCACGAGCGCGGCGGCCGAAAGGGCGAACCCCGAGATCGCGATGAACCCCAGCCCTTCCACCTTGTGTCCCACGCCCAGCGCCGCGAGAGCGGGCGTACCGAACCGGGACGTGAATCGGGTGAGCCACATGTACACGCCCGAGAGCAGCACCCCCGCGAGCGACAGCGGCGCCCCGACGCGGAGCATGGTCGGGACCGTGGCCCAGTCGGGGGCATCGAACCGGATCAACCTGCGGCGCAGCGCGATGCCGATGCCGATCAGAAACCCGCCGCCCCGCACCATCACGGACGCCGTGGCGGCGCCCTCGACGCCGAGCCGCGGGAACGGGCCGACGCCAGCGATGAGCAGCGGATCGAGGCAGACGGAAAGCAGCACCGACGCGGCGAGCAACAGGAAGGGCGTACGCGTGTCTCCGGACGCGCGGAACGTCGCCTCGACGGCGAAGAACCCGAACACGAGCGCCCCGCCGACGAGCCAGGTCGCCAGGTAATCGTGACCCAGTCGCGCCACATCGGGCGGCACGGTCATCAGCTGGAACAGCCGGTCGCCGAGCACGAGGCCGAGCGCGCTGACGACCGCGCCCGCGGCGAGCGCATACAGCACGGCGGCGCCGGCCGCGCGGGCCGCCGCGTCGGGGAGTCCCTCGCCGTGGCGCCGCGCGCCGACCGCGATCAGCCCGACCTCCACCATCTCCCCCAGCGCCAGCAGGATCCAGACGTAGAACCCGGCCGTGGACACCGCCGCGAGCGCCGCGGGGCCGATGAGCCTCCCCACCCAGATGCTGTCGATCAGGTTGAAGCAGAAATGGCACGCCATCATCGCCACCGCGGGCGCGGCGAGGCGCAGGATGACGGGCCGGAGCGGACCGACGGTGAGGGTGCCGGCCGGGCGCGCGAGGGTGGTCACGGTGATGGGGCCGGCGCCGGCACCTCTGTCAGGAAGCGTTGGAACACGGAATTGCCGGGATAGCGCGCGGCGAGCCGCTCCACATAGCCGCGGGCTTCGCGCTCGAGCACGGGCTTGCCGCCGGGATCGCGCGCCGCCTCGCGCACCAGGGCGGCGGCGAGTACCCACGTTCCTTCCACCTGAGCGAGGTCACCGTCGTGCGCCACGCGTCGCAGATAGCGCATTGCGGTCGCGACGTCTCCCGTGCCGAGCCCGATGAGCCTGGCGACGAAGCGGGCCAGTGCGCTCGCGCGGGCAAGCCCGTACTGATACACGCCCAGCCCGAGGTAGCAGTCGGTGCATGCGGAGTCCGCGGCGAGCACGCGCCGATACGCGTCGTGCATCGCCCTGGCGTCCTTTACCGCGGCCCACGGATGGCCGCGCAGCTCGCGCTGACGGGCGCGGTAGCCGAGCGCCGTGCCGACCCAGAAGTCGCGCGCGGGGACCGCCGCCTGGCGGCGCGCGCGCGCCATCGCAAGGTCGAGCAGCGAGTCGATGCGTCCCGCCTCGTAGCCGTCGTTCTCGAGTGCGGCGGCCCACCAGATGTAGGCACCCGCCTCGAAAATGACGGGCGCGGGATCGGTCGTGTCCTCCGCCGCGAGCGCGGCGAAGTGGGCGGCCGCGGCCGGGAAGCCACCGCCATACAACGTGTCCAGGCCGGCTCGGAGCTCGGGCCGACCGACAAGCTCGGGGGCGCCGGGGGCGCCGGGGGCGCCGGGGGCGGTAGGGCTCTGAAGCAGGAACAGCGCGGCCCAGAGGAGCCGCACGTCACTGCAGCAGCTGCGCCACGCGCTCGGCCATCTCGCGCAGTGCCACGCCCGCGGGGGAGCCAGGCTCCGCGACCACGATCGGCCGGCCCAGGTCCGCGAGATCCGACATCCCCGCCTGCAGCGGCACCCGGCCGACGAGCGGGACGCCCAGCTCGTCCGCGAGCCGCTGCCCGCCTCCGGCGCGGAACACCTCGGTGCGCTCACCGCAGTGCGGGCACACGAAGTAGCTCATGTTCTCGGCCACACCGATCACCGGGACGCCGACGCGCTCGAACATCTTCGCACCCCGGAGCGAGTCGCCCACCGCCACTTCCTGCGGCGTCGTCACGATGAGCGCGCCGCGCAGGTGAATGGTCTGCACCAGCGAGAGCTGCGCGTCGCCCGTGCCGGGCGGGAGATCGACGATGAAGCAGTCGAGCTCGCCCCACTCCACGTCGCGCGAGAACTGCTGGATCACCTTCATGATGATGGGCCCGCGCCAGATCGCCGGGGAGTCACGCTCCACGATGAAGCCGAGTGACATCAGCTTCACGCCGTGGCCCTCGAGCGGCTGGATCTTGCCGCCGCGCACCTCGGGTTTCCGGTCCACGCCCATCATGCGCGGGATGTTGGGCCCGTAGATATCGGCGTCCATGAGGCCGATGCGCCGGCCCTGGAGCGCGAGTGCGGTGGCGAGATTCACCGAGATGGTGGACTTGCCCACCCCGCCCTTGCCGGAGGAGACGGCGAGCACCTTGCCGAGGTGCGGCAGCTCGACCGGCGTGGGCGGCGGGGGAACGGCGGCGGCGCCGGGGGCGAGCCCGGGACGGGCGCCCGCACCCCGCGCGGGGGCGCCCCCGCCCGCGACGGTGATCTTCACGCCCGTGACCCCGGCGACCGCCTGCACCGCCTTGCGCGCGTCACGCGCCAGGGTGCCCGGGTCCTCGGCGGAGAGCAGGAAGGTGAACATCACCTGTCCCCGGTCGTCCACGGCGAGGTCCTGGACCATGCCGGCGGTGACGACGTTCTGGGCAACGCGGGGGTTCTGGACTCCCGAGAGGGCGCGCTCGACGCGGGCGTGCAGCGTGTCGGCAGGGGGCACGCGCGGGAATGTACCCGGGTGGAAGCGGAGGGGTCAACGCGAGTTGGAGAGGGAGCTGCCCGGGACGGGCGGTAGGATGTAGGTTGTACGCGGGATTCGCCTGATCAGTTCAACCCTCTGACATGGGAGTACCCGGGTGTCAAAGAGCGACGAACAGAAGCTCGCTGCCTTGATCAAGAAGAACGCCGCGAAAGCAGCCAAGGCCAAGCGGAAGGTGCAGCGTCAGTACGATAAGACGCTTCCTCCCGAGACCACCGACGATGACCTGGAGCGACGCGACTTCTTCTCGGAGATGAAGAAGCGCGAATTCTGAGGAGGTTCACTCATGGGAATCAACATCAAGACACCCGGCGTGCACCACGTCACGCTTCGCGTTGCCGACTTCCGCCGCTCCAAGCAGTTCTACACGGAGACGCTGGGGTTTCCGATCGCCCTCGAGCAACCGGACCTCCTGATCATCCTGGCCGGAAACACGGCGGTCGGAATCCGGGCTCCGGTGGGGGGGACACCGAAGGGCGACCGCTTCAATCCTCTTCGCGTCGGCCTCGATCATCTCGCCATCGCTTGCCAAGACGAGGCCGAACTCGGCCGCGTCGCCAAGGCCCTGACGCAGGCGGGAATCGAGAACACCGGAGTGAAGAAGGATGAGACTCTGGGAAAGCGGTACGTGGCCTTCAAAGACCCCGACCGGATCGCATGGGAACTCTACATGGCGTAGGATGAATCCCCTTCACTTCGCCGTGCTGCTCGCAGTCTCCTCGCAGAGCCCCAGCATGCAGGATGCCGACGCGCGCGCGCTGCTCCAGTTGGAGGATGACTGGGCCGCGGCGCTGATCCGGCGCGACGCGACGGTGTTTCGCCGCCTGCTCGCGGACGGGTTCATCTACACCGAGGACGACCGCATGGTGGGTCGCGACGCCCTGCTGCGCGACATCGTCGCCGGGCCCGACACAGTGGAGGCAGCGCACAACGAAGCCATGCAGGTGCACCCTTTCGGGAGCACGGCAGTTGTCACGGGATGGCTGATCGTCCGCGGCCGCGGCGCCGGCGGACCATTCGACCGCCGCTACCGCTTCACCGACACGTGGCTCCGTCGGGGCGGACGCTGGCAGATCGTCGCCGCGCACGACTACCTCGTGAGGACTCCATGAACGCTTCGTCTCCTTCTCCCCTGTTGCGGCCGGCGCTCACCGTGTTCGGCCTCATCTTCATCTTCGGCATCTTCATCCTGAACCGCGTGTGGCCGAGCGGCTGGGCCTGGCAACCCGAGCAGCCGGCCTACCTACAAATGATCCTCGGCATCTATGTCACGCTGGGCGTCTTCCTGTTGCTCGCCGCCCGCGATCCGCTGCGCAACTTGAGCCTCATCTGGTTCACCGTGTGGTCGAGCATCGTTCACGCCGGCGTGATGGCGTACCACTCCATCACCGACCCGAGCCAGATCGGGCATCTCTGGGGCGACGTCGCGGCCCTGCTCCTCACCGCCGCCGTGCTCGCGGTCCTGACGCCCCGCCGGATGGCGACCGCCGGAGCGGACGCAGCGTGAGCACGGGGTCGTCCACGTCGCAGTCGCCGGTCGCCTGCGCACTCTCTGCTGCCGAGCTCCGCGAGCGGCGCCACGAGGTGCTCGAGTTGCTGCGCCGTCACGGCCGCGACCGCCGCCCGCTGCCCAACGGCTACCGCCTGTGCTTCGAGCCATCGGCCGACCTCATGGTGTCGCTCGCCGCGCTCATTGAGACCGAGCGCGCCTGTTGCCCCTTCCTCTCGTTTCAGCTGATCGTCGAGCCCGATCACGGCCCCGTGAGCCTCGAGCTGACGGGGCCCGCCGGAACGCGCGAGTTCCTGGAGGCCGAGCTGGGCCTCGGCCCCGCCTCCTGATCCGCCTTCTCACCGTCACGCTCCTGCTCACGCTGCCCGTCCCCGTCGCCGCGCAGGCCGAGGGCGGGGTCGGAGACTCCGTCGTGTACGTCGTCTCACCGGCGAGCCGCTTCGAGGTGAAGACCGGCAAGGCAGGCCTGTTCGGCTTCCTGGGACACGACCACGTGATCCGCGCGCGGGCGTTCTCCGGGCGGCTGGTCCGCTACCCGGGCACGCCGGCCTCCTCGCACGTCGAGATCACGGTCCCAGCGGAGAGCCTGGAAGTCCTCACGCCCCCCGACACGGAGGAGATCCGCAAGGTGACCGCCGCCATGCGGACGGAAGTGCTCCACGTGGACAGGTTTCCCGAGATGACGTTCGCGTCGCTGAGCGCCGTTCCGATCGACTCGGGGTTCCACATTGAGCTCGAAATCACCATGCATGGTGCGGCGCGCGTCGTGCTGGTGGACGTCAAGGTGGAGATCGGCGCGGACACGGTGCGGGCGAGAGGCGGGTTTTCCGTCAAGCAGCGAGACTTCGGCATGCGGCCCTTCCGCGGCGGGCCGGGCGGGAGCGTCAAGGTGGCGGACCGCGTGACGTTCGATTTCGAGGCGGTGGCGGTGCGCGCTCCCTAGCGCCGCCGCAGATAGGCCCGCGCCGCTTCCAGGAC
>QHUR01000034.1 GCA_003221995.1 Gemmatimonadota bacterium | reverse complement strand
GCCTTCCCGGGAATGGGCGCGACGATGCGGAGCGAGGGGGCGCGCATCGCGAGCGCCAGGTCGTCCGCGAGCGACGCGATGCGCCCGACCTTCACGCCGGGCCCCGGGGCCACCTCGTACTGCGTGACTACGGGACCGACGGTCCGCCCGGCGATCGCGCCCTCGACGCGGAACGTGTGCAGCGTCTCGATCAGCTTCTGCCCCATCTGCTCGATCTGCGCCAGTCCCGCCTCGCCGTCCTCGGGGGGCGCGGGATTCAACAAGTCAATCGGCGGGATCAGCACGCCTGCGGGAACGGGATGCGGGATGCGGGATGCGGGATGCGTCGGCTTCATCTTTCGGGCCTTGGCCGCCGTCAGCGCTGCGATCTTCCGCTCACGCTCGGCCTCGTCGAGCTCAACCAAGCGCGATGGCTGCACCGGTCTCTTCGCATCCCGCATCCCGCCTCTCGCATCCCGCTTCTCGCTTCCCGTCTCCCGGCTTCTCAAGACGACGAGCGGGTGCCACCCGACCGTGAGGATCCCGAGCGCCGACAGCGCGAACACGCCGACGAGCACGCCTCCAGCCGTGCCCACGGTGCGATGCACGGTGCGGGCCAGCATGGCCGGGAGCAGGCCGACAAGCTGCGCCGTGGGAGTCCAGGCTGCGGAGTCGCCGGGCACGCCCACCCCCGTGACGGTGCCGATGCCGTAGGGAACGAGCAGAATGAGCCCGGCGCCGAGCGCGGCCGCGCGGGCCGCGGACAGGCTGCCGAGCCGCTGGAATGCCGCGAGTGCCCAGCCGACCCCCATGGCCGGGACCAGCACCGATCCCACTCCGAACACCCGCCACAGCAGGCCCCCGACCCGCTCGCCCCAGCTCCCCGTGATCGGAAGGCGGAACAGCGTGAGGCCGAGGAACAGCCCCACGACCAGCGCGCCGATCCCGAGCAGCTCCCGGCGCGCCTTCGGGTTCACGTGATGCGCCGGTCGGCGTACACCGGAACGACGCCGAACCGGTCCGCCTGGGCGCTGAAGGCCACGTCACCTGCCAGGTCCGCCTCAGTGAGCTGGCGGCCGGCCTCTGAGTGCTCCAGCGCTTCCACCCAGGTGGTGAACTGCTGCGTCAGCGCCAGGGCGGCGGTGGCCGCGTCGTTCAGGGCGAGCTTGCGGAGCCCCTTGCGGATGGCCTTGATGAGCCGCCCCGCTGCGTAGGCGTCCTCGAGGGCGAACTGCTTCTCGCGGCCCGCGCAGACGATGATCAGCTCGCCGCGCTCGACCAGCACCGCGCGCGCCCGCGCGGCCAGGGCCTTGAAGTTCACCGGTGCGCCGACCAGCACCGGGGCGCCCCCCTGCGCCGCCACCAGCGCCGGCGTGCCGTTCGTGGTCGTGAGCACGAGCGTCTTGCCGGCGACGGCCGCCGGGGTCATCTCGACGGGCGAGTTCCCGAGCGCGAACCCTTCGATCTTCAGAGTTTTGCGCTCGCCCGCGAGCAGCACGCCGTCCTTTTCCAGGTTCGACGCCAGGCGCACCGCTTCCTCCGAGGTCGCCGCCGGGATCACGGCCTTGGCCCCGTTCGCGAGGGCCGTGATCACGCTGGTGGTGGCCCGCAGCACGTCGATGACGACGACGCCCCGGCCGGCGAGATCCCCCGCGTTCAGGCCGAGCGGCGTGAAGTAGACGGCGACGTTCATGCCGGGTTCTTGAGGAGTTGCGGCTCGCGCTCGAGGAACATCGTGTCCACCGTGCCGGCGATGAAGTCGGGGTGGCGCAGGACCCGGCCCAGGAAGGGGATCGTCGTCGTCACGCCTTCAATGATAAACGAGTCGAGCGCCTGCCGCATACGGGCGAGGGCCTCCGCACGCGTATTGCCGTGCACGATCACCTTGGCCAGCAGCGAGTCGTAGTAGGGCGGCACGGTGTACCCCGCGTAGATGTGCGTGTCCACGCGCACCCCCGGGCCGCCGGGAGGATGGTAGGCCGTGATCGTGCCCGGCGACGGCTGGAAGTTGCGCGCCGGGTCTTCCGCATTGACGCGGCACTCGATGGCATGGCCGCGCAGGCGGTGACCGTTCATCACGAACGACAGCGGCTCCCCGGCCGCAACGCGGATCTGCTCTTTCACCAGGTCGAAGTTCGTGCACATCTCGGTGACCGGGTGCTCGACCTGGATGCGGGTGTTCATCTCCATGAAGTAGAACGACCCGTCCTCGTCGAGCAGGAACTCGACGGTGCCGGCGCCGACGTAGCCGATCGCCTGGGCCAGCCGCACCGCCGCGTCGCCGATGTCCTCCCGCAGCGTCACGTCCACCGCCGGACTCGGCGCTTCCTCGATCAGCTTCTGGTGGCGGCGCTGGACCGAGCAGTCGCGCTCGCACAGATGCATCAGCTTCCCGTGCATGTCGCCCATGATCTGGATCTCGATGTGGCGCGGCCGGGACAGGTACTTCTCGATGTAGACCTCGTCCGACCCGAATGCCGCGAGCGCCTCCTGCTTGGCGAGGCCGAACGCCTGGGCGAACTGCTCCGTGTCGGGCGCGACCCGCATCCCCTTCCCGCCCCCGCCCGCCGCCGCCTTGATGATCACGGGAAACCCGAGCTTCTGGGCGACCTTGAGCCCCTCCTCCATCGACTCCACTGGCCCGGGAGAGCCGGGGACGGTGGGGACCTTGAGCTTCTGCGCGAGCTTGCGGGCTGCGGCCTTGTCGCCCATCTGACCGATCTGCTCGGCCGTGGGCCCGATGAAGGCGATGTTCGACGCCCGCACCGTGTTCGCGAACTCGGCGTTCTCCGCCAGGAAGCCGTAACCCGGGTGGATCGCGTCGGCGCCCGTGATCTCCGCCGCGGCGATGATGCGGGGAATGTTGAGGTAGCTGTCCCGCGCCGGCGGCCGCCCGACGCAGACGTCGTCCGCGGCGAAGCGCACGTGCAGGCACTCCCGGTCGGCCTCGGAGTACACGGCGACCGTTTCGATGTCCAGCTCCTTGCATGCGCGGATCACCCGCAGGGCGATCTCCCCGCGGTTCGCGATGAGCACCTTCTTGAACATCAGGGTGTAAGCTCGATCCCGGCGGGCGCGGTGCCGCCGAGCTTGCTCCCCTGCGAATCCACGCCCGACACCTTGAGCGCGAATTCGCTCGGGTTCGTGGCGTAGAAGATCGCGCTCTCGTAGCTGATGACGCCCGCCTGGTACCAGGCGAGCAGCGCCTGGTCGAAGGACTGCATGCCGTACTGCACCGACCCTTCGGCGATCAGGTCCGGAATGTTGAGCTGCTTGGACAGGTCCCGGATGTTGTCCTGGACCGCGGCCGTGTTGATCAGGATTTCCGACGCCGGGATGCGGCCCCGCCCGTCCTTGCGCGGCACCAGGCGCAGTGACACCACCGCCGAGAGGGCGGTGGACAAGAGGTGGCGGACCTCGTCGTGCTGGTGCGGCGGGAAGAACGAGATCACCCGGGTGATCGTCTGGGTGGCGTCCGTCGTGTGCAGCGTCGAGAACACGAGATGGCCCGTGTCGGCGGCCTTGAGCGCGGTGTCGAGCGTCTCGAGGTCCCGCACCTCGCCGATCAGGATCACGTCCGGCGCCTGCCGCAGCACGTGCCGCAGCGCCGCGTTGAACGACAGCGTGTCGTTCCCCACCTCGCGCTGTGAGATGTTCGCCAGGTTGTCGCGGTGCAGGAACTCGATCGGGTCCTCGATCGTGATGATGTTCACGCGCCGGTTCAGGTTGATGTGGTTCACCATCGCCGACAGCGCGGTGGACTTCCCCGAGCCCGTCACGCCGGTCACGAGCACCAAGCCGCGCGGCTTGAGGGCGATCTCCTCCAGCACCGGCGGCAGATTCAGCTCCTTGATCTGCTTGACCTCGTAGGGAATCGACCGGAAGGCGAACGCGACCGTGCCGCGCTGCTGGTACACGTTGGTCCGGAACCGCCCCACACCCGGGACCCCGATCGCGAAGTCCGCCTCCTTGTGCTCGGCGAACTCCTTCACCTGCCGTGGCGTCATGATCTGCTCGGCGAGCGACTTCAGCTCCTCGGGCTTGAGCGGGGCCGTGTTGAGCGCGGCGAGCTCGCCGTTCACGCGAATCGTCGCGGGCCGGCCGACCTTGAGCAGGAGGTCCGACGCGTTGCGCTGGACCATCTGCGTGATCGCCTGTTTGAAGTTGAACGTCGGGGCGTTGCTGGAAGGGGCGTCAGCCATGTGGATCCACTCGGAAGAGAACCTGCCCGAACTCGACCGGTTGCACGTTCTCGACTGCCACCTCCCGCACCACGCCGGCGACCTCGGACTCGATTTCGTTCATGATCTTCATCGCTTCGATGATGCACACCACCTGCCCCGCGGCAACGCGGCTCCCCAGCTTGACGTACGGCTGGGCGCCGGGCTCGGGGGCGGAGTAAAACGTCCCCACCATGGGGGACTTGATCTCGAGCAGCTTGCTGGCTGGGGCGGCCGGGAGGGCGGCCCCTTCCCCGGGGGCCGTCGGGGCCAGGGGGGCGGCGCCCGGGGCCTGGGTGACCACGATGTGGCCGCCTCCGGCATTCGGCGAATGCCCGGCCTTCGACACCCGGACCGACGACCAGGTCCCGAACAGCCCCCGGCGAACCTCGATCGCGCCCAGCTCCGGAGCGTCCCTCAGGATCTGCACCAGCTGCGCGATGATGTCGAGATTCATAGGGGCAAATAGACTACCGGGTGAAGGTGTCCGTCAATCCAGCTCGACGAGCTCGCTGCGTCCGTCCGAGAGCAGTTCGGGTCCCGCGGCCGCCAGGTGCACGTCGTCCTCGATCCGCACGCCGCCCTGGCCCGCGAGGTACACACCCGGCTCGATCGTCACGACGGCGCCCACAGGCAGCGGATCTGCGTTGGTCTTCGCGAGCCGCGGCGCCTCGTGCACCTCGAGTCCGATGCCGTGGCCCAGTGAGTGTCCGAATGCGTCGCCGAAACCCCGCGCCGCGATCAGGTCGCGCGCCAGGGCATCCGCCTCGCGCCCGGCCATCCCCGCCCGCACGCCCGCGCGCGCCCGCCGCTGCGCCTCCTCCACCAGCGCGTACAGACTCCGCTGCCGCTCGGTCGCCCGCGCGCCCACGACCACGGTACGCGTGATGTCGGCGCAGTAGCCGTCCACCTGGGCGCCAAAGTCTAGCAGCAGCCAATCCCCGGCCGCCACGGTGCGACGGCTGGAGCGCGCGTGCGGCAGGGCGGTGCGCGGCCCCGACGCGACGATGGTCGGGAAGGGATGGCCCTCGCTCCCCAGGCGCCGCAGTGCCCCTTCCAGGAGCCCGGCGATCTCGAGCTCGGTCAGCCCCGGCCGCACGTGCCGCAGCGTGCCCGCGAGCGCCTCTCCCGCGAGCACCGCCGCGCTCTTGATCGCGGCCACTTCACCCGCATCCTTCCGCACGCGCAGCCGCTCGACCAGCTCCGTGGTCGGCTTCCAGCGCCACGGCTTGCCGCCTTCCGTCAGCCGCTCGGCGTCCTTCACCGTGAGCGCGTGCGCCTCGTACCCGACCGCCACCAGGGAGCCGAGCGTGGCCAACTCCTTGAAGAGCCGCTCCCACACGCTCGTGCTCTCGATCTCGACCCGCGCCACCGCCGCCGCTTCCGCGCGCGCCTGCTCATCGTAGCGGAAGTCGGTCACCAGCAGGAGGTCGGCCCGCGTCGCCGCCACCAGCGCCGCCGAGCCGCTGAAGCCCGTCAGATAACGGATGTTGGCGCGCGACGTGACCAGCACGCCATCCAGCCCCTCCGCCTCCAGCGCCCGCGCGAGCGCCTCGTGCCGCGCGTGCCGCGGATCAGCTCCCATGGCGGGACGCGAGATAACCGACCAGGCCCTCGAGTCCCAACCGATAGCTGTCCGCACCGAACCCCGCCACCACCCCGACCGCCGCGTCCGCGAGCAGGGAGCGGCGCCGCTCCGGCTCGCGCGCGAAGATGTTCGACAGGTGCACCTCCACGAACGGCAGGCGCACGGCCAGCAGCGCGTCCCGCACCGCGAAGCTCGTGTGCGTGAAGGCCGCGGCGTTGACGAGCGCCCCGTCGGCGCGACCTCGCAGCCCCTGGATCGCGTCGATCAGCTCACCCTCGTGGTTCGTCTGCGTCCAGCTGCACTCGACGCCGAGCGCGCGGGCCCGCTCGCGGGTCGACGCCTCGATTTCCGCCAGGGTGGCGCGACCGTAGATCTCCGGTTCGCGCTCTCCCAGCAGATTGAGGTTGGGGCCGTTCAGCACGGCGATGTGCACTAGGACTTGAGGCCCTTCAGCCAGGCCTGGAACTGGTCGAGGGCCGCCTCGTCCTCGACCGGCGGTCGACCCTTCCCACCGGAGGGCCGGCCCGGACCCTTGGCCAGTGGCTCACCACCACCCGCGCCCGCCGTCCCTTCGGCACCCCCACTGAAGAACTGGTCGAACGAGAAGCCCCCAGTGGCACTCCCTGGGCTCCCCGCAACGGCCCCCGCGGCCCCCCCCGCCCCCGCGGCCCCCCCCGCCCCCGCGCCCCCCGCCTCCCCACCTCCGGGTTGCGGGGCGGCACTACCAGGGGGTGGCAGCGTCTCGGATCGTGAGGGTCTCGCCGTCTCCTCCCCGAAGACGGCATCGAGCGAGATCGTGTCGCTCGCCGGCCGCGTCGCTTCTCCCAGCACCGGCAGCTCCGGCTCCAGCGTCGCCGCGGCGAACGCCTGCTCGAGGGACGAAGCCTCTCCCCGCACCGGGCGCCGCACGAGAATACTCCGCAGGAACGCTTGCGCCGACTGACCGCTGCGAGCGGGAGGTGGCCCCTTCCCCATCAGTTGGTCCACCTTGGTCCGGAGCTTCACATCCCCAGGCCGTTGCGCCAGCAACGCCTGATAGACGCGCAAGCCATCCTCGGTGTGCCCCTGCTTGATGTACAGCTCCGCCATCGTCTCGGTCAGCACCGGCGCTGCCCGGGACAGCGCCGCCTGATCGGCCGCGCCGTCGTCATCCGACAGGACCACCGCGGCCGGTGCCGGAGTCGCCGCCTTGGGCGGGGGCTGGGGTGGGGACGGGGGCGGCGGCGGGGATGGAGCAGGTCGCGGAGACGGAGCGGGTGGTGGCGGCGCCGCAGCACGTGGCCTCGCGGCAGGCATCACGTCCTCCGGCATGATGAGGGGGAGGTCCACTTGCGGCAGGTCCTCATCGGGCGACGTGCCGCTTTCGTACTGAGTCGGGGCGAGGCCCTCCACGTCCAGCTTCTGCGGCTTGAGGACGACGTCCTCCTGCACCTCCAACCCTTCCGCCTTCGCGGCGTCGTGCGCCACGGTATTGAACCCGATCGCACCGTCGAACGTCTCGATGTCGTCCGACGGCTTGGGCGCTGCGACGGGGAGCTCGGCCTCCGCCAGAGACCCGTGCTCTATGACGTAATCGGGTTTTGCAGGCGCAGCGGGAGCGGCGCTCGCGGCGGCCGCTGCCCGAGGGGCGGGCCGGGGGGCGGGGGCGGGGGCGGCAACCTTGGGTGCAGCAGTGAAAGCCGGCCGGGGCGTGGGAGCCGCACGTGCGGGAGCGGCGTGGGCCGGAGCGACCGTAGGGACGATCAGCTCCGTCGCCTTCGTGGCCGCCGCGGCTTTGCCCTTCGCCCGCGCGAGGGCCTCGGCCGCGTCGCCATTCATGGGATCGATGGCGAGGAGCTTCGCGAGCCAGCCGACCTCCTCGTCGAAGCGCTTGCCCCGCTCGCAGATCTCCGCCAGGACACGCAACGCGAGGATATTCTCGGGATCGAGCGTCAGGACTTTCTGGAACACCTCACCCGCGGCACGGTCTTGCCTCTGGTCTACCAGGCAGCGCCCGTACACGATGTGGGCGCTCACGTAGTCGGGGTGCCGCTCGAGCCCGGACTTGCACAGCTCGATCGCCCTATCTAGTTCCCCTGCTTTACGATAGGCATCCGCCAAGGGCGCGAAGTTCCGACCCTTGGGGTTCTCGGCCCATCGCTTCTCGAGCTTCTCAATCTCACTGGTGTAGGCCACGGCCTAAGTCTATGTGGGAATTGGACGAAGATAAGATTCCGGCCGCCAGTGTCAATCGGAAACCGTTGACTTCGCTTGAGTTCCCCCGTTGCCACTCTTACACTTATGCCCCTTCGACCCCCTCTCACCCGGAGCTCGGTGCGCCATGCTGCGTGCGATGCGCGAGAATGCGAAGTGGATCTTCTACATCCTGGCCTTCGCGTTCGTCGGGTGGCTCGTGTTCGACGTGGGGATGGGCGTGACGGGCCGCGGGCAGTACGGTGGGGCGGATGTGGTGCTCAAGGTCAACGGCCGGGCCGTCCACGCGCCCCAGTACCAGCAGGCGCTGCAAGCCGCGCTTGGCCAGTACCGGCGTCAGGGAGGCGCCCCGCTGACGCGTGAAGACGAGCAGCAGATCTCGGATCAAGTGGTGCAGCAGCTCGTCCAGCAGCTCCTGTTCGAGCAGGAGTACAAGCGGCTCGGCATCACCGTGAGCGACGAAGAGGTGATCCAGGCGGCGCGCAGCTCTCCGCCGCCCGAGGTCATGGGCGCGCCGGAATTCCAAACCAACGGCCAGTTCGACATCAGCAAGTGGCAGCGGTTTCTCGCTTCGGGAAGCGACCCACGATTCCTGGAGCAGCTCGAAGCGCGCTATCGCGACCAGATCCCTCAGTTGAAGCTCGCGCAGTACGTGACGGCCGACGTCTACGTCTCCGACGCGAAGCTGTGGCGCATCTACCGTGACCAGCACGAGGCCGTCACCATCGCCCTGCTCGCGGTGCGGCCCGAGCAGATCGCCGATGCCGACACCCCGGTTTCCGATGCCGAGCTGGAGGGCTACTACCGGGCGCACGCCGCCGCGTTCACGCAGCGCGCGACGGCGTCCTTGAGCTTCGTCGCCGTGCCCCGCGTGCCCGACGCCGCGGACAGCGCGGCGGCGCGCGCGCGCGTGCGCAAGCTGCGCGTCGAGGCCGCCCAGGGGCCCGCAAAGTTCGAGGAGGTCGCGAAGCGCGAGTCGGCCGATTCGGTCTCGGGCGCGAAGGGTGGCGACCTCGGCTGGATCCGCCCCGAGGCGAGCGGCTTCGACCCGCTGTTCCTGAAGGGGCTCAGGGGGCTCACCCCGGGCCAGGTCTCGGAGCCCGTGCTCTCGAGCTTCGGATACCACCTCATCCGCGTCGACGCGGCGCGGGGCGATTCCGTGCGCGTGCGCCACATTCTGGTCCCCGTCGTCCTGCAGGGTGCGCACCTGGACGCGGTGGACGCGCGCGCCGACTCGCTCGACCGGCTGGCGGCCGAGCGCACCGAGCCCGGCGCGCTGGACAGCGCGGCCCATCGGCTCCACCTGGCGGTGGAGCGGGCGCCCACGCTCGTCCAAGGCGAGCGCTTGCTGCTCGGTGGGCGGGCCGTGCCCGACGTGAGCGTGTGGGCCTTCGAAGGACGCGCCCCGGGCGAGACGAGCCCGGTGATCGAGGGGCCGGCCGCCTACTATGTGTTCCGGCTCGACTCGCTCACGCCCGAGCGCGTCCCCACGCTCGCCGAGATCCGCGGCCGGGTGCTGGAGCGGGCGCGCTCCGAGCGCAAGAAGGAGATCGCCCGGCAACGCGCCGAGCAGCTGGCGGCGCGCTTCAAGGGAGCGAAGGATCTGCTGCGAGCGGGCGCCGCTGCCGGACTCGCGGTGGAGAAGCTCGGCCCGTTCACGCGGCTGCAGCCGCCCGCCAAGCTCAGCGTGGAGCCGCTGGTGCTGGGCGCGGCATTCGGCCTAAAGCCGGGTGAGACGAGCGGCCTCCTCGCGGGCCAGACGGGCTTCTTCCTGGTGCAGTCCCTGGCGCGCGTGCCGGCCGACTCGGCGGCCTGGCTCAAGCAACGCGACGCGCAGCGCCAGGCGATGCTCGACCAGGCGCGCCAGGCACGAATTCAGGCGTATGTCACGGCGTTGCGCGCGCAGGCCAAGATCGTGGACCGGCGCAAGGAAGTGTTTCGGCCGCAAAGCGCGACCGGCGCGTAAAGCGGCCCGGAGAGGGAGTCGACGCTAGTCGACCAGCCGCTTGGGACGCGCGTCCCGCGGCGGCTCGGCTGGCCGCTCGATAGAGTCCCGTGCCTCGTTCAGGGCGCGGCTGAATTCGCGCAGTCCCTTGCCCACCGCTTTGCCGGCTTCCGGCAGGCGACCCGCCCCGAACACCAGCAGCACGACGAGCAGCAGGATGAGGATTTCGCCGCCGCTCAGGTTGCCCAGCATCTCCCCTCCCGCTACTGGTTGAGGCGCTTCGGCTCCCCGCCCGAGGGGAGGGAGGACGAAGTGGAGGCGGGCGGAGCGGTGCGTGGCGCGGCCGGCTCGTCGCCCACGACGTCCTTCAAGCTCCGCTTGAACTCCTTGATCCCCTGACCCAACGACGAGCCGATCTCCGGGATCCGCTTCGCGCCGAACACGAGCACCAGAACGAGCAGCAGGATCAGGATGTGGCTGAACGACAGGTCCCCAAACATACGTGCCTCGCGTCAGAAGATCGATCGAGCGAAGAAGTAGGCGATCACTACGCCCACGAGCGCCATCAGCGACACGTCGAGCCCGATCGGACCGAGCGTGATCGACACCACCAGCAGGTCGATGTGGACCGGCCCGATGGTGGGGGTCACCGCCCAGGTGAAGATCTCCTTGGCCGGCCCCTGCGGCAGGAAGCGTCGCATGGCGGAGTGCAACAGCCCGCCGAGGACGAATCCACCCCCGAGCCACCAGAAGTAAAATAGCGGACCACGATCACCCCGCGCCACGGCCTAACTGCGGCGCTCCACCGCATACGCGATGCTGTCGCGCAGTGCCTCGCGCGCGGCCGTGGGCGGGAGCACCTCGAGCTCCGCCTCCGCGAGCTGGGCACGCTCCAGCGCACGCCGCCGCGCGTAGTCGAGACCACCGGCCGCTCCCACGAGCCCGATCACCTCCCCCACAAGGTCGTCCGGGGGGTCGGGCGCCACCATCAGGTCGGCCACGACGCGCCGCTCCCCCTGCCCCATCTGCCCCAGCGCAGCGATCAGCGGCAGCGTCACCTTGTGCTCCTTGAGATCGAGGCCGACCGGCTTTCCCGTCACCTCCTCCGACTCCGTGTAGTCGAGCAGGTCGTCGGTGATCTGGAAGGCCATGCCGAGGTGCTCACCGAAGCGCGCCAGCGCCTCGCGGTGCTCCGCGGCGGCGCGCAGCGCCCCGACCTCGCAGGCGGCGGAGAGGAGGGACGCCGTCTTCGAGCGAATCAGCTGGTCGTACGCCGCCTCGCTGTACGCGAGCTTGTCGTGCGCCTCGAGCTGGCGCATCTCGCCGATCGTCATCTCGTTGGTGACGCGGGCGAACACGCGCAGCGGCTCGAGGTCGTGGAGCGCCACGAGCTCGATGATCGCCCGGGAGTAGAGATAGTCTCCCATGATCACGGCGACCTGGTGGGAGAACAGCGCATTGACCGTGGGCATCCCGCGCCGCAACACGGAGTGATCCACGGAGTCGTCGTGCACCAGCGTGGCGAGGTGAATCAGCTCGACCACCGCCCCCAGCGTCACCGCGCGTGGGTCGCCGGCGCCACCCGCCTGATGGCTCAGCAGCAGGAGGGTGGGGCGGAACAGCTTCCCTTTCATCCGCACGAGATGGGCGTTCACCTCGACGATGATCGGGAAGTCGGCGGCGATGATGCGACGCAGCTCCCCGACCACGCGCTCCAGCTCGCCCGCCACGGGGCGCTGGACGTCGCGCAGCGAGACGCGCGCGAGCTGCTGACTCACGCTACTTGGCCCTGGCGAGCGCCTTCACGCGCTCGCCGACGTCCATGAACCGGATGTCCACGGCGAACACTCGCCCGTAGAGCTCGCGCGCCTCGACGCGCTTGCCCTGCTCCTCCAGCGCACGCCCGAGCCAGTAGAGGATGCCGAGCCGCTCCTGGTCACCCGAGGAGGGGAGCTCGAGCGAGCGCCGCAGGATCGATTCCGCCACCACGTGCGCGCCCTTCTCGAGGAAGCAGGCGCCCAGCGCCTCCGACACCCGCAGCTTCCCCTCGGGCGCCCGCAGCGCCTTCTGGAGCTCGGCGATGGCCTCGTCGAGCAGGCCCATCTCCTTGAAGGCGATCCCCAAATCGTAGTGCGACTGAAAGTCCGCCTCGTCGATGTTCTCCTCGATCCCCTGGCGGAAGCGGCTCAACATCTCGTGGAAATCGCGCTCCTCGTCTCCCGTCGGCTCCTCGTCCGCGACCTTCATGCGCGTGTCGCGCTGGGGCATCTCCTCTTCGAGGATCATCGCGCTCAGGTCGACGAACTCCCCTGCGACCTCCGCCTCGTCGCGCACCTTCATCTTGGCGTCCTTCGCCGCCACCTTCTTTTCGGGCCTCGCCTGCGGCGGCGCCGGCGCCACGGGCGCGAGCATCGCGATCGCCGCCTTGGCACGCTCGTTCGTCGGGTCGTGCTCGGCCACGCGCTGGTACACCGCCCGCGCCTTGTCGGGGAGATCCTGGCGCAGCAGCGTGTCCGCCAGCTCGAGGTAGGCGTCGATCAGCTTCTCCTTGTCGCCCGTCTTGAAGGCGTACTCCACCAGCTTCTGGCGGTGGCGCACGCTGTTCGGGTCGAGCCGCAAGACCTCGTCCACCAGCCCCTGCGCCTGCTCGAGGTCGCCCCGATTCTCGTACCCGGCGGAGGCATGGTCCAACTCCTCGATTCCGCGCTCTCGCTCGCCTTCCTCGATGAGCGCCTCGCCCAGCGCCTGGTGCGCCTCCGGGTCGTCGGGGTCGTCGGCCACGCGCCCTTCGAGCTCCTCGATCGTCGGCTTGGCGGGCGCCTCTTCGATGTCGGCGAACACGAGCGAGCCGGTCTCCTCCGCCCCGCCCACGGCCTCGTCGAGCCCGAGGTCGATGAAGCCGGACTTAATGTCCTCCTCCGTCTCGATGACGCCGGCCGCCGACAGAGACTCGTCGACGAGCGGCTCGTCGTCTACGTCGTAGCTTCCGTCGGTCGCAGCGATGTCGAAGTCCGGCTCGAGCTCGAGGGGCGGTACCTCGACGACGGTCTTGCGCTTGGGCGGCTCGGCCTTGGGGGGCGCCGTGGGGATGGGTGGTCGCTTGGGCACGACCGGCTTGACCTTCGGCGCCTCCGGCTTCGGCGGCGGTCCCACCCTGGGCGCGATCTTCGGCCCGGGCGGCGTCACTTTCGGAACCGTGAGTCGCGGCGGTGGCCCCGCCGTGCGGGCGGGGGTCGCCGACGCGGTCTTGAACGGCGACGCGGGCGGTCGCTTCGGCACGACGGGCGTCACCTTGGGCGCCGGCCGTGGCGGCACCTTGGGCATCGTGACCCGCGGCTTCGGCGCGGGCTCCTCCACCTCCGCCGGCACCGTCGGCTCCAGCTCCTGCAGGGGCGCGATGTCGTCGGCGCTCAGCTCTTCGCGCAGCGACGGCGTCGACAGCCCGTCCTCCGCCAGGCTGGCGTACTCGGACTGCGTCGTCTCGAGACCCTCCAGCATCCCCGGTGAGCTCGGCGCCTCCGCGTCTTGCATCAGGCTCGTGGACTCGATCTCCAACGACAGGTCCGGATCCGGCATGACGTCCTCGATGAGCTTGAGGTGCTCCGGCTCCCGAGACGGGGGGCGCTGGGAGGGCGTGCGGATCGGGGGCGGTGGGGCAGTCGGCCGGCGGGGCGCACCCGGCGCCGCCGGCTTGGTCTTGGAGGCCGGAGGTGCGTCCACGTCCAGGAACACGAGGCTCGTCGTCTTGTGCTTGCCGGACTTCGTGGGGTCCTCTTCGACCGGCCGGGCGGGCTTGGCCGGGGCGGGTGCGCTCGCACGCCCCTGCGACATCCGCGGCTCCCCGTACATGCGCAGATGCTCCTCCAGCAGTTGCCGCAAGTGGTCGCTCTCCGGCGAGATGTCGGCGAACTCCTTCAGCGCCGCGAACGCTTGTTGCAGCTTTCCCGCCTTCTGCATCCGCTCGGCGTACGTCACGAAGTTCTGCTGGGCCTCGGCCATGAAGCCTTTGGCCGCATACAGCTTGGCGAGCTTGAGGTAGGTGGTCTGCCGCCCGGGCGCGTTCCGGAGCACCTTGTTGCACATCGCGATGGCGTTGTTGTGGAACCCCAGCTCGGCGTACTTGTCCACCGCGCGGTCGTACCACTCGGCCGCGCCGGCGGAGTCCTTCACCTTCGCGGCGAGGTCGCCGATGCGATTGAAGACGGAGAGATCCGGGTTGGGATCGCGCTCGGACTCCTGCTCCTTGATGACGTCCAGCCACGCCGCGATGGCCGCCTTCGCGTCCTTCGCCTCGAGGCCCCGAGCCTTCTCTTTTAGCTTCTCAAGCTTCGACATGAGGCCCTAAAGATATCGGGCCCCGTGGGACGAAACAAGCAGAACCCGCTGTCCAGACGGCGCTTACGCGATTCGGTCCCAACCAATACGCAACCTCCCGCCAATCCGAGACGTCGCACGCGACGAGGTCGGCGGCGAATCCCACGGCGATCTGCCCCCGTTCCCCCGCCAGCCCCAGCGCGGCCGCGGCGTTGACGGTGATCGCCGTCAACGCCTCGGTGTGACGCAGGCCGAGCTGCGAGACGCCGAGCGCCGCGACCAGGGGCAGGCTCACCGTCGGTGACGAGCCGGGATTGAAGTCGGTCGCGAGCGCGACCGCCGCGCCTTGCTCCACCAGCCGCCGCGCCGGCGCGGGTCGGCGCCGGCCCAGGAACACCAGAGTCGCGGGGAGCAGGACCGCCACCGTGCCGCCGTGCGCGAGCGCGCGGACGCCCGCGTCCGACACCGCCACGAGGTGGTCGGCGCTCACGGCCCCCACCTCCACCGCCAGCTCGGCGCCCCCCGAGCCGTCGAGCTCGTCGGCGTGCAGCTTGACCGCCAGTCCGTGGCGCCTGGCCGCGGTGAGGACCGTCCGCGCCTCGGCGACGCTGAAGACGCCCGGCTCGCAGAACACATCGCAGGCCACGGCGAGTCGCTCTCGGGCCACGACGGGAATCATCTCCTCGCACACGAGGCGCACGTAGTCCGCGCGCCGATTGCGGAATTCGGGCGGTACCTCGTGAGCGCCGAGGAACGTCGGCACGAGCGTCGCCGGAACGGAGGCCGCGACTTCCCGGATGACGCGCAGCTGCTTCAACTCGGCCTCGAGCTCGAGGCCGTACCCCGACTTCACCTCGATCGTGGTGCTGCCGTGGGCGAGGAGGGTCGCCACGCGCTCCCGTGTGAGCGTGACCAGCTCGGCCGGGGGGCGCGCGCGCACATCGGCGACCGACTGGAGGATGCCGCCTCCCTGCGCGGCGATGGCCTTGTAGTCTTCGCCCAGAGCGCGCCGCTCGTGGTCGTCGAGTCGCGGCGCGCCGAACACGGCGTGGGTGTGGCAATCGACGAAGCCGGGGTAGAGGACGCCGTGCACCTCTGCGAGCTCCGCCCCCGGGTGCGCGGCGCGCAGCTCACGGTAGGCCCCCACCGCGGCGATCCTCGTGCCCTCGACCACGACGGCGGCGTCGCGCAGCACCTCGACCTCCGCCATCTCGCGCCCGCGCCGCCCGCGCGCGGGGCCGCGGCAGGTGACGACCTGGCGCGCGCCGGCGAGCAGCGTGCTCAGTCGCTCGTCTCCCTAAAGGACTCCGCGCGCATGGGGAGCCGAATGCCGTGGCGGCGGGCGGCGTCGAGCGCCTCGGGGTACCCGGCGTCCGCGTGGCGCGCGATGCCGAGCCCCGGGTCGTTCGTGAGCACGCGTTCCAGCCGCCGCCCCGCCGACGGCGTGCCGTCGGCGACGCTCACCTGCCCCGCATGCAGCGAGTTGCCGATGCCCGTGCCGCCGCCGTGATGGAAGGACACCCACGCCGCGCCCGACGCCGTGTTGAGGAGCGCGTTCAAGATCGGCCAGTCGGCGATCGCGTCCGAGCCGTCGCGCATGCCCTCCGTCTCGCGGAACGGCGACGCGACGGAGCCGGTGTCGAGATGGTCGCGACCGATCACGATGGGCGCCGCGAGCTCGCCCCGCTGCACCAGATCGTTCAACGCGCAGCCGAAGCGCGCCCGCTCTCCCTGGCCCAGCCAACAGATGCGCGCCGGCAGGCCCTGGAACGCTACGCGAGCCTGCGCCAGCGCGATCCAGCGGCGCAGGTGGTCGTTCTCCGGGAACAGCTCCAGCGCCAGCCGGTCGGTGCGCTGCAGGTCCCGCGCCTCGCCCGACAGCGCGACCCAGCGGAAAGGCCCCCTCCCCTCGCAGAACAGCGGCCGGATGTACTCGGGTACGAATCCCGGGATCTCGAACGCCTGCTCGAGCCCGGCGTCGGCGGCCTGAGTGCGGATGTTGTTGCCGTAATCGAACGTGACGGCGCCCTGCCGCTTCATCTCCAGCATGGCGCGCACGTGGGTCACGATGCTCGCCGTCGCGCGCCGCACGTACTCCGCCGGCTCCGCGTGCCGCAGCGCGGCCGCCTGCTCGAGCGAGCAACCCGCGGGGACGTAGCCGTTCAGCGGGTCGTGCGCGGACGTCTGGTCGGTGAGGACGTCGGGGACGAAGCGGCGCCGCGCGAGCTCGGGCAGCACCTCGGCGCAGTTGCCGACGAGCCCGACGGAGAGCGCTTCCCCGTCGCGCCGCGCCGCCTCACACCACCGCAGCGCTTCGTCGAGCGACGCGGTGCTACGGTCGAGGTAGCGCGTGTCGCGGCGTCGCTGCACGCGCGCGGGGTCCACCTCCACGGCGAGGCACACCCCCCCGTGCATCGTCGCGGCCAACGGCTGCGCCCCGCCCATGCCGCCGAGCCCGCCCGTCAGCACGAGGCGGCCCTTCAGCGAGCCGCCGCAATGGCGCCGCGCGACCGCGCCGAGCGTCTCGTACGTGCCCTGCAGGATCCCTTGCGTCCCGATGTAGATCCACGACCCGGCCGTCATTTGGCCGAACATGGTGAGGCCGCGCCGCTCCAGCTCGCGAAACACCTCCCAGCTCGCCCAGCGCCCCACGAGGTTCGCGTTCGCGATCAGCACCCGCGGGGCCTCGGCGTGCGTCCGGAACACCCCGACCGGCTTCCCGGACTGCACCACCAGCGTCTCGTCGTCCTCGAGCGCGACGAGCGTGCGGCAGATCGCGTCGAACGACGGCCAGTCGCGCGCCGCCTTCCCCGTGCCACCGTAGACCACGAGGTCTTGCGGCCGCTCCGCCACCTCGGGATCGAGGTTGTTCATCAGCATGCGGAGCGCCGCCTCCTGGACCCACCCCCGGCACGTTCGAGTCGGTCCCCGCGGCGCGCGGATCACCCGAGCGCCCGTCACGACGCCTCCGGATCGAACCGGCCGGCGTGCACGCCGCCGGCGATGCGCTCGATGTCGGCCGTGAGCGGGCGATCGCCGTCCAGCGCCGCCACCTCGCGGCGCACGGCGGCGTGCATGCGGGCCACGCCGCGCCCGGGCCGCAGCGGCTTCAGGTACTCGAGCCCCTGCGCCCCGGCGAGCAGCTCGATCGCCACGATGCGCGCGGCATTCGCGACGATGCGCTGGGCCTTCCAGGCAGCGCTCATCCCCATCGGCACCACGTCCTCCTGGTTCCCCTCCGTGGGGACCGACTGCACGCTCGCCGGCGTGGCGAGCACCCGACAGTCGGCGACGAGCGCCGCGGCGGTGATCTGCGACGTCATGAACCCGGACTCGACGCCGGGCTCTCGCGCGAGAAACGGCGGCAACCCCGCGGAGAGGTCGGGGTTCACGATGCGCTCGAGCCGGCGCTCGGCCAGCCCCGCGAGCGTGGTGAGCCCGATGGCGAGCACGTCGAGCACGAGGGCGATCGGCTGACCATGGAAATTGCCGCCGGACAGCACGTCCCGCCCGAACACGAGGGGGTTGTCGGTGGCGGCGTTCAGCTCCACGCTCACCAACCGCTCCGCGAAGGCGAGCGCCTCGCCCACCGCGCCGAGCACCTGCGGCGTGCAGCGCAGCGAGTAGGCGTCCTGCACCCGCGGGTCGTTCTCGCGGTGGGACTCACGGATCTCGCTGTCGGCGAGGAGCTCGCGCAAGAGCTCGGCGGAGCGCCGCTGGTGCGGGTGGGGGCGGGCGTCGTGCACCCGGACGTCAAATGGTTCGGGCGTGCCGCGCACGGCCTCGAGGCTCATGGCCGCCGCGCCGTGCGCCGTGCGCCACAGCACCCACGCGTCGTGCACCAGCAAGGCGGCCAGTCCGGTCTGCGCCTGCGTCCCGTTCACGAACGCGAGCCCTTCCTTCGCCTCGAGCGCGATCGGCTCGAGGCCCCGGTCGCGCAGCGCCTGCCCGTCTTCGCCTTCCCCCACCATCGCCAGCGCCAGATGCGCGAGCGGCGCCAGGTCGCCCGACGCCCCCACGCTCCCCTGCGACGGCACGCGGGGATGCAGGCCCCGGTTCAGCATCGCCACGATGAGCTCCGGGAGCGCGGGCCGCACTCCGCTCGTCCCCCGCACGAGCACGTTGGCGCGCAGCAGCATCATCGCGCGCACGGCGTCCACGGACAGCGGCTCGCCCACCCCCGACGCGTGGCTGCGGATGAGGTTGAGCTGCAGCGCGCGGATGCGGTCCGGAGGGATGCGCACGTGCGCGAGCTTCCCGAAGCCCGTGTTCACCCCGTAGATCGTGTCCCCACGGGTCACCGCTTCCTCCACTACGCGGCGCGATGCCTCGATCCCCTTCCGCGCCGCGGCCGCGATCGCCACCGGGGCCCCGTGGCGCGCCACCGCCACGACGTCGGCGATCGTCAGGGAGTGTCCGTCGAGTGTGACAGGGACCGGCATGCGAGAGGAAGCTACGTGGAACAGCACGGAGACGCCAAGGCAGACGCCAGCGTCTCAGCGTCTCGGCGTCTACCTCGACCCTGCCACCTGCTTCCCGGTGAGCGTCGGGCCCCTGGGCGGCGCCAGCTCCAGGTTCCCCGGATCCGTCTGCACGCTGAAATCGAAGATCAGATACTGCCGGCCCACGTGCGTCACACGCAACCCGGCGTAGCGCTTCACCAAGCCTTCGACGATCTCGAACACGTACCCGAAGCCGGGCTGCGCCAGGAGGGGGTCGCGCGCGTAGCCGCTCGCCGCAGCAGCGTCGATGGAGGTGAGGTCAGCGATCGGCTCGGAGCTGTACAGCTGCACGCTTGTCCCCGCGAACACCGGGACGATCCACAGCGAGGAGTCGGCCGGATTGAGGTCAATCCGGACGTCGTTGTCAGGATCGCTGCCGCTGGTGACGATGCCGAGCTCGGTGGGTTGTGCCACGCCGTCGTTGTTGGCGTCCACCCAGAATCGGAAGCCCGACTGCGCGAGATTCTCCGCGTTCGTGTATACGAGGACGTTCCGAGCATCGGGCCGCGGCGTGTCCTGCCATGGCGGAGACCACGCGCTCTCCAGGCCTTCGCTACTGATCGCGGAGGTCGCGTAGCAGCGCGGCACGCCGTTGGTGAGCAAGGCAACGAGAAACTCGTTCGAGATCGTGGTGCCTTCAATCACCCAGTCGGTGCCACACAGCCCCTGGCCGAGATCGTAGCTCGCGCTGTAGACGCGGTACCACGCAAACCGCCCGGGATCCGACAGGGCGGCGTTGTCAGTCCACTCGAGGAAGATCGCCTCGTTCAGGGAGATCGACCGCAAGTCGTTTGGCGCAGGCAGGGGCTGCGTGGTGCCGACGGGCGTCGTCGTGGTCTGGCAGCCGAAGCTCAGCAGTCCGGCGGCCGCCAACAAGGCGTATCGCGAGCGAAGGCGCATGCCATCCTCATGGACGAAGGGTTCGGGCGGAGCGTTAAGCAGGCGCCGTGCCTGCAGGCAAGTCGTGCGAGCGGCGCCGCTTACGCCGGCGCACACCTCTGCCCGTGTCACACCCAGAGGACAACCGCCACTCGTCAGCGCTGCAGGCTCTGCTGCTCGTAATCGAACTTGATATCGGGCTGGTCGATCAGAGCGACGTAGAAGTTGAACGCGAAGTTGCCGTTCGGGCTCTTGACGAAGGCGAAGCTGGCGTGCCAGCGGCGCAGGTCCCGCTCGAGTCGCACGTAGTGCTGGCCGAACTGGCGCGTATTCAGGTCGTACAGCGTGCTCCAGGACGCGGTCCAGAGGGCGGTGGGGCTGAAGTTCATGTTGAGCGTGGCCTGCCGCTGGCTGGCCAGGGCGCTCGGCAGAAACGCGCCGGTGCCAGGGGTGGTGACCTTGGGAGGGCGCGTGCGGCTGCTCGTGTACCCCACGGCGAGCCCGAATCCCCGTCCGCCCCCGCCGGCGCGGCCCGGTCGGTACCCGCCAGCCGCGCCCGAGCAAACCGGAGGGCAGCTCTGCCCGTACGCGGGGGGTGGCGGCGGCGTGCCCGAGCCGGTTGCGGGCGGCGTCGCGGACGGCTCCCCTTGCTTCGCGAGGCCGAAGAGTCTCGCGATCCCGCGAATCGTCGCCGGGCTCACGGAGAACGACGCGGTGAGGCTCGTGAGGAACGGCGAGAACTCCGACGTCGCCAGGCCCACCGGGCCGTCCCACAGGTCGTGGGTGGTGCGCAGGCTGAAGCCGGGGAGCAAGTCCGACGCGAACGTATTGCCGATGCTCTGCGTCTGCCACCCCGTCCGCCCTGGCTGCTTCGCCTGCTCGAAGTTGTAGGACACGGCGTCGGTGTTGATGCCGAGCAGGCGGATCTTGCGCGCCGTTGCCTGCGCCGACGTATCGCGCGCGGAGCGGCGCAGCTTCGCCTCGATGTTCTGGGACAGGCCGACGCTGATAGTCTGTTGGGGATCGGTGCGGGCGTTCAGGGTCTGGCCCGTCGGGTCGAGCACCCGGGCGAACTCGGCGGAGACCTGCGCGCCGGGGGCGTAGCGGTAGCTGATGAGCGGCGACAGCGAGTGCCGAATCCGCTCGAGCGGCCCGATGCCCGGAAAGAACCCGAAGAACGTGGGCGACATGCTGGCGGCGAACTGCAGTCGCTTCCCCTGGCGCACGAAGCGACCGTCCGAGAATTGGTTGCGGATCATGAAGGGACCGGCGGACGTCGTGTTCACGACCGAGACGCCGGGTTGCAGCTTCCACGTCCCGGTGAACAACGGCGGCAGGTTGATCCCGGTTTGCCAGTCGATCGCGGTCGCGAACGTCTGGCCATAGAGCAGGTGCCGCACCCCGCCCGGCACGGTGGAGTCCGGGATCAAGAACTCCTGACGGGCGTTGCTGATCTGGTCGCTCACGCTGACGCTGTTCGACCACGTCCAGCGACCGACCCGGAGCGGTGTTTGCAGGCTGAGGTCCGTCTGCCGGGTGTCGGAGAAGATCCGCAGTGTGTCCACCCCTGCCCCGCCCGTGCCGGGGGCGAGCAGGAACGTCGGCCCCACATGGAAGTTCTGGGCGTTGTTGAACGAGAACCCCGGCGACCACGTGATCGACGGCGTGATGTTCACGGGAGACGGCGTGAGGCTCAGACGCGGGAAGTTCTGGTTGACGAGATCGTTGGCCAGGTTCTGCGAGCGGCTGCCACCGACGTTGAGGGTGCCCCAATCGAACCGCTTGTCGAAGTTCACCTGCGAGGTGAGCTGCGCGGTCGCGACGTAGGGATCCACGGCGTTGGTCTGAATGACGCTGGCGCTCGTCGCGTAATCGATGCTCGCATTGAAGCGCGTCCGACTCGAGAAGCTCTGCTGGTGCTGCCACCCGAAGCGGCTCGAATGTGCGGCGGCGTCGAGCTGGTCCACCCGGGAGTATGAGAACGAGCCGGAGAGAAAGCGATCCAGCCAGCGGTAGTGCGTTTGCGCGCGGAGCGACACGTAGCGGCTCGCGTACCAGTCGCCCGAGAGCAGCAGGTCCGCGTAATTGCCGAGTACCCAGTAGTAGCCGAGGTTCGCGACGTGCCGCTGGTAGCTGCGGGTCGGCCGCACCAGGTCGTTCAGCCCGAAGCGCGGCACCAGAATGCCGCTGCGCCGCCCGGGCCGGATGTCCTGAAAGATGAACGGCAGCCAGAGAATCGGGACATCGCGGATATACAGCACGGCGGGCCGCGCCACCATGACGTTCTTGTTGAGCCACTTCACCTCGTGCGCGGCGAAGTGGTAGTCGGGCATGGGGAGATCCGAGGACGTGATCTCGCTGGAGGCGCCGTACACCCTGGTGGAGCCCGAGTCCACGGCGAGATCGCCCCGCGTGTACCAGGTGGCGCCGCCCTGCTGGAACGTGGTGAGCGCGCTGCGGACCGTCCCCCGCCGGATGCAGGTGTCGTAGCGCATCCCCTCCCCCACCAGCACGGTTCCCTGATCGAACAGCCGCGGGTCGCCGGCGGCGTCGAGGCGGCAGCTCGCGTCGCGATAGCGGATCGAATCCGCCTCGAGCTTCGTGCCTTGGCGGTCCACGAAGCTTTCCCCGCGGAGGAAGATCGTCTGGCTGTCGCCCTGGACGACGAGCGTGTCGGCGACGTATTGCGTGACCCGGTACCCCTTCAGCTTGAGAAGCGAATCCATGACGGCGTCGCTCGGGGGGAAGCTGCGCGTGGGACCGGTCGGCAGCCCGAGCCGGCGGGCGGCCGCGGTGTCGAGCGACTGCCCCTGCGGCGCTCCCGTCCCCGGCGCACCCGCCCGCGGGGTGGTGTCGGGCCGGGATGAGACGGGCCTGCGGGGGCGGGGGACCGCGCCCTGGGCGGCGAGCCGGCCCGCGCCGAGCCCGCACAGCGCCAGCAGCACGATCCCCGCGCGGGCGGCCGCCTGGGCGCGCCGCGCGCGACGCCGCGTGACGACCCAGGCGCACCAGATACTCACCTCGTACAGCAGCACGAGCGGCACCATCATCAGCAGCATCGAGACCGCATCGGGCGGCGTGAGCAGCGCCGCGGCGAGGGCGGCGATCACGAGGGCGTAGCGCCGGTTGTGCGCCAGGAACTGAGGCGTGACGAGGCCCAGGGCCGCGAGGATCACGACGACCAAGGGCAGCTCGGTCACGAGCCCGAACGCGATCATGATCTGCGCGGCGAATCCGAAGTAGTTGTCCGCCGTGATGATCGGGGCGAGGTCGCTGCGCTGGAAGCTGAACAGCACCGCGAGCGCGCGCGGCAACACCCACTCGTACGCGACACCGGCGCCGAGCAGAAACAGCACCACGCCCACCGACAGGGCCGGGACGATCACGCGCCGCTCACGGTCGTACAGCGCGGGCGCGAGGAATGCCCAGGCCTGGTAGATCACAAACGGCGACGCAAACAGGAGGCCTACCACGAAGGCGAACTTGAGCGTGATGAGGAACGGCTCGGTCGGGCTCGTGAACACCAACCGACCGCCGGGCAGGAGCGGCGCGATGGGACGCTTCAGCACGGCGATCACGTCCACCGACTGCACGATGAACCAGCCGACGAGGGTGGCCACGACGATCACCAGCAGGCTCTTCAGGATGCGCCAGCGCAGTTCCTCGAGGTGGTCGAGGAAGGGCATCTCGCCGCGCGGAGCTGGGTCAGGCACGGGGCCCCCGGAGCGCGAAGGGGCGCGCGGGACGCTCAGCGCCCCAGGCGTTGCAGCTTGTCGCGGGCGAGGTTGGCCTCGTCCGAGCGGGGATACCCGGCGACGACTCTGGCATAGTACGTCCGCGCCGCCTTTTTGTCGCCCCGCGCCTCGGCGACGAGACCCAGCTTGTACAGGGCGGCCGGCGCCCGCGACGAGTTGGGATAGCTCTTCACGACCTGCTCATACACCGCCGCGGCCGAGTCGGGGCTCTCGGTCGCGAACGTCTCCCCGATGTAGAACAGCGCGTCCGCGGCCCGCTCGTCCCCGGGGTAGACACGCAGGAACTCACGGAACCCGAGCCTGGCCGTGCCGAGGCTGCCACGGCGGAACTGCTGGAGGGAGAGATCGTACATGTGCGCCGGACCGGGACCGGCCGGGTTCCCGGACGGACCGACCGGCGCCCGGACGGCGCTCGTGTCCAACGGTGGGACGGGCTGCTGGGCCCGCTCCTCGATGCGGGCCCGGAGCTCCGAGAGGCGCTGCTGGCTCTGGCCCGTCAGCTCCTGCACCGTGACGAGCTGCTGCTGCACGCCGACCAGGTCGGTGCGGACGTCGCCGCGGAACTGGACGAGATAGGCCTGCTGGGCCGCGACCGCCTGCTGCACGGCGGCGAGCAGCTTGAGCACGGAGTCGATCTGCGCCGCCCGGTCGGCGTCGGCGCGCGCGGCGTCGGCCTTCAGCGCCGCGACCTGGAGCTCGACCTTCCGGACGTCCCCCTTGAGGGCGCAGCCGGCGGCGAGCCCCAGGCCGAGGACGAACGCCACGTGGCGCGACACGGACGCCCGCCTACGGGTGCCGCAACGCGTCACCGCCGGAGAGAATTTCGAACTCGTCGCGGCGGTTCTGCGCCCACGCCGTTTCGTCGTGGCCCTGCGCGATCGGCCGCTCCTCGCCATACGACACGGTCTCGATGCGACCCGCGTCGATGCCGTGGCTCACGACGTACTGCTTCGCCGAGGTGGCGCGCCGGTTGCCGAGCGCGAGGTTGTACTCGTCCGACCCGCGCTCGTCGCAGTGCCCGGAGATCCGGATCCGCAAGTTGGGATTCGCCTGCAGGATCGAGATCTTCTGATCCAGCACGCCGGCGTCGTCCGGGCGGATATTCGACTTGTCGAAGTCGAAGTGGATCATCGTCGCGAGCATCGTACGCACGGCTTCCGTCGTGCGCCCCATGGCGGCGAGCGAATCGGCCGCCCGCTGCCGGGCAATCCGCTCCGCCTCCTCGCGCGCCCGCGCGTCGGCCTCTTCGCGCGCCCGGCGGTCGGCCTCCGCGCGCTCGGCGGCCGCGATGGAGTCAGCGTTGGGCTGCGGGGCAGTCTGCGGCGGCGGACTGCCGCCGCACGCGGCGAGCGCCGCCGCCGCGAGACCGGCCAGCACCAGCAATGGTAGGCGTCTCATCGTCACCCTCTCTCCCAGGTTTACGGGGTGGAAGCAGCAGTCTCCGGAAGCCGTGGAGACCATGCCGGCAGCCGCGCGCCGCTCTGCTGCAGCAGCGGGCGGATACGACCGGTTTCCAAATCGATGATCCAGAGCTGCCGATACCCCGAGCGGTCCGACACGAAGCAGAGATGACGGCTGTCGGGCGCCCAGGTTGGATCCTCGTTTCGCCCGACCGAGGTGAGTTGCCGTACGGTGCGCGTCCGCACGTCGAGCACGAAGACCTGCAGCGTGCCGGCGACGTCGCGGTGAAACGCGACCGACTGTCCGTCGGGCGACCACTCCGGCGCATTGGACGAACCCGTGACGCCGTAGTCGAACGGCGCGAACAGCTGCTGGTCCGTCCCATCCGCCGCCATCACATAGATCTGCGGCAACCCCGCACGCGTCGAGACGAACGCAATCCGCTGTCCGTCCGGACTGTAGGTGGGTGACAAGTTGTCTGAAAAGCGCCCCACGGTCAAGCGCTGCAAGCAGCAGTTGTCCTTGAGGTTGACGGTGTAGACGTCGGTGCCTTCCTCGATGGCGCGACTGAAGGCCAACGTCTTGCCGTCGGGCGAGAACGCCGGCGTGAAATCGAGCGCCGCGCCGGTCGTCACCACTGCGGCGCGCTTCCCCGTCGCCATGTCCTGCACGAACAGCTGCCCGTGACCCGCCCAGAACTCCATGTACGCGAAGCGCCGCCCGTCAGCCGCCCAGGCGGGCGACATGGCCTGCCGGTCGCTCGAGGAGACGAGCCTCTTGTCGGCCCCGTCCTGGTCGATCTGCCAGACCTTCCCGTCCATCACGAAGAGCAGCCGGCTCGCGGCGACGCCGGGCGCGCCGAGGCTCGCCTGCAGCACCTGATCGGCGAGCCGATGCACCGCGAGCCGGAAGTCGGGGCTCGTGAGAGGCGGCAGCCGCTTCTTCACCTCGCGGCGCACGCCGCCGGCCGCGACGTCGTGCAGCGTGACAACCGTCGTGTCGGTGGCCTGTGCCAGCGCGACCGCGAAGTCCGCGCCCAGGGCCTGGAACAGCGGGTAGTTCAGCCCCGCCGCCTCGCCGCCCCCCCCGCCGGTCCGCCCGCGTCCCGACGAGCGGGTGGGGTTCGCCGCCGCGCCCAGGCGGATCGAGTCCCCGCCGGGCAGCGTGATCATCTCGAAGCGATCGCTGTAGTCGAGGTCACGGGCGACGATGGCGCGCACCGAGTCGAGCACCGCCGGCCGGCCGGGCAAGAGCACCATGCCGGGCCGCACGCCGGGGCGGTAGATGATGCCCACGCGGACGCCGCGGTCGACGACGGAGCTGTCCTGGCCGGACAGTCGGACGGTCGGACAGACGGACAGAACAGCACCCGCCAGAAGAGCTGCTGCCCTTGCGGGGGCCACGGTCCGACGGTCCGACTGTCCGGCCGTCCGGCTCACTGGCGTCTCCCCGAGAAGTAGAACCGCACGAACAGCACGTCCGCGCTCCAGCCGTCGGGCAGAGCGCCGAACGCCTTGAACCGACCGGCCTCCTCGATCGCTCCCTGGGCCTCCAGATCGAAACTGAAGTTGCCGGAGCGCCTGATGAACTGGAGATCGCTCACCGCGCCGTCCCGATGAATGAAGAACGACACCTCCGCCTCGAGCGGCGAGCTCTGCAGCGGACGCTGCCAGCGCCGCAGCACCTGGCCCACGATGTTCTGCAGGTACTCGGGGAACGGGAACGCGACGCCCTCGGTGCTGACCGTGGCGACGTCGGAGCCGGTGGAGGGCGTCTCGCCCGGCAGCGGCGCGGCTTTCGGCGTGGATCGCGGCGCCGCCTCGCGCTTGGTATTGTCCGCGGTCTTGGGCGGCGTGGCCGCGGACACCGTGCTCTTGGGCGGCTGTTTCGCCTTGGGCAGCGGCGCCGGTTTCTCCTCGGCTGGCCGCTCCAGCGCCTCGGGCGCCTTGCGCGTTGCTTCCTCGGGCGCTGGCGCTGCGATGAGTCGCACCTTGTACGTGGGCGGCGCGGGCCGGCGCGCCTCGCCCGCCGCGGCGAACAGAAACAAGCCGGCGCTGCCGTGCACCAGCAGCGTGGCGGCGAGCGCCAGGCCGACGTTCGCCGGGATGCGCTGCCGCCGCCTCACCGCTCGAGGGTCTCCGGCTCGGCGACCAGGCCGACGTCGCTCACTCCCGACTGCCGGATCACCGCGAGCACCTGCACCACGTTCGCATAGGGGACGCGTCCGTCGGCCCGGAGGTACACCCCGGCAGGCCGTTTGGTCCGCACGAACGCGCCGAACGTGGCGCGGAAGTCCTCGTAGCTGAGCGCTGCCTGGTCGAGGTAGATCTTGCCGTCGCGATCCAGGCTGATCACGAGACCGGCCTTGGGCTCGAGCGGCCGGGCCGCGGCGCGCGGCAGCCGCACGTCCACGCCGCCCTGCATGATGGGGGCGGTGATCATGAAGATGATGAGCAGCACGAAGGCCACGTCGACGAGCGATGTGACGTTGATGTCGGCCGTGAGCGGCAGCTCGCCATGGCCGCGAAGCCCGCCCCCGCCGCCCAGCAGGCCGGCCATCACAGCCTCCCTTCGCGCGCCATCGTCCCGATGATCTCCTGGGCGAAGCCTTCCAGTTCGCCCGCGAACAGGCCCAGCCGGTTCACGAACAGGTTGTACGCCATCACGGAGGGGACGGCGACGGCCAGGCCGCCGACGGTCGTCACGAGCGCCTCGGCGACGCCCGGCGCGACGGCCGCGATGTTCCCGGAGCCGCCGACCGCGATGCCGATGAAGGCGTCCATCACCCCGAGCACCGTGCCGAGCAGGCCGAGCAGCGGGCTCACGGAGCCGAACGTGGCGAGCCAAGGGATGAAGCGCGCGGCGGCGTCCCGCTCCGCGGCCACTTCCTTGGCGAGCACCATTCGCAGTGCCTCGAGCTGTGTGGTCGTGAGAGTCGCCTGCGGCGGTGCGATCGGCCCGTCCGCCTTGAGGCCGCCCGGCTTCAGCTCCCCGAAGAAGTGCATGCCCTCGCGCAGCAGTCGGTTGTAGGGCGAGGACGGGAGCCGCATGGCGGCGTGGTAGGCGTCCTCGAGACGGGCCGCCCGCTCGATCTCCGTCATGAAGCGGTCGGCCTGCTGCCGCATGCGGCGGAACTGCCACCACTTCAGCGCGATGAGATACCACGAGACCAGGGAGAACACGACGAGGATCGCGAGCACGAACTTGGTCTCGCGGCTCGAGGTCAGCACCAGCTCCCAGGGAGTGGTGGGAATCGCTCGCCCGACCTGTAGGAACACGCCTCAATCCTCCGCGAGGGAGCGCAGCGTGACGCCGAGCCCGTCGGCGAGGCCGGTGCGCGGGGCCCAGCCCAACTCGTGCCCCGCCTTCTCCACGGCGAGCGCGCTCCGCCGGAGCTCCCCCGGCCGCTCGGGGGCGTAACGGATCGCCGGCCGCCGACCGGCGGCCGCCGCGAGCAGCTCGGCCAGACGCTTGACGGACGTCTCGACGCCTGTGCCGATGTTCCAGGCCCGCGTATCCAGGCCCTCCGGCGGCGGCAGCGGCCGGTCGCTCGCCGCGAGGTTCGCCGCGGCCACGTCTTTCACGTACACCATGTCCCGCGTCTGCTCGCCGTCCCCGAAGATCGTGAGCGGCTCCCCCGCCAGCATCTTGCGCGAGAAGATGGCGACCACGCCCGCTTCGCCCTCCGCATTCTGACGGGGCCCGTAGACATTGCTGTAGCGCAGGCTGGCCACGTCGAGGCCGTACAGCCGGGAGTAGGCCATGAGGTAGTGCTCCGAGGCGAGCTTCGCGACGCCGTAGGGCGATATGGGCAGCTTGGCGGCTCCCTCCCGGCAGGGCGGGGCCGTCGCGTCGCCGTAGACGACGCCGCCGGAGGAGGCGAACACCACCCGCCGCACGCCGCCTGCCCGCGCGCCCTCGAGCAGGTTCAGCAGCCCGCGCAGGTTCACGTCGAGATCGAACAGCGGGTCCGCGACCGAGCGGCGCACGTCCATCTGCGCCGCATGGTGATTGAGCAGCTCGAAGCGCCCCTGGGCGAGCAGGTCGCGCGCTTCGGCCGAACGGATGTCGGCATGCACGAAGCGCACGCCGCGCGGAAGGTTCTCGCGTCGACCCGTGGACAGATCGTCGAGCACGGTGACCTCGTCCCCGGCGGCGAGATACGCCTCGGCGACGTGGGAGCCGACGAAGCCCGCTCCCCCGCTGAGCAGCACGCGCCGCGTCATTTCCCGGCCCCGGTCTCCAGCCCGAACAACTTCTTCAGCGCCTCGAGCAGGCCGTAGCCGTGCCCCACCCGCGCAGCCCGTTTCAGCACCACCGTGGGCTCGTGCAGGAACTTGTTCAGGAGCGCCTGACTGAACTGGTCCACCTGCGCGCGATCCTCGGGCGAGAGGTGATCGAGCCGGCGCAGCGCCCGCTCCAGCTCCGTGCGCCGCAGATCATCGAGCCGGTCGCGGAACGCCCGGATCACGGGGACGACGCCGAGTCCGTCGTACCAGCCCCAGAACCGTTCCACTTCCTCGCTCACGATGCGCTCGGCCGCCGGGATCTCGCCGCGCCGCTGCGCCGCCGCCTGCGCCGCCACGGCCTGGAGGTCGTCGATGTCGTAGAGAAACACGTTCTCCAACTGCCCGACCGCCGGCTCGACGTCCCGCGGGACGGCCAGGTCGAGCAGACAGAGGGGCCGGCCGCCGCGGCGCCGAATCGCGGGGGCCACCCGCTCCCAGGTGACGACGGCGTGCGGAGCGGCGGTCGAGCAGAGCACGATGTCCGCCGTGGCAAAGTGGTCCCACGCTTCCTCGAGCGTCATCGCGTGGCCGCCCAAACGCTCCGCGATCACCCGCGCGCGCTCGTAGGTCCTGCTGGCCACCAGCGCCACCTGCACCCCCTCCCCCGCGAGGCAGCCGGCGGCGAGCTCTGCCATGTCGCCCGCACCGAGAATCAGCGCGGTCCGGCCGGCGAGGGTGCCGAAGATCTTCTCGGCGAGTGCCACAGCGGCCGACGGGGCCGACGCATTGCCGACGCCGAGGCTCGTCTCCCCGCGCACGCGGGCACCGACGAGCAGGGCCGACTGGAACAGCCGGTGCAGCACGGGCCCGGCCTGGGCGCGCGATACCTGCCACGCCTCCCGCACCTGACCCTGGATCTGCGACTCCCCCAGGATCATCGAGTCGAGCCCCGCGGAGACCCGGTAGAGGTGGCGCACAGCCTCGCGGTCCCGCTGCACGTATCCGTATTCCTGGGCGGCGCGGCCGGCGCCAAGGCGCTCCGACAACAGCTCCCATACGGCCTCGGCAACGGTGCCGCGCGGCTGCGCGAGGTAGAACTCGGTGCGGTTACAGGTGGAGAGCAGGACACTCCCGCCCGCGCCCGCGCGCAGCACCCGCTCCAGGGCCGACGGGACTTCGTGCGCCGCGTGAGCGAACCGCTCGCGCACCTCGAGCGGCGCCGTGCGGTGGTTCACCCCCAGGACCGCGATGCTCATGCGCTCATAGTGTTCAGAGGAAGCGTTCCCTTCCCGGCTCGACGAGCTTCAGCGCCAAGTAGACCAGGACGACCGCCGCGAAGCCGGCGATGCTCACGAACGCCGCGCGCCGACCCGCCCACCCCCGCACCACCCGGGCCCACACCGCCCAGCCCAGCACCACCCAGGTGAACGATCCCCACACCAGCTGCGCCGGCGCCACCGCCACGCCCGCAGCGAACCGCACCCCGACCCCGAAGAGCAAGCCCACCGTCAGCGCCGGAAATGCGATCGCCAGAGCGCCGTAGTTTAACCTATCGAGGCGCTCGAGCGGCGGGAACAACTGGAACACCTGGCCGAAGCGCTTGGTCTTGAGCTCGCGGAACTGGAGCAGGTACAGCGCCGCGGAGACGAACGCGAGGGCCAGGAGAGCGATTGCCAGGACACTCAGGGTCACGTGCAAGACGGACCAGACGTTCCGCCCCGCCGAGACCTCGACGCCGGGCGCGAGACCGAGCAGCAGCGCCAGCCCGACGAGTCCCGCCGCCAAGGGGGCAGTAAACAGCGCCACCGCCGTCGCCCGCAGCAGCAGCTCGCAGCACAGCTGCAGCACGATGAGGAACAGGGCCAGCAAGGAGAGGATGGGTGCGAGCCCGGCGGGGTTGAGCTGGGCGAGGGCCACGCCGTGGGCGAGTGCGCCCGCTCCGGGAAGCGCCACGCTCCAGCGCCGCGACAGCGAGGGCAGGCCGGCGAACGGCGCGAGCGCCAGCGCCGCCGCAAGACCGTATAGCCCCAGCGCCACGAGATGCAGGGTCGGCATCATTGTCCGCAGGAGACGCCGGAGCCGCCGCGGCGGGTCCGGCGGGCGCTCAGGAGGGCATCTTCCGGATCAGGCGCGCGGGCGATCCCGGAAACACCCCGGGGTGCGTGATGCCGAGGACGAGACCGGAGCAGGAATGCTCCCGCGTGTGCACGATCTCCACCACGATCAGCGGCTGCTCGGAGGCGCCCCCGAGCTCCCGCGAGGCGGGGCGATAGATCTCGAACAGATCGCCCGGCACCACCCCCTCGGCGCGACCCCTGTCGAGGAACAGAATCTGCTGAGCGTTCGTGAGCACGTGCAGATCCCGCTGCGAGATCACGATGGCCTCGAGCCCTCTCCGCACCGGCACCGGCCGCACCTCCCCCGCGTCTTTGAACGGCTCGAGCGGCATCGCCAGGTTGCCGTCATGGATCCGGCCGAACTGCATGATCACGTCGCCGAGCAGTTGACTTTTCTGCACGTCCGTCACACGGGCCACGCCGACAGGGACCACCACGTCGCCCCAGGACGGGAGGTCCCGGTCGATCCGGGCGATGAGCAGCGAGTCGCCCACGTGATACGACGCGCCCTGGGGCGGTTGGACGGCAATCTGCCCGAACACGGTGGCGGTCGTATGCTGCGTCAGGCGGGGGACCGCCGGCACCGCCGTCGCGCCCAACACCAGGCCCCAGGGCAGCCGTTCCCGCTCGCTCAGGAACCCAGCCGCGTAGAACTCCCCGCGGCGCAAGGGCCGGTAGGGCTGGTTGGCATAGGCCCGGAGGATGTCCTGCACCTCCTCCGTGCGGGAGCGCCCACGGTCGAAGATCGTCTCGTACGTCTCGGTCGGGCCCGGCGGGGGCGGCGGCGCCTCGACGAGCTGGGCCGTATCGACGACGGTCGTATCGACGCGCACCGCCGTGTCCGCCCCCTGCGCCCGCACCGTGTCGGCCGCGGCCGCCTGCCCGACGGACACGGCCGTCGTCTCGGCCGACACTCGCGCGACGCTCGTCGGCGCCCCGAGGTGCAACACTTCGCCCGGATAGATCCAGTGGGGGTCTTCCACGACCGCGGTGTTCAGCCGGTAGATCTCGGGCCAGAGGAGGGGGTCGCTGAAATACAGCTGCGAGATCGACCAGAGGGTCTCACCCTGCGTCACGACGTGGCTCTCAGGCAGCTGCCCCGCGGGGGCCGCCGGGGCCTGGGAAGTGTCGGCGGCGGCTCTGGTCGTGTCCTGCGCCCCAAGCCCCGGCACGCCGAGCAGCCCTGCAACAAGGGCGAGCAGGACTGCCCGGTTAGAACGGCAGATCGTCGTCCTCCTCATCAAGCGCCTCCGGGAACGCGTCGAGCGATTCCGGCTTGCCTTCGGGAGCGACCTTGGCCGCGGCCCGCGGGCGCGCAAACTCGGCTCCAGCTTCGCCGCTGCCACGAGGCGACAGCAGGATCACTTCCCGTGCGATGATCTCGGTGACGTAGCGCGTCTGCTTCTCACGGTCTTCCCAGGTGCGGTACTCGACCCGGCCTTCGACATAGAGCTTGTCGCCCTTCTTCATGTACTTCTCGGCCAGATCGGCCAGCTGGGCGCCTTTGTTGTTCCAGCAGATGACCCGGTGCCACTCGGTCTTCTCCTGGCGCTCCCCCCCAGCTCCGGTCCACTGCCGGCTGGTCGCAAGGGACAGGTTGGCCACCCGGCCGCCGTTGTTAGTGCTCCGCACCTCGGGATCGGCGCCCAAGTTCCCGATTAGCATGACTTTATTGAGGCTCCGGCTCACGACGACCTCCCAAACGAATGGCGGGTGGGGCACCAAGGGCGAGGAACAGTATATGACGCGCAAGTCATTCTGTCAATCAAAGATACGCCACTTGGGCTAAAGTTACGCGTAGGATGACGGCATCCTCTAGCGGTCGGCGATAATACCCCGGCCGCCGGCCGACGCCGACGAACCCGAGACTCTCATACAGCCGGCGCGCCGCGGTGTTCGACTGCCGCGCCTCGAGGAACACGATCTTCACCATCCGGCGCGCCAGCCGACCGAGGACGTGCCGCACCAGCGCGCGCCCGAGCCCCCGGCGGCGATGCAGCGGCGTGACGGCGAGGTTCAGGATCTCTCCTTCGTCCGCCGCGTGGTGCGCCACGACGTAGCCCGCGACCGCGGCGCGGGCCGTCGCTACCGAGAACAGCACGCCGCCGGCGACGCACTCTTGGAAGTCGTTCGCGGACCAGGGGTCGGCGAAGACTTCCTGCTCGATCGCCGCGACGGCGGCGATGTCAGCCGCGCGGGCGGGACGGATTCGGTAGCGGGCGCCCGTGACGGGCCTCCCACTTGACCTGCGCTTCGGCAGGGCGTCCATAGACGGGCTCGGCGGTGACGGGATCCGCGATGACGCGCGTGGCCCCTTCCCGCGTGAACAGGGAGAGCATCGCGCTCGCGGCCGGCGGCAGCGCCGCGAGCGGGACCGGATCCGCGCCGGACCACGCGCGCACCACGTCGGCGTAGAGCATTGCGCCGTCCCCCACGACGAGCTGGGGGCGCACCGGAGCGATGCGCGCGAGCTCCGGCACGGTCAGCACGGCGGGTGGGACGAGGGTTTCGACGCGGCCCGGATGCACCACGTAGATCGCGCCGTACACCTGGCCGCGCAGGGCATCGAAACACGCCGCAATCGGCACGGGGCCGAGCTTCACGGCCGCTCCCCCCGCGGCCGCCATGAGCGAGGGGACGGCCACGAGGTCGAGCCCGGCCTCCTGTGCCAGCCCCTTCGCCGCCGCCCAGCCGATGCGCAATCCCGTGAAGCTCCCGGGTCCGTCGCCGAGCACGATGCCCGAGAGCTCGGCGGGCCGAATCCCGAGCCCCGCGAGCGCGAAATCGACGAGCCGGAGGATCTCGGTCGCGTGGCGACGCGCGCCCCGCGCGTGGGCGCCGGTCTCGGCCTGGACGGGCCCCGCCCCCGCTCGTCGGCCGACCGCGACGCTCGCGATGTCGGTGGCGGTGTCGATGGCGAGCCAGTAGCCGCTCACCCCCACACCACCCATTGGACCGCGAGCCTCAGCGTCACCGAATCTCCCCTAACTCTCGCGCGTCCGGCTCTTCGCCGTAGCTCAACTGGAAGTGCCGATCGAGCGGCGGCGCCCAGGGGCCCGCGCGCTCCGGCCATTCGATGAGGACGATCGCGCCCTCACGCACCATGTCGTCGAACCCGAGGTCGCGGGCTTGGTCGGGGACCGTGAGCCGATAGCAGTCCACGTGATATACCGCCGCGTCGGCGGCGTCGTAATGGTGCACCAGCGCGTAGGTCGGACTGGTGGCGAGCGCGCGCGCGCCGAGCCCGCGGCAGATCGCTTGGACAAGCGTCGTCTTCCCGGTGCCAAGCTCCCCCGACAGCCCGATCACGGCCGGGGCGCGCAGCGCGCGTCCCAACTCCTCACCGAACCGGTTGAGCTCGTCCTCGCGGCACCGCATGGCGGACCGGGTCCCCCTGGGCCTTGAGCTCGAGAATCTGATCGCGCAACACCGCCGCCAGCTCGAAGTCGAGCTCCTCCGCCGCCGCCTGCATCTGCTGCTCGAGCAGGCGGACGAGGGCCTCCCGCTCCTGCGCGTCGGCGGGGCGGTGCAGCGCGGGGGCTGCCGCCTTCGTCGTCTTCGCGTCGGCCACGCGGGTGGCGAAGCGCACCTGGTCGACGGACTTCACGATCGAGCGCGGCGTGATGCCGTGCCGCTCGTTGTGCTCCTGCTGCAGCTTCCGCCGCCGCGTCATCTCCTCGAGGGCCCGCTGCATCGACCCCGTGGCCCGGTCGGCGTAGAGGATGGCCCTGCCGCTGAGGTTGCGGGCGGCGCGCCCCACCGTCTGGATCAGGGAGCGGTCGGAGCGGAGGAATCCCTCCTGGTCCGCGTCGAGCACCGCGACGAGCGAGACCTCGGGCAGGTCGAGCCCCTCGCGCAGCAGGTTGATCCCGACCAGCACGTCGAACTCGCCGAGCCGCAGGCCGCGGATGATCTCGACGCGCTCGATGGCGTCGATCTCAGAGTGCAGGTAGCGCACCCGCACGCCGTGCTGCTGGAGGTAGTCGGTCAGGTCCTCCGCCATGCGCTTGGTCAGGGTCGTGACCAGGACGCGCTCGTGGCGCTGTTCCCGCAGCCGAATCTCGTGCAGCAGGTCGTCCACCTGGCCCCGCACCGGCCGCACATCCACCTCCGGGTCCACGAGGCCGGTGGGGCGGATGATCTGTTCCACCACCACGCCGCCCGAGAGGCGCAGCTCCTCCTCCCCCGGCGTGGCGGACACGTACAGGATGCGCGGCACCAGGGCCATGAACTCGTCGATGCGCAGCGGGCGGTTGTCGAGCGCCGAGGGGAGCCGGAAGCCGTAGTCGACGAGCGTCTGCTTGCGGGAGCGGTCGCCCTCGTACATACCCGCGAGCTGCGGCAGGGTCTGGTGCGACTCGTCGATGAGGCAGAGATAGTCCTTCGGGAAGTAGTCGAGCAGGCAGGCGGGCCGCTCGCCCGGCTGCCGCCCCGTCAGGTGTCGCGAGTAGTTCTCGATTCCGGTGCAGCGGCCCACCTCCAGCAGCATGTCGATGTCGAAGTTCGTGCGGGACTCGAGCCGCTGCGCCTCGAGCAGCTTGTTCTGCGCCCGCAGCTCGGCGAGGCGCTGCTTCAGCTCCGCGCGGATCGACTGCACGGCCCGCTCGATGGAGGGACGCTCGGTCACGAAGTGTGTGGCCGGGTAGATGGCGCAGCGCGCGAGCTCCACGATCGTGTCCCCTGTGAGGGGGTCGATCTTGGCGATCCGCTCCACCGTGTCGCCCCAGAACTCGATGCGCACCGCCTGCTCGTCGTAGGCCGGATGGACCTCGACCGTGTCGCCACGCACGCGGAAGGTGCCGCGCTCGAAGGCGACGTCGTTGCGCCGGTACTGCACGGCGACGAGCTCTTCCAGCAGCGCATCGCGCCCGCGCTGCTCACCGACCGCGGCGGTCACGAGCAGCTCGCGGTACAGCTCGGGATCGCCCAGGCCGTAGATGGCCGAAACGCTCGCCACGATGACGACGTCGTCCCGCTCCATCAGGCTCGACGTGGCCCGCAGGCGCAGCCGGTCGATGTCGTCGTTGATGGAGGAGTCCTTGGCGATGTAGGTGTCGGTCTGCGGGACGTACGCCTCGGGCTGGTAGTAGTCGTAGTAGGAGATGAAGAACTCGACGGCGTTCTTGGGGAAGAACCCCTTCAGCTCGCCGTACAGCTGGGCCGCGAGCGTCTTGTTGTGCGACAGTACGAGGGTCGGGCGCCCGAAGCTCGCGACCACGTGCGCCATCGTCATCGTCTTCCCCGAGCCTGTCACGCCCAGGAGGGTCTGGTAGCGCTCACCGCGGGCCAGGCCCGTGGTGAGCTCGCGGATGGCGCGCGGCTGGTCTCCCGCCGGCGCGAACGGGGACACGAGCTCGAAAGGCATGCGGGGGAAACTTAACCGAGGGAGACGGCCGTTTGGGGGCCGGAGTCGCGGCGCGAGACCTCGGTGACGCCCTTCACGCGCCGCATCGCCCGGATGACCTTGTTCAGGTGGCTCTGGTTCTCGACCTCGACGAGGATGCCGCCGAACACCGCGCCGTCCCTGGTCGAGAGCTCGGCACTCCGGATGTTGGTCCCCGACTCGCTGATCGCCTCGCAGATGTCCGCGTACAGTCCGCGCCGGTCCTCCCCGCTCACGGCGAGCCGCACGACGAACGTCTCTCCCTCGGACTCCTGCCAATCGATCTCTACCCGCCGCTCCGCCTCGGCCGAGAGCGTCAGCAGGTTGGGACAATCGTTGCGATGGATCGAGATGCCGCGCCCCTGGGTGACGTAGCCCACGACGCTGTCGCCGGGCACGGGCTGGCAACATTGCGCGTAGCGGACCATCAGCCCGTCCACGCCCTGGATCTTGATCCCGCGGCCGAGCCGCAGACGCTCCATGACGCGCCCGAACGCGGTGGGCTTGGGAGACTGCAGGTCCTCCGCGGGCAGGTCGGGGTACAGCGCCCGCATGATCTGCCCAACGGGGATGTCGCCCCGCCCCAGCGCGGCCAGGAGCTGCTGGCCGGTCCCCACGGACAAGGTCGCGGCTCCGCCGGCGAGGCGCGCGTCGTCGGGGGGCGCGAGTCGCCGCCGCCGCACCTCGCGCTCCAGGATCTCGCGGCCCAGCTCGAGGCTGCGCTCGTGCTCCTCCTGCTTCACCCACTGGCGGATCTTGTGGCGGGCGCGTGCCGTGTGCACGTGGGCGAGCCAGTCGCGCGAGGGCTTCGCCTGCGGGCTCGTGAGAATCTCCACCGTGTCGCCGTTCTTGAGCGGCCGGTGCAACGGGGCGATGCGGCCGTTGAGGCGCGCTCCGTGACAGCGCAGCCCCACCTCGGTGTGCACCGCGAACGCAAAATCGATCGCGGTCGCGCCTTTGGGCAGCCGCTTCACGTCGCCCCGCGGCGTGAACACGAAGATCTCGTCCTGGTACAGGTCGATCTTCAGGAACTCGAGGAATTCCTCGGCCGTGTGGGTGTCCTGCTGCAGCTCGAGCAGTTGGCGGAACCAGGCGAGATGGCGGTCGAGCTCGTCGGGGCTCTTGCCCTCCTTGAAGAGCCAGTGCGCCGCGATGCCGTACTCGGCCGTGTGGTGCATCTCGCGGGTGCGGATCTGGATCTCGTACAGCTGGCCGGCCGGGCCGAACACGGTCGTGTGGAGCGACTGGTAGCCGTTCGACTTGGGGCTCGCAATGTAGTCCTTGATGCGCTCCTGGAGCGGCGTCCACTTGTGGTGGATGATCCCGAGCACGTGGTAGCACTCGGGAATCGTGTTCACGAGCACGCGGACGGCGAGGAGGTCGTAGATCTCCTCGAACGGCTTGCCGCGCTGCTTCATCTTCTTGTAGATGGACCACAGGTTCTTGGGCCGGCCGGTGATCTCGCAGTCGTGCAGCCCGGCACGCTCGAGCTCCTCGGCCAACGGGGCGCGCAGCCGCTCGATCGTGCGCTCGCGCTCCGCCTTCTTGGCCCGCACCTGGCGCGCAAGCCCGCGGTATTCCGCCGGCTCCAGGAACTTCAGCGCCAGGTCCTCCAGCTCCGCCTTGACGCCCGCCATCCCGAAGCGGTGCGCCAGCGGGGCGTAGATTTCCCGTGTCTCGAGCGCGATGCGCCGCTGCTTTTCGTCGTCCAGGTGCTCGAGTGTCCGCATGTTGTGGAGCCGGTCCGCGAGCTTGATGATGATGACGCGCGCGTCCTTCGCGACCGAAACGAGCAGCTTGCGGTAGTTCTCGGCCTGCTCCTCGGCGCTGGACCGGAACGTGAGGGTCGAGAGCTTCGTGAGCCCGTCCACGAGGCCCGCTACCTCCGGCCCGAAGTCGCGACGGATGTCTTCGACCGAGACGTTCGAGTCCTCCACCACGTCGTGCAGCAGCGCCGCCGCGATCGTCGTGGTGTCCATCTGCTGCTCGGCGAGAATCGTGGCCACGGCCACGCTGTGCGAGACGAAGTCGTCCCCCGACTGCCGCTTCTGGCCGCGGTGCGCCTGAGCGCTCATGCGATAGGCGCGCGCGAGGAGGTCGAGGTCGAGGCGGTCCCGCTGGGCCGCGACGGCCCGGGCCAGCTCCGGCGCCAGGATCGGCACGGTGCTCGTCACAACAGCCCTGCCTCGGCCAGGCTCACGTAGCGATCACCCCCCACGATCACGTGGTCGTACACCGGGAGATCCAGCACCCGCCCCGCCTCCACCAGCTGCCGCGTCACCGCGCGGTCGTCGGCCGACGGCGTCGGGTCGCCGCTCGGATGGTTGTGCACGACGATGATGCCCGCGGCCGCCTCCGCGATCGCCGCGCGGAACACCTCGCGCGGATGCACCAGGGAGCTGTTGAGGATCCCCCGCGTAATGAGGAGGTCGCCCAGGATCTGGCTCTGGCTCCCGAGCGCCAGCACGTGGAACTCCTCGACCGCGAGGTCGCGCAGCCTGGCAGCGTAGAAGCGCTGCACGTCCGTGGGTCCGCGGATCCGCTCCGGCGGGGGCTCCGTTTCGGCCCCCACCCGACGTCCCAGCTCCAGCGCCGCCACCACGCGCGCGGCCTTGCTGCGTCCCACCCCAGGAACCCGCGCCAACTCCGCCGAGGGACGCCCGCCGAGGCGGCGCAGGGAGCCTTCCACCCGCGCGAGCAGCTCGCCCGCCACGGTGAGCGCGTCCCGTCCCGCGCACCCCGTCCCTAAGACAATCGCCAACAGCTCCTGCGCCGTCAACGCGGCGGGGCCCACGGCCCACAAACGTTCCCTGGGGCGGTCTTGTTCGGCGTGCTCGGCGAGACGGAGTGCCATGGGGCCAACCTAGGGGCAGGCCAGGGAATGGACGTACCCGAAAATGACGCAGGGGCGCACCTTGCCGCGCCCCACCCTTCCCGCTTCCCCGGCCGTTTCCTCCGACCCCCGACCCTACACCGTCGGTCGCCCGTGGGCGGAGGCGGCGCCGAGCGCGTGACGCGCCTGCCACAGATGCCGGCGGTCGTGGGCGAGCAAGAACGCGAAGTAGCCGCCCAGCGGCATGCGGAAGAAGCGGCTCACGGGTGAGACCACGATGGCACGCTCCAGGTCGAGCCCATCGGCCTGCCAGACGCGCCTCGTCAGCGCGTCGCGCAGTGACAGGAACTCCCGCAGCACGGCGTCCGGGCTCAGGGGCTCGTGCGCCGGCTCGAGGAGTCTCGGGTTCCGGAAGCGGCGCCGGGGCGGCGGCTCGAACGAGCGGATCATCCAGCGGGCGAACCAACCGTAGCGGAAGGGCCCGTCGCTGCGCAGCCCGCGGGCTGCGGCGCTCGTGATGGCGCGGTCGATCGCTGGCAGGATTTTCCGGACGGTGTTCAGGTGGTCCAGACACTCCGCGGCGGACCAGGACCCGGGGGCGGGGCGCCGGTTGAACTCGGCATCCGACGCTCCCGCGACGAGCTGGCGCGCGTCAGCTCTGATCGCGTCGAGTTGGCGAAGGTACTCTTCCAGCTCCGGGTGCACGATCCGTCATGAGGGCGCGGCGCTTGAGCCGGGCGTCTCCGTCCTTACCACGGGAGGCTCCACGGCCACGGCTGCGGGATGAGCAGCAACATCCAACCTGCACCAAGGAGCGCGATGTTCTTCTTAAAGTTCGTCAGATCCAGTTGGCGGGCTGACGGATCGGTGACCGCCCAGTAGTTGTGCATGAGGAACGAGGTCGGCAAGAGAAACAGTGTCAGCAGCAGGACTCCCCACGTGGGGCGGACTCCCAAGAGAACGCTCAGCCCGCCGAGGACGATGAGCGAGCCGGAGCCGAGTACGCTCAGGCGCGGAGCCGGAATCCCTTTAGCTCGTGCATAGGGCGTCATCATTTCCACGCGACGAAAATGGTCGATTCCAGCAAACAGGAAGAACCCACCGTAGAGAACACGACCGGCTAAGAACAAATACTCCATAAGGGCCTCCGGGATGGCTTCAGCCGCCTCTGAGACGAGCGCACGTGCCAGCGAGCCGGTCGTTTACATCGCCGCCCCGTGGCACTTCTTGAACTTCTTGCCGCTACCGCACGGGCACGGGTCGTTGCGGCCCACGCCCGCGTACGGATTGGCGACGACCGAGGCGCCGACCGCGACAGGCCCGCCGGGCGGCAGCGGCCCCGTGGCCGTTCCGCTCACGAGCCCGTCCGCCGCGGCCTTGCTCGCGACCATCGGCGTGGCACGCCGCCGCGGCGCGCCGCCCAGGGGGCCCGTCACGGTGCGGGCGGGCCCGGGCCCGCCGGGAGCCCCGGGCGGCGGCCCGATCTCGATGCGGAGCTTGAGCCAGCGCTCCGCGAGCGTGCTGCGGATGTCGTGCATCAAGCCCACGAACATCTCGTAGGCCTCCTGCTTGTACTCGATGAGGGGGTCCTTCTGGCCCCAGGCGCGGTACTGGATCGCGGCGCGCAGCTGGTCGAGATCGTAGAGGTGATCCTTCCACTTCTCGTCGATCACGGAGAGCATGACGTGTGACAGCGCCTGCTCGCCCAGCTTCGTCGCTCCGACCTGCTGCTCGACCTCCTGGAAGTAGTCGAGCTTCGTCCGGAACGCGTCGCGGCCCGCCTGCTGCACCGCACGCACCAGGTCCTCCCGGCTGCGCAGCTTGGCGCGCTCCGCCGCCGCCGGGAGCGACAGCAGGAACTTCTGGAGGAACTCGCTCGTGATCAGGTCCCAGTCCCACTGGAACGGGTCGTCTTGCTCGGCGATGACCACGTCCACCAGGCGCTCCATGGCGGCGTCGACCATGCTCTGCGTCTCCGCCTTGAGCTCCTCCCCGCCTTCGAGGGCGAACAGGCGCAGCGAGTAGATCACCTCGCGCTGCTGGTTCATCACGTCGTCGTACTCGAGCAGCTTCTTGCGCGCCTGGAAGTTCTGCAGCTCCACCCGTTTTTGCGCCTGGCCGATGGCGCTCGTCACCCAGGGGTGGGTGATGACCTCGCCCTCCTCGGCGCCGGTGCGGTCCATCCAGCGTGCGATGCGGTCCGAGCCGAAGAGCCGCATGAGGTCGTCTTCCAGGGAGAGAAAGAAGACGCTCTGGCCCGGGTCGCCCTGACGACCGGAGCGCCCGCGCAGCTGGCGATCGATGCGCCGCGCCTCGTGCCGCTCCGTGCCGATGATCACGAGCCCGCACGGCGGATCCTCGTTGCAGCCGAGCCGCTTGATCTCCTCGGCCGGGAGGTCCGGCCGCTCGATCACTTGCCCGAACGCCGGCTCACCGCGCGCCCGGATGCCGCAGACGGCGCACTTCTTCACACCGGGCCCGAGCTTGATGTCGGTGCCGCGCCCGGCCATGTTGGTGGCGATCGTGATGGCGGCCGGCTGGCCCGCCTGGGCGACGATTTCCGCCTCGCGTTCGTGGTACTTCGCGTTCAGCACCTCGTGCCGCAGCCCCCGGCGCTTGAGCATCCGGGAGAGCGTTTCCGAGACGTCCACACTCACGGTCCCGACGAGCACCGGCAGGGCCCGCTTGTGGTGGCGCTCGATCTCGTCCATGATCGCGTTGTACTTCTCCCGCCGCGTCTTGTAGATGAGATCGTGCTGGTCCACGCGCCGCACCGGCCGGTTGGTCGGGATCACGACGACCTCGAGTTTGTAGATCTGGTAGAACTCGGTCTCCTCGGTCTCGGCCGTTCCCGTCATGCCGGCGAGCTTGTCGTACATGCGGAAGTAGTTCTGAATCGTGATGGTCGCGAGCGTCTGCGTCTCCTCGCGCACCGTCACGCCCTCCTTCGCTTCCACAGCCTGGTGCAACCCGTCCGACCAGCGCCGCCCCGGCATCAGCCGGCCGGTGAACTCGTCCACGATGAAGACCTGGCCGTCCTGGACCACGTACTCCACGTCCTTTTCGTACAGGGCGTGGGCCTGGAGCAGCTTGTGGATGATGTGCAACGTCTCGCTCTTCTGCGCGTACTCGGCCTCCACCGCCCGCTTGCGCTCGATCTTCTCCTGGGGTGACAGCGACCCGTCGTGGTCGAGCTCGTGGACCGCGCGCGAGATGTCGGGCACGATGAACAGCGTCGGGTCCTGCGGCGACATCGTCTCGACGCCCTTGTCGGTCAGGTGCACCGAATGCCCGCGCTCGTCCAACACGAAGTACAGCTCGTCCTCGAGGTGGCGCATCTTCTGCTCGCGCGCCGGCAGCTTGCGATCCGCCAGGCGGTCGAGCTCGACCCGCTGTACCAGCGCCTTCACCCCCTGCTCGTTCAGGAGCTTCAGGAGCTTCTTGTTCTTCGGCATCCCGAGCTGGGCCTGATACAGCAGCACGGCCCCGTCGTACGTCGTCTTCTCGTCCTGCAGCAGCGGCTCGCCTCGCGCGATCAGATCGTTCACGACCGCGGTCTGCTTGCGCACGAGCTGCACCACCTGGGTGTTGAACTGGGCGTACTTGTCGTCCGCTTCGGTGCCGACCGGACCGGAGATGATGAGCGGCGTGCGTGCCTCGTCGATGAGGATCGAGTCCACCTCGTCGATGATCGCGTAGGCGTGTCCCCGCTGGACCCGCTGATCCAGCGAGAACACCATGTTGTCCCGCAGGTAATCGAAGCCGAACTCGTTGTTGGTGCCGTAGGTGATGTCGCAGAGGTACGCCTCGCGGCGCTCGGGCGAGGAGGGCGTCGTGTCGTCGATGCACCCCACCGTGAGGCCGAGCCACTTGAAGACGTGCCCCATCCACTGCGAATCGCGCCGGGCGAGATAGTTGTTGACGGTGACGAGGTGCGCGCCGCGGCGCGCCAGCGCGTTGAGGTAGAGCGGCAAGGTGGCGACGAGCGTCTTGCCTTCGCCGGTCGCCATCTCCGCGATCTTCCCCTGGTGCAATACGACGCCCCCGATCAGCTGCACGTCGTAGGGAACCATGTCCCACATGAGCTCGTGTCCGGTCACGACCACGGAGGAGCCGAGCAGGCGGCGACACGCCTCGCGCACCGTGGCGAACGCCTCGGGGAGGATGTCGTCGAGCGTGGCCTGGAGGGCTTTGGCGTACTTCTCCTCGGCGAGCGCGAGCTTGTCGGACAGCGCCGCACGCTCGTCCGCGTCGGGACAGTCGTGCTTCGCCTGCTTGAGGCGCTCGACGTCGGCCGCGAGGGCGCCCGTGCGCTCGGCGATGAGCGCGCGGAAGCGCTCCGTCTGGCCCTGCACGTCCCCGTCCGGGATCCCCTTGAAGCGCTCCTCGTGACGATGGATGGCATCGACCAGCGGCTGGATCCGCTTCAGCTCGCGCTGGAAGCGGGTTCCCACGACCTTCGTGACCAGACTCTTGAGCATCAGACTCCTAACGATACAGCCCGTGGGCGGTGATGTAGCCGCGCACCGCTTCGGGCACGAGATAGCGAATCGAGCGTCCCAGTCGCACCCGCTCCCGCACGAGCGTCGCCGACACGTCGACCGCCGGTACGTCGACGACCCGGCCGATCAAGGGGTGGTGGGGTATGGCCACCCCCGCCCGGGCGAACACGACCAGGTCGGCGAGCCCCGGCAGCGCCTCCACCTCGTGCCAGCCCGACAGCTCCCCGGCCGCGTCGGCTCCCAACAATAACGTGAAGCGGTTCCCCGGCTCCCGCGCCGCGAGGGCGCGCAGCGTGCGCACCGTGTAGGAGGGCGTCGGCAGGTCGAGCTCGACGCGCTCCACCCGGAAGCGGGAGTTTCCGGCCACCGCGAGCTCCAGCATCTCGGCCCGTTGCTCGGCCGTGGCGCCGTGCGCCGCGCGCTTGAAGGGTTGTTCCCGTGCCGGAAGGAAGCGGATCGTCGCGCCCAACGCGTCCGCCACCGCCTCGGCCGCGACGAGGTGCCCGATGTGCACCGGGTCGAACGAGCCGCCGAACAGGGCCTCCACGCGTCAGGACGGGGACGCGGCGCTCGTGTCGGCCGGGCAGCGGTCGCTGAGCCCGGACGCCGTGGGATAAAAGCGCCGCAGGTGGGCGCAGGTCTCCCGCCGCTCGTCGGCGTAGCCGATCGCACGGTAGCTGTCCACGAGACGCAGCAGCGCCGGTACGGTCCAGCGCGATTCGGAGTAGTTCGCGATCACGTCTTTGAAATAAATGATGCCCGAGTCGTAGGCCCGGCGCCGGAAGTAGAACATCCCGTTCTTGAAAGTCTTTTCGGCGAACCAGTCGCGCAGCTGCTTCACGTGCAGCTGAGCCCGGGCCGCCGCCGGCGTGCCGGGATAGCGTCCCTGCAGCTCCTGGTAGATGGCGAGCGCCGCCTGCCCGTAGGACGGGTCGAGCTCGGGCCGCCGCCACAGGCGCAGGTTGGCGTCGCCGGCGCGCAGCAGCGCGTTTGGAGCGTAGTCGGTGCTGGGGTACAGATCGGCGACCTGACGGAATTCGTGCGCCGCCTCCAGACGATCGCCGGTCTGGAAGTAGCATTCGGCGAGGTAGTAGCGCGTCTCGGCAGCCTCGGGCTGGGCCGGCAGGAATTGGAGGCTGAGCTTCTTGAACGTGGCGAGGGCGTGCGAGAAGTCCCCGCGGCGAAACCGCTCCTTGGCCCGTGCGAGCTCCACCTCGGGACGCACCGCCGGTGCGACCGGCGGCGGCCCTGCGCGCCCGCAGGCGGCCACAGCGATCCAGCCAACGACCCAGCAGCGACGCATCGTCCTCACGGTTGGTTGGGCGGCGCCGTGGGCGCGTCCGCCTTGCCGAGCGCCTTGATCTTGGCCTGGGCGCGCTGCGTGATGGTGTCGCCGGCCGCACCGCCCACCAGCGCCTGCTGGTAGCTCTCGAGCGCGCCGGGGACGTCGCCCTGCGCGAGCCGCACGTCGCCCAGGCCCAGGAAGGCGCCCCGCGTGACCTCGAGCGGCGCCCCGGGGGCGGTCGCCCGCCGGAACCAGCTCTCGGCGTCGGCGGGCTTCCCGGCCTCGAGCATGCGCTGGCCTTCGATCAGCGCGCACAGGCTGATGCCCTCGCGCGCCGCGTCCTGGACAGCCGGCGCGCGCTGCCGCCGGATCACGCCCTCGAACGCCGCGACGGCGGTCGTGCAGTCCCGCGCGCGCGCCGCGGCCATGCCGTACAGATAGAGCAGCGAGTCGGCCGTCCCGGGGTCGCCCACGGTCGCGACGGCGCTCGGGAGGATCGCGAGCGCCGCGGCTGAATCCCCCCGGTTGGTGGCGTCCAGCGCCGCCAGCCGGGCGTAGCGACCGAGCGGTCGCTCCGGCGCTACGGCCCGCAGGGCCGCGAGCGCGCTCACGACCGCGGCGCGGTCATTCGCCGCGAGCGCGGCGCGCGCCACCCGCTCCAGGCCGTCGGCCGCCTCCCCGGCGCGCGAGCGGTCGCGCTGCGCGAGCGCCAGGTAGGCCGGCACGGCGATCGCGTAGTCACCTGTATGCAGCGCCGCGGCGGCGGCCTTGGCTTGGAGGTCCGCGTTGCCCGGCTGCGCCTTCAGCCCCAACTGATACTCGGCGAGCGCGTCGCGATAGGCTCCGGCAGCATAGGCCCGGTCCCCGAGCTCCTCGTGGTCAGCCGCGCTCCGGGTGCAGCCCGCCGCCACGAGGAGCGCCAGCCCCACGATCGCGCCCCTCACGGCCTCTTCTTCTTACCCCCCCGCCCCTCGGGGCCCCCGTGGCCCTCGGCCTCCGGGGGGGAGGCCTCGGCCGGCGCCGTCGTGGCGCCGGCGGGCGGGCCGGTGTCGTTCCGCGCCAGCATCGCGAGATACGCTTCCACGCGGGGATCCTCCGGCCGGCGCTCGCGGCAGTCTTCCCACACCGCCTTCGCGGCGAGTCCGTCGCCGGCCAGGTAACACGCGAGCCCGAGCATGGCGGCGGCATCGAGGTACGCGGGGCGGTGCCGCACGATGATCTCGAACTGCTCGCGCGCCTGCAGCGCCTGCCCCCCCTGCAGCAGCATGCGCCCCAGCTTATACCGCAAGTCGTGAAACGTTGGTCCCAGCGTGAGCGCCGTCTGATACTGGTCGATCGCCTGCGGCAGCGCGCCCGCCTCGAGATACGCATCGCCGAGCGCCGCGTGCTGGTTGGCGAGTTTGGCCGCGACGTGCGCCGGCAGGCCCTGGCGCAGCTCGCTCGACAGCTTGGCGGCGCGGCGCAGCGACGCGTCAGCTTCGTACTCGCGGCCCAGCTCGTTCAGGACGATGGCCTTGTGGATGAGCGCTTCGACGTACTGCGGGTTCAGCTGCAACGCGCGGTCGAGCTGCGCCAAGGCCTGCTCCTGCTGGCCTACCAGGGAGTACGACAGGCCCAGCAGATGATGGGCGTCGGCGAACGCGCGGCCGGCCGCGATCACCTCCTCGAGCAGGTGAATGGCGCCGTAGTAGTCCTGCAGCTGGAAGCGCTCGCGGGCCTGCTCGACGAGATGCTCAGGACTGACGTCCATGGGTCGCCTCGTACCAGCGGACGAAGTGCCGGATCCCTTCCTCGATCCCGACGCGCGGCCGGTAGCCCAGCTCCGCCTCGGCACGGCGCAGGTCGGCCGCCGTGACCCGTACGTCCCCGGGCTGGTCGGGGCAGCGCTCCATGTCCGGCGCGCGGCCCACGGTCCGCCCGATCAGGGCGATCAGCCGGTCCAGCCGCACCGGCGCTCCGCCCCCGATGTTGATCGCCGTGCACGCCCCTCCCGGCGCGGGCCGGGCCGTCCACTCCACCGCGGCCAGGACGCCGTCCACCGCGTCACTAATATAGGTATAGTCCCGCTCGCTCGACCCGTCGCCGTGCATGCGGAGCGGCTGCCCGCGCGCGATCAGTTCGGTGAACCGGTGAATGGCCAGGTCGGGGCGCTGCCGCGGACCGTACACCGTGAAGAACCGCAGGCAGGGGATCCGCATCCGATAGAGCCGGGCGAACACGTGCGCGAGCAGCTCGCTCGCCCGCTTCGTCGCCGCGTAGGGCGAGATCGGTTCGACGGCGGCCGCGTCCTCGCAGAACGGCGCCGGCGTCGTGTCCCCGTACACCGACGACGACGACCCGTGGACGACGCGCCGCACGCCGGCCCGGCGCGCGCCGTCCAGCACGCGAGCGGTGGCGACCACATTCGCCGTGACGTAGGCCGCGGGGTCCTCGAGCGACGGCCGCACACCCGGCCGCGCCGCGAGGTGGATCGCCACCGCGACGCCGTCCCAGGGCAACGGGTCGTGGGCCGCGTCGGCCTCGAGCAGCCGGAACCGCGGCCCCCGCCGCAGCCCCTCCAGGTTCCGTTCCTTGATGTCCCGCGCGTAGAACGGGTCGAAGTTGTCGACGCCGATCACGTCGTCGCCGCGCGCCACCAGAGCCTCGCACACGTGCGACCCGATGAACCCGGCCGCGCCCGTCACCAGCACGCGCCGGGTCATCCGTCGATCACGGCCCGGAAATAGTCGATGGTCCGGCGCAGGCCGTCCTCGAGGGTGACCCGTGGCTCCCAGGCGAGCAGGGTGTGCGCCCGCGTGATGTCGGGCTGGCGGACTTTGGGGTCGTCCACGGGGAGCGGTCGCTCGACGATCGGGCTCTTGCTGCCGGTGAGCCGCAGCACGAGCCCCGCGAGCTCGCGCACGGTGAATTCGCGCGGGTTGCCGATGTTGACCGGGTCGGGCCCGCCGCGCTCGAACAGCCGCACGATCCCTTCGATCAGGTCGTCGACGTAGCAGAAGGAGCGCGTCTGCGAGCCGTCACCGTACACCGTCAGCGGCTCCCCTTTCAGGGCCTGCACGATGAAGTTCGACACGACCCGCCCGTCGCGGGGACGCATGCGCGGGCCGTAGGTGTTGAAGATCCGGACGATGCGCGTGTCCACGCCGTGGTAGCGGTGGTAAGCCATCGTCATCGCCTCGGCAAAGCGCTTGGCCTCGTCGTACACGCCGCGCGGGCCGACGGGGTTGACGTTGCCCCAGTAGCTCTCGGGCTGCGGGTGCAGCAGCGGATCCCCGTACACCTCCGAGGTCGAGGCGAGCAAGAAGCGCGCGCCCTTCGCCTTGGCGACGCCGAGCGCCTTGTGCGTGCCGAGCGAGCCGACCTTCAGGGTCTGAATGGGCAGCTCGAGGTAGTCTACCGGGCTCGCCGGGCTGGCGAAGTGCAGCACGCCGTCGAGCGGCCCGTCGATCTCAATGAAGGTCGTGACGTCGTGACGGATGAGCTGGAAGTGGGGGTGGTGCTCGAGGTGGGCGATGTTGGCGGGATTACCTGTGACATAGTTGTCCATCCCCACGACGCCGTGGCCCTGGGCGAGCAGGCGGTCGCACAGGTGGGAGCCGAGGAAGCCCCCGGCCCCGGTTACGAGGGCGCGCATGCCACGCGCCGGCCGATGCTATCGTAGGTGAAGCCCAGCCGCGCCAGACGCGCAGGGTCGTACAGGTTGCGCCCGTCCACGATGAGGGGGCGCTTCAGCAGACGCTTGATACGGTCGAAGTCCGGGTTACGGTACTCCAGCCACTCGGTCACCACCGCGAGCGCCGAGGCCCCCTCGAGCGCGTCGTAGGCGCGGGACGCGTAGGCGACGCGATCGCCCAGCTGGAAGCGCGCGGTCTCGAGCGCGGCGGGATCGTGGACCCGCACGGCGGCGCCCGCTGCGAGCAACGCCTCGACGAGCGCGAGCGCCGGGCTCTCACGGACGTCGTCGGTCTCCGCCTTGAAGGCGAGCCCCCACACGGCGATGGTCTCTCCGGCAAGCTGCCCCCGGAAGTGCCGCTCCAGCTTCTCGAACAGGACCCGCTTCTGGCGCTGGTTCGCCGCCTCGACGGCCTGGAGGATGTCGAGCGGGACGCCCCGTTCCTCCCCCGTCCGGATCAGGGCCCTCACGTCCTTCGGGAAGCACGAGCCACCGTAGCCGGGGCCTGGAAACAGGAACGCCGCCCCGATCCGCCGGTCGGTGCCGATGCCCTTCCGCACGAGGCTCACGTCGGCTCCCACCACTTCGCACAGCCGCGCGATCTGGTTCATGAACGAGATCCGCGCCGCGAGCATCGCGTTGGCCGCGTACTTGGTCATCTCGGCCGACGGGATGTCCATGAAGATGAGCGGATTGCCGGTGCGCACGAACGGCGCGTACAGCTGCTCGAGCACGCGCGCCGCCTCCTCCGAATCGATGCCCACGACCACCCGGTCGGGCTTCATGAAGTCCTCGACCGCCGCCCCCTCCTTGAGAAACTCCGGGTTGGAGCAGACGTGAAACGGCGTGCGGGTGTGCCGAGCGATCTCGGCGCGCACCTTCTCGGCCGTGCCGACCGGGACGGTGCTCTTGGTGATGACGATCTTGGGGGCGTGGAGGTGCCGTCCCACCGTGGTGGCGACGTCGAGCACGTGCTGCAGATCCGCCGAGCCGTCCTCGTTGGGCGGCGTGCCCACGGCGATGAAGACGATATCCGAGCGTTCGATCGCGGCGGCCACCTCCGTCGTGAACTGGAGCCGGCCCTCCCGCTGGTTGCGCCCGACCAGCGGCTCGAGACCGGGTTCGTAGATCGGCAGCCGATTGCGCTGCAGCGAGGTGATCTTCGCGGCGTCCAGGTCCGCGCAGACGACGTCGTTGCCGGTCTCGGCGAGACAGGCGCCCACGACGAGACCTACGTACCCCGTCCCCACCACCGCGACCTTCATGGCGGGTCCTTGACCGCGCGCGCCAGCACGTTGCGGGTGTCGACGAGGATGCGCGCGTGCCGGGCCACCGTCGCGTAGTCCACGGTGGAGTGGTCGGTGACGATGAGCACGCAGTCGGCGGCCTGGAGCGCCGCCGGCGTGAGCGGCACGGAGCGCAACGTCACCCCGTCCTCGTCCAGGGCCGGAACGTGCGGGTCGTGGTACTCGACCGTGCCCCCACGCTGTCGCAGCAGCCGGATGACGTCGAGGGCCGGGCTCTCCCGCACGTCTTCCACATCCTTCTTGTAGGCGACACCGAGCACGAGAATCTTGCTGCCGCGGATCGCCTTCGACTGGTCGTTCAGCCGGTCGGCCACCTTCCCCACCCAGAACTCGGGCATCTCGGCGTTCACCTCGCCCGCGATCTCGATGAAGCGGGTCTTGTAGTTGAGCGCGCGCATCTTCCAGGCGAGGTAGTGCGGGTCGATGGGGATGCAGTGCCCGCCCAGCCCGGGCCCGGGCGTGAACTTCATGAAGCCGAACGGCTTCGTGGCGGCGGCGTCGATCACTTCCCACACGTCGACGCCGAGCTTGTCGCACACGATCGCCATCTCGTTCACGAGACCGATGTTCACGCTGCGGAACGTGTTCTCGAGGATCTTCACGAGCTCGGCCGCCTCGGTGGAGGACACGGCCACGAGTCGTTCAATCGCCGGCTGGTAGATCGCGACCGCGACGCGCAGGCACTCGGGGGTGATGCCCCCCACCACCTTGGGCGTGTTGCGCGTGTTCCAGGCGGGATTGCCCGGGTCCACCCGCTCGGGGGAGAAGGCGAGAAAGAAGTCTTTCCCCACCTTGAGCCCGGTGCTCTCGAGCGCGGGCAGCATCAGCTCCCGCGTGGTCCCCGGATACGTCGTGGATTCGAGCACCACGAGCTGGCCCTGCCGCAGGGTCTGCTTCACCGAATTGGTGGCGGCGAGCACGAAGCTGACGTCCGGGTCCTTGGTCTTGGATAACGGCGTGGGGACGCAGATCGAGATCACGTCCGGGTCCTTGAGCCGCGACAGGTCGCTCGTCGCCGCGAACGTCCCGGCCCGCACGGCCTCCGCCAGGCGCTGCGTCGGGACGTCCTGGATGTGCGAGCGCCCCTGGTTCAGCCCTGCTATCGTCGCCTGGTTCACGTCGAACCCGACGACGCGGTAGCCCGCACGCACGAACTCCAGCGCGAGCGGCAGCCCGACGTAACCGAGACCCACGACGCCGATGAGCGCCGTGCGGTCGGCCGCCTTCGCCGCGAGCAGGTCGGCCGGCTGCTGTGCCTTGGCGCTCACAGGCTCATGGGTGCGCCGCCTCCGGCGAGCGAGCGGGAAGCCGCTTCGAGCACCCGCACCACCCGGACGCCGTCCTCGGCACCCGCCCGCGGCGCCTCCTCGCCCCGCGCGACCCGGACGAAATGGCCCAGCTCGGCGGCGAGCGGCTCCACATTGGGAATCTTGGGAATGAAGATGTCGCCCTCCCGGATCGCGAGGCTCTCACCATATGATCCGTACTCGGGGGGCCGGTCCACGCCCTTGTCGTAGATGCGTAGCTTCTCCCGCGGCTCCATGTCGTCGAACACCACCATCTTCTTCGCCCCCACCACGGTCAGCTTGCGCTCTTTGTGCGGGTCGAGCCAGGAGAGCTGCACGTGCGCCAGCACGCCGCTCGCGAAGTCCATGGTGAGGAACACGACGCTTCCACCCGGGGCTGCAGGTAGCTCCGCCCCTGAGCGGCGACCCGCTGGGGCGGCTCACCAAGCAAATAGAGTGCCATGGAAACGTCGTGCGGCCCGAAGCTCCACAGGGCGTTCTCGTCGGCCCGCACCTGTCCCAGGTTCACGCGCAGTCCATAGAGATAATAGAGCCGCCCGAGCTCCCCGCCCTGCACCAGCGCGCGCAGTCGCTCCACCGCCGGATGGTACACGAGCAGGTGGCCCGCCAGGACCGGGACCCGCCGCTCGGCGGCCCGTCGCGCCACGCCTTCGGCATCCCGCACGCTCAGCGCGAACGGCTTCTCCACGAGACACGGCAGCCCCGCCTCGATGCACTGCAGCGCGATCGCCGAGTGAGTCGCGGCCGGAGACGCCACCACGGCGGCGTCCACTCGGCCCAGCAAGTCGGCCACGTCTCCGGTCACGTGCACCGCAGGCTGCTGGTGGGCGAGTCGCTCGCGCACCTTGGGATCGGTGTCGCACACGGCCGTGAGCGCCACGTCGGGAAGCGTCGCCGCCGCGCGGACGTGGTTCCTCCCCCAGGCCCCGGCCCCAATGACGCCGAGCTTGAGTCGGCTCACCGATAGAACCCGCGAATCGCATCAATGACGTAGTCGAGCTGCGGGCGCGCGAGCTCCGGGTAAATCGGCAGCGACAGCACTTCTCCCGCCGCCCGCTCCGCCTCGGGCAGCTGGCCGAGCTTGTAGCCCAGGTGACTGAAGCACTTTTGTAGGTGCAGGGGGATCGGGTAATACACCGCGGTCCCGATCCCCTCGCGCTGCAAGCGCGCCTGCAGCTCGTCGCGTCGCTCGACGCGCAGCGTGTACGCATGGAAGACATGCTCGTTCGTGGGATCGACGCACGGCGTCCGGACCTGAGGCACGTCGGCGAGTGCCTCGGAGTAGTACGCCGCGTGCTCGCGCCGCCGCGCGGACCACGCGGCCAGGTGCGGCAGCTTCCCGAGCAGCACGGCGGCCTGCAGCGTGTCGAGCCGCGAGTTGGTCCCGACCTCGTCGTGGTGGTATTGCTTCGGGCCGCCATGCAGTCGGAGCTTGCGCAGCCGGTCGGCCACGGCGTCGTCCGACGTCACCATCATCCCGCCGTCGCCCCAGGCGCCGAGGTTCTTGCTCGGATAAAAGGAGAAGCCGGTCACCCAGCCCAGCTCCCCCGCCAGCCGCCACTCGCCCGCGATGCGGCGCCGGGCCCCGATCGCCTGCGCCGCGTCCTCGATCACCCGGAGGTCCCGGCGCTCGGCGAGCGGCAGCAGCCGCTCCAGCGCGGCCATCTGCCCGAACAGGTGGACGGGAAGGAGGGCGCGGGTACGGGCGGTGAGCGCGGCCTCCACGGCCACGGGCGCGACGTTGAACGTCTCCGGCTCGATGTCCACGAAGACCGGCGTGCCGCCCGCATTGTGGACCGTGCCGGCCGTGGCGAAGAAGGTGAACGGCGTCGTGATCACCTCGTCGCCCGGCCTGAGCTGCAGGACCTTCAGCGGCAACAGCAGCGCGTCGGTGCCGCTGGCGCACCCGATGCCGTGCCGGGCGCGCGACAGGCGGGCGATCTCGGCTTCGAGCCGCGCTACGCCGGGCCCCATGATGAATTGCTGGGACTCGATGACCGCTTGGAGCGCGGGAAGCAGCTCGTCCTTGATCCCGCGGTATTGCGCCACGAGATCGAGCAGCGGCACGTTCATGTGTGCGGTATCGTCAAAAGGCGCAACAAATTACCTTGTCGGCCGAGGTGGGGCAATCTGGCGCAGCAGTCCCTCCGATTCGGCATAGCGCGCGCCGCACGCGCTGCAGGTCGCCTGCCCCGCGGCGAGCGGGAGGCGCTCGCCGCACTGGCACATCCAGCCGACGCGGCGCGCCGGCACCCCGAGCATCAGGCCGAAGGCGGGAACGTCGGACGTCACGACCGCGCCCGCACCGATGAAGGCGTACTCGCCCAGGGTGACGCCGCACAGGATCGTGGCGTTGGCGCCGATCGAGCCGCCCCGCTTGACGCGGGTAGGCCGGAATTCGTGCTTCCGCGAGATGAAGCTGCGGGGGTTGAGGACGTTGGTGAAGACGCACGACGGCCCGCAGAACACGTCATCCTCCAGCTCCACGCCCTCGTAGATCGAGACGTTGTTCTGGATCTTGCAGTTATTCCCGATCCGCGTCCCGGGCATGACGACGACGTTCTGGCCCAGGGTGCAGCGCTCGCCGATCACCGCCCCCGGCATCACGTGGCAGAAGTGCCAGATCTTGGTGCCCTTCCCGACGACCGCCCCCGTCTCGACGTAGCTCGACTCGTGGGCGAAATAGTCGGCCATTTAGCCGATCACCTTGACTTCCAGCTCGAGCTCCACGCCCGTCTTCTTCTGCACCGTCTTGCGCACGTGCTCGATGAGCCGCAGCACGTCGCTCGGGGTCGCCGTACCGGTGTTCACGAAGTAGTTCGCGTGCATGGTCGATACCTGGGCGCCGCCGATCGCGTGTCCCTTGAGCCCGCACTCGTCAATGAGCATCCCGGCCGTCTTCGCGCCGCCGGGGTTCGTGAAGACCGAGCCGGCGCACGGCTGGTCGAACGGCGTCCCGGCCTTGCGCCACCGCAACAGCTTCCCCTGCAGCTCCTTCAGCTTGGCGGGAGCCTCTTCGAGGAGGAGCAGCTTCGTCTCGAGCACGACGACGTCGCCGAGGTTCGAGGCGCGATACTTGAACGAGATCTGCTTGCGTGCCAGCTGCCGGATCTTGCCCTTCCCGTCCATCACGGTCACTTCCGTGACGACCTCCGCGAACTCGGCCCCGTGGGCGCCGGCATTCATG
>QHUR01000008.1 GCA_003221995.1 Gemmatimonadota bacterium | reverse complement strand
GGATCTGCGGCTGCACGCCCGACTGGACGCCCGGCCACTTCATCGACCAGGAGGTGCGGCGGATCCGGGAGCGGGTCGGTCCCACGGGGCGGGCGATCTGTGGCCTCTCGGGCGGCGTCGATTCGGCCGTGGCGGCGGCGCTGGTGCACCGCGCGATCGGCGACCGGCTGACGTGCATCTTCGTGGACCACGGCCTGCTGCGCCACGGCGAGCGCGAGCAGGTCGAGCGGACGTTCCGGGCGCACCTGGGCGATCTCCGGGTCGTGGACGCGGGCCAACGCTTCATCAGCGAGCTCGCGGGAGTCGAGGACCCCGAGGAGAAGCGCCGCCGCATCGGGCACGCCTTCATCGACGTATTCGAGGACGCGGCGCGGCACGTCGCGGGCGACGTTGGGTTCCTGGTGCAGGGCACCCTGTACCCCGACGTGATCGAGTCCACGTCCGCGACGGGCGGGCCCTCCGTCACGATCAAGACGCACCATAACGTTGGAGGCCTGCGGCCCAACCTGCCGTGGCAGCTGATCGAGCCGCTGCGTGAGCTGTTCAAGGACGAGGTGCGCCAGGTGGGGCGCGAGCTCGGGTTGCCTGCCGAGATCGTCGGCCGGCACCCGTTCCCGGGGCCGGGGCTCGCGATCCGCGTGCTGGGCGCCGTCACCGTGGAACGGCTCGACCTGCTGCGAAGGGTGGACGCGATCTACCTGGAGGAGATCCGCGCCGCGGGGCTCTACGACCGCATCTGGCAGGCGTTCGCCGTGCTCTTGCCGATCAAGTCGGTCGGCGTGATGGGGGACGGCCGCACCTACGACCACGTCGTCGCCCTGCGCGCCGTGACGAGCCGCGACGGCATGACGGCCGACTGGTTTCCCTTCCCACCGGAGGTGCTGGGGAAGATCTCGAGCCGGATCATCAACGAGGTGCGCGGGGTGAACCGGGTGACGTACGACGTGAGCTCCAAGCCGCCGGCGACGATCGAGTGGGAATGAGCTGAATGCGCGCCATGCTGCTCGAGGCAGCCCGTCGCCCGCTGCGCGAGGCGCTCGTGCAGACGCCGAAGCCTGGACCGGGCGAGCTCCTCATTCAGGTGCGGGCTTGCGGGGTGTGCCGCACCGATCTCCACGTTGCCGATGGCGAGCTGCGGCACCCCAAGCTGCCCCTCGTGCTCGGCCACGAGATCGTGGGCACCGTCGCGGAAGCGGGTGCGGGCGTCGATCGCTTCGCACCGGGCGACCGGGTGGGCGTGCCCTGGCTGGGGTGGACGTGCGGGGAGTGCCGCTTCTGTCGCACGGCGCGCGAGAACCTGTGCGAGCGGGCGCGCTTCACGGGCTACCAGATCGACGGCGGATACGCCGAGTACACGGTGGCCGATGCGCGCTACTGCTTCGCGCTGCCCCGTGGCTACGACGACGCCGAGGCGGCGCCGCTCCTCTGCGCCGGGCTGATCGGCTACCGCGCGCTCGTCGCCGCGGGGGACGCGGAACGGCTGGGTCTGTATGGCTTCGGCGCGGCCGCGCATCTCGTGGCGCAGGTGGCCCGCCACGAGGGAAGGCGCATCTTCGCGTTCACACGCCCCGGCGACACCGACGGCCAGCGGTTCGCGAAGGAGCTCGGCGCCGTGTGGGCCGGCGGCTCCGACGCGGCTCCCCCCGAGCCGCTCGACGCGGCGATCATCTTCGCGCCGGCGGGGCTGCTCGTGCCGGCGGCCCTCCGGGCTGTGGAGAAGGGGGGCACCGTCGTGTGCGCGGGCATCCATATGAGCGACATCCCCACGTTCCCCTACGACATCCTGTGGGGCGAGCGCGTGGTGCGCTCGGTGGCGAACCTCACCCGACGGGACGGCGAGAAGTTCCTGCGGCTCGCGCCCGCCGTTCCGGTCCGCACGACCGCGGAGCCGTTCCCGTTGGATCGGGCGAACGACGCGCTCGAGCGGCTGCGGAGCGGGCGCATGCGCGGCGCCGCCGTGCTGCTCCCTCACGCCACGGCCTGACGGCGTGGCGCTCCGGGGCCGCCAGGCGGCGCTCGCGGCGGGGCTCGTGGCGGCGCTCGTCGCGGCACCGTCAGTCCGGAACGGGTTCGTCCAGGACGATCACTGGGTGGTGGAGCAGCGGTCTTTCCTACAGCACCCGGGGTCGCTCGCCGCGCTTCTGACGGAGCCCTACTGGCCCCGCGGGTTCGGCGGCGTGCTGTGGCGCCCCGCCGTGCTCGCCTCCTATGCGCTCGACTACCGCATCAGCGCGAGCCCCCACTGGTTCCACGCGGTCAACGTGCTCTGGGCGGCCGCCGCGGCCGCCGCCCTCGCCCTCCTCGCCACGATGATCGCGGGTCCCACGGTCGGCCTCGTCGTGGGGCTCCTCTTCGCCGTGCATCCCGTGCACGTCGAGGCGACGGCGAGCGTCGTGGGCCGGGCGGAGCTCGTGGCCGCCGTGGGCTACGCGATCGCCCTGATCTCCGCGCTGCGCTCGGAGCAACGCCCCACTTGGCTTCTGGGCGTGGCGTTGGGAACGGCGCTCGCGATCGGCGCGAAGGAGCATGCCGCCACGCTGCCCGCCGCGGTATTGCTCGTGTTTCTCGCCCGCGACCTCGGACGCGCCGACTGGCGCCGCACGCTCGGGGCAGCGCTGCCGGCGGCCGCCTGCACGATGGTCGTGGTCGTCCTGTACTTCGTCGCGCGCCGCGCGGTGGCGGGCGGGGCGTTCACGCCGGGAGGCCTGGCGCCGGGCTTGCGCGGGCTGGACCTGGTCGATCGCGCGTGGGCGATGCTCGCGATCTCGCTCGAGTGGTGGCGGCTGCTGCTGTTCCCGGTGCGACTCTCTGCCGACTACAATCCGGCCCAGCTCGTGGTCACGACTGGGCTCACGGCGCGGCACGGCTTCGCGGCAGTCGTGTGGATCGCCGCCGGGCTCGCCGCGTGGCGGCTCCGCGGTAGCGTACCCGGCGTGGCGGTGGGGCTCGTCTGGCTCGTGCTGACGATCCTTCCCGTGTCCAACGTGATCGTCCCCACGGAGGTGATCGTCGCCGAGCGCACGCTATACCTGCCGTCGTGGGGCGCGATGCTGGCGCTGGCGGCGCCGGGCGCGAGCCTGCGGTGGCCCCCGCGGGCGAAAGCGTGGCTCCTGGTGCTCGTGCTCGTGGCTGGGGCCGGGCGTAGCGTGGCACGCGTGCCGGTGTGGCGCGACGACCAGAGCTTCTTCGCCGCACAAGAGCGCGACGCGCCGCGCTCCTTCCGGACGCTGTGGCTCGAAGGACAGGAAGCCTTTCGACTGGGGCAGCAGGCTCGGGGCGAGCGGTTGCTCGAGGCCGCCGCCGCCGCGGCGCCCGAGGTGGCGGGGCCGCGGGACGATCTCGCCAGGGCCTATCTCGCGGCGGGGCTCTGGGCTGCCGCGGTGCAGCAACTGCGGACGTCGATCGCCGTCGACAGCGGCCGCGCGCCGCCGTGGGGGCTCCTGCCGCGCGCACTGCTCGGCGCGGGAGACACGACAGGAGCGGGAGACGCGGCTCTTCTCGCGGCGCGACGGTTTCCCCGGGACGAGACCGTGGTGGACGGTGCCGTGGCGGTGCTCGTGGCGGCGCGCCGTTGCCAGGAGGCACGCACCCTCCGCCCGGCGGTGCGCTGCCCGGGCTAGATGTTCTTCTCTTCCAACAGCTTCAGGAATTGCTGCGAGGTGGCGAGCTTCGCGAGCCGGTCCGGCACATCCGGCTCCTTCGCGAACTGAGCGATCTTGCCGAGGACGGGGAGATACTGATTGGAGACCTCGAGCGGGGGGGCGACGATCAGGAAGAAGTAGTGGACCGGCCGGTCGTCGATCGCCTTGAAGTCGATCCCCTCGAGCTTGCGGCCGAAGGCGACGCGCAGGCGGTTCACGACGAGCGAGCGGCAGTGCGGAATGGCGATCCCCTGGCCGATGCCCGTCGAGCCGAGCGTCTCGCGCCGCCGCAGCATCTTGTAGAGCGTCGCGTCGGCCTTGTCGTCGAGCTTGAGGAGGCCGATGAGCTCCTTCAAGACTTCGTCTTTCGTCGTACTCGTGAGCTGGAGGTTGACGGCATCTTCGGAAAAGAACTCGCGCAGCTGCACGGGTCTCCGCTCCTCGCGTGTCGGGCGCCACAACGTAATGACTGGTTGCTCCCAATGCAACGCGCCATTACGTTGTTGCGCATGCAGTTCCCGTACCGCGTCGCGTCCGACGTACCGCTCTTCCTGGCCCCGATGGCCGGCGTGTCGGAGTCTCCCTTCCGGCTGCTGTGCCGCCGCTTCGGGGCCGACGTCGTGGTGTCGGAGTTCATCTCGGCGGTGGGCGTGTCACGCGGGATCGCCGCGCTGTTTGCGGACATGCGCTTCGACGAGGCCGAGCGCCCGATCGGGATCCAGCTCTATGGCGCCGACGCCACGGTCATGGCGCGGGCCGCCGAGATGGTGACCGCGGTCTGCAAGCCCGACTTCATCGACATCAACTTCGGCTGCCCCGTGAAGAAGGTGGTGAAGAACAACGGTGGCTCCGGGTGCCTGAAGGACCTGGGGCAGGTGCAAGCGATCATCCGTGCCGTACGCGGGGCGACCCATCTTCCCGTCACCGTGAAGATGCGCAGTGGGTGGGACGACGCTCAGCGCGACCCGCTCACGATCGCGCTGCGCTGCCGCGAGGCCGGCGCTCAGGCGATCACGCTGCACGCGCGCACCCGCACTCAGATGTTCTCCGGCACCGCGGACTGGGACGAGATCGCCGCGCTGGTGGAGCGGCTCGACGTACCGGTGGTCGGGAACGGGGACATCCGGACGCCCGAGGACGTCGTCGCGATGCGGCGCCACACAGGCTGCGCCGGCATCATGATCGCGCGCGGCTCGTTCGGGAACCCGTGGATCTTCGCGCAGGCGCGCGATCTCTTGGCGGGACGACCCCGGCGGCGTGACCCCGACCCGGCGGAGCGGTTCGCGGTGGCCCTGGAGCACGCGCGCCTCGCGCTCCGGCTCCAAGGCGACTCCCGCCGCACGGCGCTCGAGTTCCGCAAGCATTTCGGCTGGTACACGAAGGGAGTGCCGGGCGCGGCCGGGCTGCGCGAGCGGCTGTTCCAGATCGAGTCGATGCAGCAAGCGGAGGCAATTTTCCTGGAGGCCGCGGCGTGAGGCTGGACGAGCTGGGGCGGCTGATCGAGCAGCTCCCCTTCGCCCAGATCGATCACCTCCGCCCGGTCACGCAGGGCCACGCCGAGATCATCTTCGGCTCCGGCAAAACGGCCGCGCAGGTGGTCGCCATCGCAGAGCGGCTCGAGGCGGCGAACGGCGAGTTCCTTGCCACCCGCATTGAGCCCGCACAGCGCGACGCGTTGCTCGCCCGTTTTCCGCGCGCCGAGTGGAATGACTTGGGCCACACGGTCTATCTGCCGCGGGATCCCGAGCCGGCGCCCACGGGGCGCGGCACGGTGCTCGTGGTCACGGCGGGCACGAGTGATCTGCCCGTCGCCGAAGAGGCGGCCGTCACGGCTCGCGCGTTCCGCAATCGCGTGGAGCGGCTCACGGACGTGGGCGTGGCGGGCATCCACCGCATTCTCACCCAGACGGACGCCCTCCGCAGCGCCGCCGTGATCATCGTGGTCGCCGGGATGGAAGGCGCGCTGCCGAGCGTGGTGGGCGGGCTCGTCAGCGTGCCCGTGATCGCGGTGCCGACGAGCGTGGGGTACGGCGCCTCCTTCGGCGGGCTGGCTGCGCTGCTCGCCATGCTCAACTCCTGCGCCTCGGGCGTGACCGTCGTGAACATCGACAACGGGTTCGGCGCCGCCGCCGCCGCGAGCCGCATCAACCACTCGTGAACCGCCGCGGGGGGTGGCTCGCCCCCGCACTCTGGATCCTCGGCCTCGCCGCCGTCGCCCTGGCGGTCACTCGGGGTGGCCGCTGGGCGCTGCTCGCGGCCGCCGGAGGCGCCGCGTTCGCGTGCGGTCTCACCCTCCCGGCGCTCGTCCGGCGGCATGCGCGGAGGCCCGGTGCCCGCGCGGTCGACTTCTCTCACACCATCGATCTCCTGCGCCGCGCACACGACGCTCATGCCTGCTGGGCGGTGGGCTTGCGGGATGGGGACGTCGAGTCGCTGGGCGAGCGGGAGGTGCACGAGGATCGGCGCCGCCGGGGCGCCGCCCTGGCGCAGCTCGCATCGGTCGACGGGCGCGTGCACGTCGCCCGGGAGCCGCACGGCACCTACGTCGCGGTGGGAGACTTTCCGTACGGCGCGGGCGCGCTGCTGGCGTTGCCGGATGCTGGCGCGGAATTCACCGATCCGGTAGCGGAGGAGTTGCGCCGCCTCGTCGCGACGATGCGGCTTGCGGAGCTCGAGATCCCGGAGGCGCAGGGACAGGTCGCCGCGAAGCAGCTCGCCTTGGCGGCGTCCGGCGCGCAGACGCTTGAGGGGGTCGCCCGCGCCGCCGTGGAGCTGGTGCAGCACCTCTCTCAGCGCGGTGCCGCCGTGGTGACGGTCGAGGGCGCGGGACCCAGCGTGCACGTGGTCGCCACGTCGAGCCTGGTGGACAAGCGGCTCGCGAGCCTGACGTTGTCTCCCGAGGCGGCGGTCGCGCGCGCCATCCAGACCGGCGTCGCGGTCGTGACGCAGGCTGGCGAGGACGTGTTCGGCCCTGGGGTGCCGGAGCGCCGGCGCCGGGAGCGCGCCGGGGCGGCGTACCCGCTGCGCGACGGGCACGCCGTGGTCGGGGCGCTCGTGCTGATCGGCCCGGCCCTCGACCCGGACACGCCGGCCGCCGAGCAGCTGGGCGGGCTGCTATCGGAGCTCGGGCCCCGACTCGCGGCGGCTCGGGCCGTGCACGAGGCCGAGCGGCGCGCCCTGCTCGACCCGCTGACGGGGCTCCGCAATCGGCGGGAGTTCGAGCGCGTGCTGGAACGATACGGCGATGACGCGAAGACCAAGCTCGAGCCCGCCACACTGGTCTACGCCGATCTCGACCGGTTCAAGGGGTTGAACGATACGCTCGGGCACGCCGCGGGCGACGCCGCGCTCCGGCACGTCGCGGGCCTGCTCCAGGCGGCCGTGCGGGACGGCGATCTCGTGGCCCGGATCGGCGGCGAGGAGTTCGCGGTGTGGTTGCCCCGCACGCCGCTGGGAGAGGGCCTCGAGGTCGCCGAGCGCATCCGGCGCAGCGTGGAGGGCACAGCGTGGCGCTGGAACGGAGCGGCACACGCCATGACGATCTCGTGCGGCGTGGCCGGGTTCCCGGATCCCGTGCGCGAGATCGCCAATCTCCGCGGCGCGGCGGACGCGGCGCTGTACCGCGCGAAGCAGGCGGGACGCAACCGAGTTGAAAAAGCCGCCGCAGCCGGCTAGGTTGGCTCAGTAGGGGGCGACAGGCTTCGACGGGTATGGCGAGGATGTCGTGGCGTGCCCAGGTCTCGGTTCCTGGTAAAACCGCTGAGAAACGTTACAACTGCCAATTCAAACCTGGCACTGGCTGCGTAAGCTTCGGCTTCACGCACCTGCGTGAGTGGCAGCCCGCCTGAGGCGGCGCTCACGTATCGCAAAGTCGGGCTGGCGTGATCTGGGGCCCGAACGGGTCACGCGAGAGCTGGTAAGGGCTCGTCGCATCCGAGGCCGGCGAGGCGCCGAGGACGCGAGACCTCTCAAGCGTCGCCTACGCACGTAGAAGCGCGTTCGGAGTCACGCTCGGACCGGGGTTCGATTCCCCGCGCCTCCACTAAACACCGGGAAATGGCCGGGGAAGGGCGAAAGGGGAAGGGTAGCCAAAGCTATCCTTCCCCTTCCCATTTTCCCTTTCCCTCATCACAATAGGGTCGCCTCGAACCGGAGATCCGCATGAACGCGGTGCTCGATCTGGTGAAGGTCGTGTACGACCCAGGAGCGGTGTTCGAGCGACTGCGGGAGAAGCCCAGTTTCTGGCGGCCGTTCATCGCCATCTGCGTGGTCCAGCTCGTGCTCGGCGTCCTCCAGCTTCCCTACACCAAGGCCGCGATGGCGGCGCAGTTCGCCCAGATGCCGGCGCGCGCCGGGGGCGGCGCGCCGGACCCGTCCAAGTTCGCGACCATCGGCCTCTTGTTCGTCCCCATCGGCCTGCTGCTGCTCTTCCTGATCTCGGCAGCGCTCTTGTGGGTGCTGGTCTCGGTGTTCGCGGGCGACGCCAAGTTCGCGACGCTGCTCAGTGTCGCGACCTACGTGGGTATCACGTTCGTGCTGCTGAGCGTGGCCGGCCTCGCGACCCTGATGCTCAAGGGCGTGCAGGGGATCACGTCGCCGGCCGACCTGCAACCCGCGCTGGGACTCGATCTGCTCGTTCCCGAAGCGGGCCGCTTCACGACGGCCCTGCTCAAGGCGTTCAACCCGTTTTCAATCTGGGGTGTGATTCTGACCGCGATCGGGATCCAGACGACCCACCGGACGTCGAAAGGGACGGCGTACACGGTCGCAGCCGTCGCCTTCGTGATCGGCACCCTGATCGGCGCGGGGTTCGCGATGCTCGGCCCCGGCGCGAAGTCCTGAGCGTAGGGCGCTAGACAGTCGCCTTGGTGCGGTTGATCACCCCCTGCTCCTCGAGCGCTGCCTGCGCCGCCGCGAGCCGGGCGATCGGCACCCGGAACGGCGAACACGACACGTAGTTCATGCCGATGCGATGGCAGAACTTCACCGAAGCCGGCTCGCCACCGTGCTCGCCGCAGATCCCCACCTTCAGATCCGTGCGCGTGCCGCGCCCCAGCCGCACCGCGATCTCCATCAGTTTGCCAACCCCTTCCTGATCGAGCACCTGGAAGGGGTCCTCCGGCAGGATGCCGCGCTCCACATAGAACGGCAGGAACCGTCCGGCGTCGTCGCGCGATAGCCCGAGGGTGGTCTGGGTGAGGTCGTTGGTCCCGAAGGAGAAGAAGTCCGCCTCCTTGGCGATCTCGTCGGCCGTGAGCGCCGCCCGCGGCAGCTCGATCATCGTGCCCACGAGGTAGGGAACGCCGCGGCCCTCGGCCACGAACACTTCCTGAGCGACGCGGCGCACGATCTCCCCCTGACGCCGCAGCTCCTCGACGTGGGCGACGAGCGGGATCATGACCTCGACCATCACCTTGCGGCCGCGCGCTCCCACCCGACACGCCGCCTCGAAGATGGCGCGGGCCTGCATTTCCGTGATCTCGGGGTAGGTGATGCCGAGCCGGCACCCGCGGTGCCCGAGCATGGGGTTCGCCTCGACGAGCGCGGCGACGAGGCGCTTGAGCCGGGCGACTGGCAGCCTCATCTCCTTGGCGAGCGTCGCCAGCTCCTCAGGAGTGTGCGGGAGGAACTCGTGGAGGGGGGGATCGAGCAGGCGAATCGTCACCGGGAGGCCCGCCATGGCCTCGAAGATCCCCTCGAAGTCCTGCCGCTGCATCGGGAGCAGCTTGGCGAGCGCGCGACGACGGCCCGCCTCGTCCTCGGCGACGATCATCTCGCGCATGGCGGTGATGCGGTCGCCCTCGAAGAACATGTGCTCGGTGCGGCACAGCCCGATTCCCTCGGCCCCGAGCTCGCGGGCGCGCTTCGCGTCCGCGGGCGTGTCGGCGTTGGCGCGCACGCGCAGCCGCCGCCGCTCGTCGGCCCAGGCCATCAGCTTCGCGTAGTGGCCGCCCGCCTTCGGCTCGACCAGCTTCGCGGCGCCGAGCAGCACCCGGCCCGTCGTCCCGTCCACGGTGATCACCTGCCCCTGCTTCACCACCCGACCGTTGGCGCGGAACCGGCCGCCGTGGGGGTCCACCTCGACGTCCTTCGCGCCGACGACGCAGGTCTTCCCCATGCCGCGCGCGACGATCGCGGCGTGGCTCGTCATCCCGCCGCGGGCGGTGAGCACGGCCTGCGCCGCGACGATGCCGTGGAAGTCTTCGGGGCTCGTCTCGGGCCTGACGAGGATGACCTTGCGGCCCTTGTTGGCGAGCGCCACGGCCGCGTCGGCATCGAACACCGCCTCGCCGATCGCGGCGCCCGGCGACGCCGGCAGGCCTTTCGCCACGAGGGTCGCCGCCGCGCGCGGATCCACCATCGGGTGGAACAGCTGGTCCAGATCGCGGGGCGGGACCCGCTGGACCGCCTCATCCGCGGTGATCAGCCCGTCGTCCACCATGTCCGCGGCGATGCGGACCGCGGCGAGCCCGGTGCGCTGGGCGCGCCGGGTCTGCAGCACGTAGAGCTTGCCGCGCTCGAACGTGAACTCGATGTCCTGCACGTCCTTGAAGTGCCGCTCCAGCTTTTCGGCCACTCGCACGAGCTCGCCGAACACGCGGGCGAGCCGGCCGCGCTTCAGCTTCGCGATCGGCTGCGGCGTGCGCGCGCCGGACACGACGTCCTCGCCCTGCGCGTTCACGAGGAAGTCCCCGTTCAGGGCGTTCTCCCCGGTGCTGCAGTCGCGCGTGAAGGCGACGCCCGTGCCCGAGTCCTCGCCCATGTTGCCGTACACCATCGCCACCACGTTCACGGCCGTCCCCAGGTCCTCGGGGATGCCGTGGATGCGGCGATAGTCCACCGCGCGACGCGTGCGCCAGCTGCGGAACACCGCCTCGATCGCGCCCCAGAGCTGATGCATCGGGTCGTCGGGGAAGGGCATTCCCGCTTTGGCCTGGACGATGGCCTTGAACTCCCGCACCAGCGCCTGCAGCTCCTCGGGCGGGAGGTCGATGTCGCGCTCCACCTTGCGGCGGCGCTTGCACTCCTCGAGCACCTCCGCGAACGGCTGCCTCCCCAGGTCGAACACCACGTCGCCGTACATCTGCACGAAGCGGCGGTAGGAGTCGTAGGCGAAGCGCGGGTTCTTGGAGTCCGCGACGAGTCCCTGCACGGTCTCGTCGTTCAGCCCGAGGTTGAGGATCGTCTCCATCATCCCGGGCATCGACACGGCCGCGCCCGAGCGCACGGAGACGAGCAGCGGCCCGTCGCGGGAGCCGAACTTCCGCTTGGCGGCGCGCTCGAGCTGCTTCAGGTGGCGGGCGACCTCCTCCTTTAGCCCGTCAGGAAACGTGCCGCGCTCGAGGTAGGTGAGGCACAGCTTGGCGGAGATCGTGAAGCCGGGCGGAACGGGGAGGCCGAGGTTCGCCATCTCGGCGAGGCCGGCGCCCTTGCCGCCCAGGATGTCGCGCATCGCGGCGGAGCCGTCGGCGCGACCGGCGCCGAAAAAGTAGACCCACCGCTCGACCGACGGCACGGTGGGTCAGGAGGTGATGGCGGCGAGGAGCGGCGCGGCGTGGCGCGCCCGCTCCAGGTCGTCGGGGATCTCCGTGGGGTAGTCGCCCGAGAAGCACGCGTGGCAGAACTCCGCGGGCTCGCCCCCCGCCGCCCGCAGCATGCCCTCGAGGGAGAGGTAGCCGAGCGAGTCGACGGCCAAGTGCTCGCGGATCTGCTGGATCGAGTGGCTCGCGCCGATGAGCTCGCCCCTGGTGGGCGTGTCGATCCCGTAGTAGCAGGGCCCGGTGATGGGCGGCGACGCGACGCGGAAATGCACTTCCGTCGCCCCCGCCTGGCGGATCAGCTGCACCAGCGCCCGGCTCGTGGTGCCGCGCACGATCGAGTCGTCCACCACGACGACCTTCTTCCCGGCGAGGACCTCCCGCACGGGGTTGAACTTGATCTTCACCTTGGCTGTGCGACCCGCCTGCGCCGGATGGATGAACGTGCGACCGACGTAATGGTTCCGGATCAGCGCGTGCTCGAGCTTGATGCCGGTGGCCTCGGAGTAGCCCAGCGCCATCGCGTTCGAGGAGTCGGGCACCGAGAAGACGCAGTCCGCGCCGGCGGCGGGATGCTCGCGCGCCAGCTCGCGCCCCAGGGCCCGGCGCACGCGATCGACCGAGCGGTGGAACACGGTGCTGTCGGGGCGCGAGAAGTACACGAGCTCGAAGATGCAGCGGTGGAGCGGCTTCGTGGGGAGCCGCGGCAGCTCGTCCAGCTCGTCGCCGTGCAGGCGCAGGAACTCGCCGGGCTCGACCTCGCGGTACGGCGTCGCCCCGATGATGTCGAGCGCGCACGTCTCCGAGGCGACGACCCAGCCGCGCCCCCCCCCCAGCCGCCCCAGCACGAGCGGCCGGAAGCCGCGCCCGTCCACGATGGCGTAGAGGGTGCGCCCGATCGTGATCACGAGCGAATAGGCGCCCTCCACCCGCTCCAGCGCGTCGAGGATCTGGTCCTCCGGCTCCCGCGCCTCGGACCGGGCGATCAGGTGCACCAGCACCTCGCTGTCCGACGAGCTCTGGAAGATGGAGCCCTTGGTGACGAGATCGGCGCGCAGCTGCACGGCGTTGGTGAGATTGCCGTTATGGGCCAGCGCGAGCGGCCCCTCGCGATAGCCGGCGAGCATCGGCTGGGCGTTGGCGAGGACCGAGGAGCCGGCGGTCGAGTAACGTGTGTGCCCCACCGCCACGTCCCCCCCAAGCCCCGCGAGCACCGGCTCGGCGAAGATGTCCGACACGAGCCCCATGCCGCGGTGAGAGCGCGCGACTCCCTCGCCGTCCACGGCCACGATGCCCGCCGACTCTTGGCCGCGATGCTGCAGGCTGTAGAGGCCTAGGTAGGCGAGCCGCGCCGCGTCGGGGATTCCGGTAACGCCGATGATGCCGCACATCTGTGCCGTCAGTCTCCCATGCGACGAGGGATCGCCGTGAAATATACCTCGCGGAGCTCTCCAACGGGGCGGTCGATCGCGGCGTCGCGCAATCGCAACCGCAGGCGCCCGCCGCGCTCCCCCACGGTCCCCGCCCGGTGGATCGGGACGCCGTGCTCCTGCGCCAGCGCCGTCACGGCGGCGGCGCGCTCGGGAGAGCATGTGATGACGGCTCGGCCGTGAGACTCACTGAAGAGCAGATCGTATGGCGTAAGACGTAAGGCGTAAGACGTAAGATCGACGTCGAGGCCGAAGCCCGTCTGCTCGTATGGGCCGCCCATCGCGACCTCCGCGAGCGCGACGCCGATTCCGCCGTGCGAGCAGTCGTGCGCTGA
>QHUR01000007.1 GCA_003221995.1 Gemmatimonadota bacterium | reverse complement strand
GGCGCGCCGGCCGTGCATGGGGCCAGCGGCCCTGTCGATTCGCTACACCCTACCGCGAGGAGCGAGCACAGCCCGATCCCGCCTAGCACCTTCCCCCACATGCTCTTCCTCCTTTGCTTCGCCGGCGAGGCGCAGGACCCGCCGGAAGCAGATCGGGCCCACCAGCTCATGGACTCCAATCATCGCCACGATCAGGGTCTCGAGCGAGACCCCCCACGCCGGGAACGCCCGCCGCGCCACGGCGGCGAGCCCCAACGCTACACCTCCCTGTGAGATGAGTCCCAGCCACCCATCCCGCGCGAGGACGGGCCTCACACCGGGGTCCTGACCCGCCCAGACGACGCCGTAGCGCATGGCCACCACGCGCAGCCCCGCGACGAGCAGCACCCACGGCCACAGGCTCGCCAGAGCCTCCAGGCGCAGGCCGGCGCCCGCCAGGGCAAAGAACACGAGGTACAGCGGGAGCGAGCCTCGCCGTAGGGGGCCGCGCAGGCGCTCGCCCTCCACGGGGAAGAAGTTCTCCACAGCGAATCCGGCCGTCAGCGCAACGAGCACCGTTTCGAGATGCACCAGCTGGGCGCTTTCCGCGGCGACGAACGCCGCGGCGACGAGAAGCAGCGCCGTGTGCCGTTGGAACTGGCGCACGTAGGCGGCGAGTGCGTAGCCCAGCGCCGCGCCGACGGCGACCGAGCCCACGAGGTGCGCCAGCGCCGTGCCGGCGACGAGGAGCTTGAGCGCGCCGGCGCTCGTGAGCAGCCTGGCCACCGCGAGCACGAGGGCGAGGAGGACGATGACGGCGACGTCTTGCACGACCGTGATGGCGAGGACGGTGCGGGCGACCGGGCCCCGCGCCTCGAGCTCGCCGATGAGCGCCATGGTCACGACCGGCGAGGACGCGGCGGCGACGGTCCCGAGGACGAGGGCCACGGCCAAGCGATCACCGACCGGCTGATGGACCGTTACGGGAAACCACAGGCCCACAGTGAACATCACGGCCGTCACGGCGGCGAAGGGGAACAGGATCGCGCCGCTCGCGAGGCGCGTCAGGCCGCGGCGCTCGGCCCGCAGCGTCCCGAGCCTCAGCTCGCTCCCCGCGGCGAACGCGATCAGGGCGGCGGCCGCGTCCGCGATGAACCGCAGCGCGCCGACCTCGTCCGCGCGGACGAGCCCGAGCCATGCCGGCCCGACCGCGAAGCCCGTCAGCAGGTAGCCCGTGAGGCGTGGCAGGCGCGTCCGCCGCGCGACCTCGCCGCCCAGCTGCGCCGCGAGGAGCAGGAATCCGAGCGCGAGCGTGGCGCGCGCCTCGAGCGCGCCGCCCGCGGTGAGACGATGAAAAAGGGCCATCATGAGGGCCAACGCGAACGCGCTCGCGAACCAACGCATCGGCGCAAAGTTATTGCCGCACGCCGTTTTGACAATGCGGAGGAGCGCCGATATCTTCCCGACGTGACCGCCCACAACTGGATCGAGGACGTGCGCTTCGGGGACGATGGACTCGTCCCCGTCGTCGCTCAGAGCGCCCTCGCCGGCGAGGTCCTGATGGTGGCCTATGCCGACCGGGCGGCGCTGGAGCGCACTCGTGACACCGGCGAGGCGCATTACCACAGCCGCAGCCGGAGCGGCCTCTGGAAGAAGGGGGAGACGTCCGGGCACACCCAGGCCGTGGCGGAAGTGCGCGTCGACTGCGACGGCGACGCGGTGCTCTACGTGGTGCGCCAGAGCGGGCCCGCCTGCCACACCGGCGCCCCCACCTGCTTCGGTGAGCCCAGCGGCGGCACGCTGGTTCGGCTCGCCGGCACCATCGCGCGCCGGGCACGCGAGCGGCCGGAGGGATCCTACACCGCGCGCCTGTTGGGCGATGGGGTTGCGAGGCTCGCGCAGAAGCTGGGCGAGGAGGCGGTGGAGACGGTGGTCGCCGCCACCGCCGAGGACGGCGCGCGCCTCGCCAGCGAGGCGGCCGATCTCCTGTATCATCTCCTGGTGCTGCTCGAGGCGAAGCGGCTGCCCCTGGAACGGGTGCTCGAGGAGCTCGATCGGCGGGCGGGAGCGCGGTAGGCGAGATGGCGTTCGTACACCTCCACACGCACAGCGAATACTCCCTCCTCGACGGCGCCAACCGCATCCCCGATCTGCTGGACCACGTCCAGGCGCTCGGCATGGACGCGCTGGCGATCACCGATCACGGCAACCTCCACGGCGCCTGGCAGTTCTACGTCGAGGCGAAGGCCCGCAAGATACGGCCGATCCTCGGGTTCGAGGCGTACCTCGCGTTCGGGAGCCGCCAGCGGCGCGAGCGGCTGAGTGGCGCCCCCGCCGACTACTCGCATCTCGTGCTACTCGCCCGCAACCGCACCGGCTACCGTAACCTCGTCAAGCTCTCGTCCATCGGCTTCCTCGAGGGCTATTACCGCCGGCCGCGCATCGACCGCGAGGCGCTGGAGCGGCACAAGGAGGGGCTGATCGCGCTCGCCGCCTGCCTGTCGGGCGAAGTCGCTCTGTACCTGCGGCAGGGGAACTACGAGGCGGCGAAGGCGAGCGCCCGGTATTTCGCCGATCTGTTCGGGCCGGACGGCTTCTGGCTGGAGGTCCAGAACCACGGCATCCCCGAGGAGCGGCTCGTCACGGAGGGTATGTTCCGGCTGGCGGCGGAGCTGGGGGTGCCGGTGGTGGCCACGAACGACGCGCACTATCTCCGCAAGGACGACGCCGAGGCTCACGACGTGCTGCTCGCCATCGGCATGGGAAAGGATCTCGACGACCCGAACCGGTTCCGCTTCTTCGGGCGTGAGAGCTACGTCAAGTCGGAGCAGGAGATGGGCGCGCTGTTTCCGGACCGCCCGGACGTCATCGCGGAGACGGCACGGCTGGCCGCGCTGTGCGAGTTCGACTTCGAGAAGCGCTACTTCCTGCCGCAGTACCCGCGCCCCGCGGAGTTCGCGAGCGACACCGACCTGCTGGTGCACCTCGCGCGCGACGGGGCGCGGCGCCGCTACGGCGATCCCCTGCCGCCGGATGTGGAGCAGCGTCTGCAGTACGAGCTCGACGTCATCTCCCGCACCGGCTACGCCGGGTACTTCCTGATCGTCTACGACTTCATCAAGGCGGCCAAGGACCGCGGCATCCCCGTGGGCCCGGGACGCGGGTCCGCTGCCGGCTCGCTCGTCGCGTACACGCTCGGCATCACGAGCATCGACCCCCTCAAGTTCGACCTGCTGTTCGAGCGCTTCCTCAATCCCGAGCGGGTGACGATGCCCGACATCGACCTCGACTTCTGCTTCGAGCGGCGAGGCGAGGTGATCGAATACGTGCGCTCGCGCTACGGGCGGGAGTCGGTGGGCCAGATCATCACCTTCGGGACGTTGAAGGCGCGGGCGGCATTCCGCGACGTAGCCCGCACGTTGCGCCTCGAGGTGGGAGACGTGGATCGGCTCACGAAGACGATCCCATCGGGCCCCGCCTACTCGCTGAGCCTCGCGGAAGCGGCCGAGAAGGTGCCCGAGCTGCGCGCGGCCGCCGAGCAGGACGAGCGGGTCCGCAAAGTCCTCGACCTCGGCGCGCGCATCGAGGGCCTGGCCCGGCACGCCTCGGTGCACGCCGCGGGCATCGTGATCGCCCCCGGCCCGCTCACGGAGTACGTCCCCGTCTGCATCGCGCCCCAGGTGCCGGACGCGATCATCACGCAGTACGACATGGTGGGGCTCGAGCAGGTCGGGATGCTGAAGATCGACATCCTCGGCCTGAAGACGTTGACCGTAATCCACGACGCGGTCGCCATGGTGCGCGAGCGCCGCGGGACGCCGCTCGACATGGACGGTCTCGACCTCGAGGATCCCGCGGTGTACCGGCTGCTCCGCTCGGGGCGCACCGCCGGGGTGTTCCAGTTCGAGTCGCCGCTCGCGACCGACACGCTGCGCAACATGCAGTGCGACCGCTTCGACGACCTGGTCGCGACCAACGCGCTGCTCCGCCCGGGGCCGCTCGACACCGGGATGCATCTCGTCTTCATCAACCGCAAGTTGGGCCGCGAGGAAGTGCGCTACCCCCACCCCGCGCTTGAGGAGATCCTCAAGCCCACGTACGGCGTGATCACCTACCAGGAGCAGGTGATGCGGATCGCCAACGTGCTGGCCGGGTTCTCGCTCGCCGAAGCGGACGTGCTGCGCAAGGCGGTGGGGAAGAAGGACCAGGAGCTGATCCAGCAGGAGCTCGGGCGCTTCGTAGAGCGCGCCGTGGCGCGCGGCCACGACCGGCGCGGCATCGCGGACATCGCCGCCCAGATCGAGACGTTCGGCCGGTACGGGTTCAACAAGTCCCATGCGGTGGCGTACTCGGTTCTCTCCTACCAGACCGCCTGGCTCAAGACGCATCACCCCGCCGAATTCATGGCGGCGCTGCTCTCCTCGGAAATCGGCAACACCGACAAGGTCGTGCAGTACATCAACGGGGCGCGCGAGCTGGGGCTCGACGTGCTCCCGCCCGACGTGAACGAGTCGGGGTTCAAGTTCACGGTGGTCGGCGAGCGTCGGATCCGGTGCGGCCTCGGCGCCGTGAGGAACGTCGGCCAGAGCGCCATCGAGTCAATCATCGCCGGCCGCGTGGCCGGGGGGCCGTATCGCTCACTCGTGGATCTGTGCGAGCGGATCGACCTGCGCCTCTGTAACAAACGCGTCGTGGAGGCGCTGATCGACGCGGGGGCCTGCGACTCGCTGGGCGGTCATCGGGCCCAACTCGTGGCCGCGCTCGACACGGAGTTCTCCGAGGCCCAGGCGCGTCAGGGGGAGCGCGATTCGGGCCAGGTGGCCCTGTTCGGCGACGCAGCTCCCATCCCGCATCCCCCGTCCCGCATCCTGGACGTCGAGCCCTGGACCGAGCACGAGCGCCTGGCGCGCGAGAAAGGGGTGCTCGGCTTCTTCATCTCCGGGCACCCCCTCGCCAAGTACCGCGCGGAGGTGGAGCTTTTCGGGACCCGGACGACGGCGACGCTAAGCCAGTGGAGCGACCAGCGGGTGGCGATCGCCGCCCTGGTGACCGTCGTGAAACGGCAGATCTCCAAGCGGACGGGCGCCGAGTACGCCCGGCTCACGCTGGAGGACTTCCACGGCACCGCCGACGCACTGGTCTTTCCCGAGGCGTGGGCCAAGCTGAACGACGTGATCCATGCCGACGACGCGCTGCTGCTCTCGGGCGGTCACAGCGCGCGGGACCGGGACGAGGAGCAGGCGCCGTTCATCGTCGACGCGGCCCGGCCGCTGGACGAGCTCAAGGACAGCGGGGCGATCGGGATCGCGCTGAGCTGGCCCAGCGCGGACCCGCCGCCGCCCGACGTGGCGCGTGCAGTCGCCGCGCTGTGCGCTTCGCACCCCGGCCCGGCGCCGGTGCTGCTCGAGTACGGAGGGAACGGCACCCAGGCGCGGCTGCGGAGCCGCTCCCTGCGGGTGGCGGTAGCGGACGACCTGCTGGCGGCGCTGCGGGAGCTGCTCGGCGCCGAGCGCGTGCAACTCGTGAAGGCGACCTGACCGATGGCGACCCATACGCTCGACTTCGAGCGCCCCCTGCTGGAGCTCGAGCGCCAGATCGAGGAGTTGAAGCGCGTGGCGGGCGAGGGAGCCGTGGACGTGGCGAAGGAGCTCCAGCCGCTCGAGCAGAAGCTGGCCGAGTTGCGCGTCCAGATTTACCGGAGCCTCACGCCGATGCAGCGGGTCCAGGTGGCGCGGCACCCCAAGCGCCCCTATGCGCTGGACTACCTGCGCAGCGTCTTCAGCGACTTCGTGGAGCTGCACGGCGACCGGCTGTTCCGCGACGATCCGGCGATCGTGGGAGGATGGGCGCGCCTCGACGGGCAGACCGTCATGGCGATCGGGCACCAGAAGGGACGCGACACGAAGGAGAACCTGCGGCGCAACTTCGGGATGGCCCACCCCGAGGGATATCGCAAGGCGCTGCGCCTGATGAAGCTGGCCGAGAAGTTCCACGCCCCGGTCGTCACGCTGGTGGACACGCCCGGCGCCTACCCCGGGATCGGCGCGGAGGAGCGCGGGCAGGCCGAGGCCATCGCCCACAACCTGCTCGAGATGGCGGGGCTCCGGACCCCGATCCTCACGGCGATCATCGGCGAAGGCGGCTCCGGCGGCGCGCTCGGCGTCGGCCTCGGCGACCGCGTGCTGATGCTCGAGAACGCGGTGTACTCCGTGATCTCGCCGGAAGGGTGCGCCGCGATCCTGTGGAAGGACGCGAGCCAGCGCGAGCGCGCCGCCGAGGCGCTGAAGATCACGGCCCAGGACCTGCTGCAGCTCGGCGTCATCGACGAGATCGTGCCCGAACCCCCGGGCGGCGCCCACGCCGACCCCGACGCCGCGGCCGAGACGCTCGGCGCGGCGCTGCGCCGCCACCTGGCCCAGCTCGACAAGCTGCGGATCGTCAAGCTCCTCAAACGGCGCGAGGAGAAGTACCTTTCGATGGGCGCACTCAGCGGGAAATGAGTTGAATTCCGTCGTCGAGGTCCGGTTCAAAGGGAACCGCAAGGAGTACTTTCTCTGGCCGTTTGACGACGCGCTCGCCCTACACGAGGCGGTGATCGTGGAGGTCGAGCGCGGGCACGACTACGGCCGCGTCTCCGCCACGGGGGCGACGGCCGAGCGCAAGTGCGGCGGCGGCTGCCACGGGTGCTCGCTCGCGGAGGGGGCCCCGCCGGCCGTCGAGCGCAAGATCGTGCGACGCGCCGGGGCCGACGACACGCGCACGGCGGACCAGCTCCACAGCGAAGAGGAGAGCGTCCGGCGCGCGGTTGGCGAGCGCGCCGAGGCGCACGGCCTCGCGATGAAGATGTCGGACGCCGAGTGGCAGTGGGACCGCCGCAAGCTCACGATCTACTTCACGGCGGAGCAGCGCGTGGACTTCCGGGCGCTCGTTCGGGACCTGGCGAGCGTGTTCCACGCGCGCATCGAGCTGCGCCAGATCGGCGCGCGGGACGAGGCCAAGCGGCTGGACGGCGTGGGCCGCTGCGGCCGCCAGTACTGCTGTTCGAGCTGGCTCCCGGAGCTCCGGCCCGTGAGCCTCGCTCTCGCCAAGGACCAGCACCTCTCGCTCAACCCCTCGCAGATCTCGGGGGGGTGCGGGCGACTGCTGTGCTGCCTCCGCTACGAGCACGACTTCTACGTGCAGGCGCGGAAGCGGTTCCCCAAAGAGGGCAAGCTGCTGCGCACGGCGGTCGGGCTCGAGCGCGTGCTGGCCGTCGACATCTTCCGCGAGCGCGTGACCCTGCAGGCCGAGTCGGGTGACGCCCGCGTCGTCGCGCTGGAGCGTCTCACGAGCGAGCTCGAGGCGGCCGTCGGCGGCAAGCCCCCCGGTGCCTAAGTTCTATCTCACGACGGCGATCGACTACTCGAACGGCGAGCCACACCTGGGCCACGCCCTCGAGAAGATCGGCGCCGACTGCATCGCGCGGTATCGGCGCCTGCGCGGCGACGACGTCCACTTCGTGATGGGGATGGACGAGCACAGCCAGTCCGTGATCCAGGCCGCCGCCCGCGCCGGCGTGCCGCCGCAGGCGTGGGTCGATCGCATGGCGGCCACGTTCGCCGACTACTGGCGCCGCCTCCACTGCTCGCACGACGACTGGATCCGCACCACGGAGCCGCGACACGCCGGCGCGGTGGCGGCCCTGCTCGAGCGCATCCGGCAGCGCCACCCGGCGGATCTGTTCGAGGCGGAGTACGAGGGGTTGTACTGCACCGGGTGCGAGGAGTTCAAGACGGGCGCGCAGATCGTCGACGGGCATTGCGTCGAGCATCCCACCCTCGAGCTGATCCCGACCAAGGAGCGCAACCACTTCTTCCGGTTGAGCGCGTACCGCGACGCCGTACTCGACCGCATCCGCTCGGGCGCGCTGCGCGTGCAGCCCGAGATCCGTCGCAATGAGGTGCTGCGGCTGCTCGAGGCCGGCCTCCAGGACATCTCGATCTCGCGGCAGCGCCAACCCTGGGGCATCCCGTTCCCCGGCGACCTGCAGCAGACGGTGTACGTCTGGTTCGACGCGCTGATCAACTACCTCTCGGCGACCGGTTTTCCGGAGCCCGGCTACGACCGCCTGTGGCCCGCCGACTTGCACATCGTGGGCAAGGGCATCACGCGCTTCCATTGCGTCATCTGGCCTGCGATGCTGCTCGCGGCCGAGCTTCCGGCGCCGCGCGCCGTGTGGGCACATGGCTACGTGCAGTGGTCGGGCACCAAGATGAGCAAGACCGCCGGTACGCCCGTCACGCTGGGCGAGGCGATCGATCGGCACGGCGCGGATGCCCTGCGCTACTTCCTGCTGCGTGAGGTCGGGTTCGAGAACGACGGCGACTTCACATGGGAGCGGTTCGACGCGCGCTACACCTCCGAGCTGGCGGATACTTTCGGGAACCTGGTGTCCCGCTCGCTCGCCATGCTGCACCGCTACCGCAGCGGCACCGTGCCGCGCGACCCCGCGACGCACGCCCCCCCCCCGATCGAGACAGCGGCGCGGGCAGCCGTCGCCGGGTACGCGCGCGCCATGGACGCGCTGGCGCTCGAGCAAGGCGCGGCGCAGTGGATGGAGCTCGCGGCGCACGCCAACCGCTACATCGAGGAGACCGCGCCGTGGAAGCTCGCGCAGAGGGGCCAGGACGCGGAGCTCGATACGGTGCTCGCGAACCTGGCCCGCACCGTGGCCCGGCTCGCGGTGCTCGCCGCCCCGTTCATTCCCCGCGCGGCCGCAACGGTCTGGGGACTGTTCGGCGAGCGGGCCCCCCTCGAGACGATCCGCCTGGACGACCTCGAATCTCTCTCAGCCGAGCGTCTGCAAGTGGCGAAGCCGCCGGTACTTTTCCCGAAGCCCGAGCGCACTCCACGTGGTGCCCAGAAGCTGGTGACGTAGCTCACGAGCCCGCGTGTTGACGGCTTCCGACGCGGCTCGTATGTTTGCGCACCCACCACGGGAGCCGGACCCAACGCCCTGTCCGGTATTGCGTTACGGTTGGCGATGCCGTTTCATGCGACGCCGATCATGTGCAGTTGACGCGAGGTAAGCGAACAGCCGCATGCGCAGGAAAACGGAGCGACGCTGGACCGTCATGCTGGTGCCTCACGGCTCGGGAGCCTCCCGCGCCGTGGAGCTGTCGCAGACGGTGGTGAAGGCCCTGATCGGGATCGGGAGTGTGATCGCGCTCCTGTTCCTCGTGCTGGGCGGCGCCGCCATCGCGCGCGGCGTCAGCATCACGCGGAGCCGCGCGCTCGAGCGGGAGAACCGCCTGCTGGCGGACGAGATCCAGCGCATGCGCGAGCGCCTCGTCGGGTTGCGGGACACGCTCACCAAGTTCAGTGCGCGGGAGCAGGAGCTGCGCCTGCTGGCGGGGCTCACCCCCACCGATGCTGGCGTGCAGCGGGGCGGCATCGGCGGCCCGTCGGGGAGCTGGTCGGAGCGCGACAGCCTCGCGGCGCTGGGCCCGAACGGCCAGCAGGTGCTCGCCGCCCGCGTCGACATGGACGAGCTGCTGCGCCGCGCCAACATCCTGGTCCGCTCGGTGAACCAGGCGTACGACTCGCTCTCAAGCCACCGGGCGCAGCTCGCCGCGTACCCCTCGATCATGCCCACCCGGGGCTGGCTCACGAGCGCCTTCATGGCCGAGCGGGTGCACCCCATCCTCCATCTCGCGCGGCCGCACGAGGGGATCGACGTCACCGCGCCCATGGGGGCCGAGATCGAGGCGCCCGCCTCCGGCATCGTGACCGACGTGAAGTGGGAAGAGGGGTACGGCAACATGGTCACCCTCGATCACGGGTACGGCCTCGTCACCCGCTACGCGCACTGCTCGAAGATCCTCGTGGCCCGCGGCCAGCGCGTGAAGCGCGGCCAGAAGATCGCGCTCGTCGGGTCGACCGGCCTGTCCACCGGCCCGCACCTGCACTACGAGGTGTGGGTCAACGGCAAGCCGGTGAACCCCATCAAGTACGTGCTGCCGGACGCGATCGTAGACTAAGGGCGGGAACAGGCGGCAATGGGCGGCAGGCGTCGAGGCGCTTTCCGCCCTTTTGCCGCCCGTGCCGCCGGTTTCAACGAGGCTTGACGCCGCTCGCCGCAGGGCCAACTATAGGGAGTCCGGGAGGTGTCTGGAGGCTCCGATGAAGCCGATCGCGCTCTGGCTCCTCGCTATCCCATTGCTGGGCTGCGGCGCGACTACCCGCGGCTCCGGCGCGCCCGCCTCCCCGAACAGCTATTTCATCACCGACGACAAGATCGCCCAGTCCGGCGCGCGTACCGCCTGGGACGCGCTGCGGCTGACTGTCCCCAACGTGCAGTTCCGGGAGAGCCGCGGGCGGCCGGCTAAGATCAGCCGCCGCGGGAGAGCGAGCATCTACCTTGACGACCAGACCCGCCTGATCATCGACAACGTGCGCGTGTACGACATCCGCGTGCTCGAGCAGATGGCCGCGTCCGACATCATGACCATAGAGGTCCTGAGTGGACTGGACGCGACGACGTACTACGGCGGCACATCCACGAGCGGGATGATCGTCATCAAGACGAAGACGGGTCCGATCCCCTAGCAGCTCACGGGGCGCGGTCCGTGCACTGCACGAAGTTCGGGTTGTTCTGCTCGTCGAACGGGATCGGCAGTTGGATCGCGTCGCCGAAGTTCCCGCCCTTGAACCACCGCCCGTTCGGATAGACGCTGTTCACCGCGCGGCCGTACTGCCGGAGCAGCCGTCGCATGTCGCCGAGCCGGTGCCCGGTCCCGAACATCCAGAACGCCCGCTCGCGGAACGTGAGGTCCACGCGGGCCGGGTCGTTGCCCGGGTCGGCGAGGGCCGTCAGGTCCGGCCCGCGCGTGTAGCCAGACTGGATCGGGGAGTTGGCGTTCACGCGTGCGGTCGTGCGCACGGAGTTGAGCTTGGTGAGCCAGTTGGGGTCGCCTGCCTTGAGCAACGCCTCGGCCTCGATCAGCCGAGCTTCGACCCCAGTGACGATCCGGATCAGCGAGCTCCGCCCCCAGATCCCCTGGCGGATCACGAAGAGCGGATACGCCGTGTCGAAGATCACGGAGTCCGAGCTGATCGTCCCGTCCTTGGTGTTAGGCCCACCCCGCCTCCGCGGGAGCCGCGGATCGTTCGCGCTGAAGTAGGGCAGCCCCACGTTTCCCCCCACTGAGGCGTCGCCTTCGTTGTCTCCCATCGTGTAGCGCCGCGCGTTGACGTTGAGCGCCCAGTTCTGGTTGTCGGCAGTGACGAGCGAGTAGGTCACGTCGTAGTGGAAGGTATCCGGCACTCCAGCGACGGCCGTCGCCGCCACCGCGAAATCGGCCGCCATCCCCCCTCGTGCTCGGTCGAGCAGCGCCCGGCCCTTCACGACCTGGGCGAGCCACTTGACCCGCAAGCTGTCGGCGCCCCTGCTGTCGGCATCGGCGGCGCTGAGAGTGTTCAAGGCCGAGTCGGCGTTCGCCGCCGCGAGCGCGAACAGTGAGTCGTTCGACAGTGGATCGCCATAGACGACCTCGCTACCGATGAAGCTGCTGAGGGGGACGCCGTTGCAGTAATGCTCCCCCGCCAGGACCTCGACGTATGCGATAAGCGCGAACATCCGGCCGATGTTGACGACGGGTGAGGGTTGGTATTGGCGCAACGCCCGGATCGCCGCGCCTGCCTGCACGCGTACCCGGTTGATGGCCCGGAACGGTCCCGCGTGGAAGGTGTTCTGCGGATCCCAGATCCGCTGGTCCATCGTGTTGCGCTGGATGAAGGTATCGCCCGATTGCCACTCGTCCGTGAGGAGCCCGCCAAACTCGAACAGCGCGTCGGGCCCCTGCCGCCCCGCCGTAGCCTGCTCAAGGCGAAGGATAGCGCCGTTGTGGAGCGCCACCGCTCCGGCAGCCGTGTTGGCATTCAGTTGCTCGTCGGTGATGATGTCCGGGTCGGTCACGCTCAATAGGTCGTGGACGCACCCTTGCACCGGCAAGGTGGCTGCGAAGCCGCAGAGCCACAGGAACCGAGGGACGCCGGGGAATCTGGTCATGGCGACGAGTCCTTTGAGAATGGTGTCCGGTCGCATGCGGTCGCCTCAGAATCCGACGTTCAGCCGGAACGTCCAGTAGGTCGGGGGCGGCGCGGTCTGGAAGTTGCTCACGACCCCCGTCGCGGTCTCGAAGTAGTTGGCTTCCGGGTCCATCCCGGTCCAGCTGGTGGCCTTCCAGAGGTTGCGCCCGGCCACGGTGATGCTCGCGCGGCTCGCGCGGAAGGCCTGCGCCCACCGTTGCGGCAGGTCGTAGGTGGCCGAGGCCTCGCGTAGCCGGATGAAGGTGGCCTTCTCAATGAAGCCCCACTGCGTGCGGGATGGCGTCTCCCGCAGCGCCACGGACCGGGCCTGCTCCCACAGGGGGGCCGTGCGGTCGATTTCCCCGCGGCAGTTGAGGCGAGACTCGCAGCGGATGCGCTCGGTCCCGTTCAGCTGGTAGTAGCCGCTCTTGTGGTCGAACAGGAAGTTGAGGCGCAGCCGGCGGCTGAACAGATCGAACCCGCTGGTATAGGTGATTTCCCAGCGCGGGTTCGGGTAGCCCACGAACTGGGCGCTGTCAGCCACGGTGATTTCGTCCGCCGTGATGATGCCGTTGCCGTCCTTGTCCGCGAATGTGTAGGGGCGCTGGAACCATGCGTTGATCGGGTAGCCCACCCGCTGCTGCACGGTGGTGCCGACGATCGGCGGAATCGGCTTGCCGGTCGCCGGATCGATGCCCATGTCCGCGATGAAGTTGGTGTTGTACGCGGCGTTCACGCCCAGGTCCCATCCGAACTGCTGGCGGTCCACCAGCCGAGCGGTCACGAGCGCCTCTAGCCCGCGGTTCACCACTGCGCCGAGGTTCTCGAACCGCGTATCGCTCGCGCCAGCGGACGGCGGGATAATGCGAGCGATGAGCGCGTCCTTGGTCCGCTTGTTGTAGTAGGTGAGATCGACGCTCACCCGATGCTCGAACAGCACCGCCTCGCCGCCGATCTCATATTCCCGCGCCCGCTCGGGCTTCAAGCCCGGGTTGCCGCTGGCCGAGTCGAGGATCGCCGGGCTGTCAGCGTTGTCCACGCTGGCCGCCGTCGGCGCGAAGAACCGCAGGGCGTCGGTCGTCCCCGGCTGCACCCCCGACGCGCCCACCGCGCCGCGCAGCCGGACGCTGTTGATCCAGGTCCACTTGGGGAAGTAGGGCTCCTCCGAGATTACGTAGGAGACGCTGAACTTGGGATAGTACACGGCTTGGAAGTTCGCACCGAAAGCACTATTGTCGTCCACCCGCAGCGCCCCGGTGACAAATAAGCGATCCTTGTACCCGAAGAGCTGCTCTACGTAGCCGCCTACGGTCTTCGTGATGTCCGTGGCCTCCGAGACGCGCTGGATCGCACCCGCCCCGACCGTCGTCGCCCCCGGCGGCAGATCAGAGCCAGATGCCCCATTGCGGTCGAACACGTCCTTCAGGTACTGCGCACCGACCGACGTGCGCGACGACAGCTGGGGGCTCAGCTGGAACGTCGCGGTGGCATTCGCTTCACCGGTGTAGGAGAAGAAGTTCGTGCGGTTGTCCGTCTTGAATCCTCGCTTCGTCGTGCCGAAGCTCGTGCACTCGTTCCGCCGGCACAGGTCCGTGTCGAGCCGGTGCGTGAAATCGATCCCCCCGGTGGCGCGGACCGCGAGCCAGCTCGTCGGCCGCCAGTTGAGCGTGCCGCTCCCGATGAAGCGGTTGATGTCCTGGGTCACCGTCTCCGAGAGCATCTCGTCAGGGGTGAACGCCCGGTAGCCATACTTACCGCCCGCCTTGTTACCGAGACCGCCGAGGGCGTTCGAGAGCAGGCCGGTCGTGTTGTTGTCTGTCTGGGGGAGCCGCTGTGTGCTGGAGATGAAGCCACTCGACAGCGAGAGATCCATCCGCGGATTGAGGCGCGCTTCCGCGTTCGCTCGCAGGCTCACCCGGCGGCGCGCATTGGGGCGCAACTGCTCGAAGGGCACCTCGCTGATCGGACGGATCGCGAGGAGCGAGTCCACCGCGAAGGGCGGCATCTTGAGCTGCGACACCTCGTTCTCCCACTCACCGGAGACGAAATAGCGCGTGGCGTCCGACCCTCCTTGCACCTGGACCCCATACTGATTGCGGTAGCCGGTCGCGTTGGGCGACGTCTGAGGGTCTTCGAACAAATTGTACGTGGTGACACTGTCCTGCCTACAGAACTGCGGATCGGTCGGATTCCTCACGGTCTGGGTGAGCAAGCACTCGATCCCGTTGGTCGGCTTCGAGCTGGAATCGGCAGGGAGGCTGGGGTACGTCACCCAGCCGCGATAGGCGGTGGGATAGGTGTTGTAATCCCTGATTAGACCCTGCTCGGCGTACACATTCCACCGCGTGGGCCCCGGCGCCCCCCGTTTGGTCTTAATGAGGATCACCCCGGTCGAGGCCGCGGTGCCGTAGAGCGCCGCCGCTGACGGCCCCTTCACGACCTCGATCGACTCGATCTCCTCGGGGTTGAGATCGTTGACACGACTCGGGTTCGTGCCCCCAATTCCGATGCTCGACGAGTTATTGGCGCTCGTCATCCGCACGCCGTCGATGATGTACAGCGGCTCGTTGTTGAGCGAGAGGCTGTTGGTGCCGCGGATCCGCACCCGCGCGCCCGCGCCCGTGAGGTTCCCGGCCAGGACTTCCACCCCGGGTGCCTTGGCGCCGAGGAGGTCGTTCATGTTGGCGATCGGGCGCGTCGCCACCAGACTGTCTGCCCGGATCGTGTTGATGACGTTGCCCACCTCCCGCTTCGTCTGCTCGCCCGTGGCGGTCACGACCACTTCGTCGAGCGAATAGGGCGTGAGCACGAGCGCCAGGTCGGCGGTGGCAGCTTCGTCCGGCGCTACAGCCACACTCTGGCTCCCGGCGGCGTAGCCGATGAAGGTGGCCCGCACCGTGACTTGTCCGGGTGGGACGTTGGGGATGACGTACCGCCCCTCCGCGCGGGAAGCGGTGACGAGTGACGTCCCCACCACGGTGACGCGCGCGCCGACCAGCGGCTGCCCGCTGGACTGGTCGGTGACCTGACCCGCGATCGTGCCCCGCTGGGCGGCGGCGACGGCGGCCGTGCCGGCGACGAGACTGAGGACTGCCACGACGGCTAGCGGCGCGCGACTGTTGAAAAGGCGCATAGGCCTCCCCCTCCCTGATGGGTCCGCACCCGCACCCAAAGGCGCAGAGCCGGGCGCCGCCGCCGTGATCGGCCGCAGCCCCGGTGCAGAAGAGCGCTTCTCTGGGCGTTGGACACGCGCGCCGCACCCAACGGCTAGGAGGACGCGACGCAGCGACCTGAAACAGGCGGCGGGCTACCCACGGACCGGCACGAGGTGGGCGCACAACCCCCGAGCCGACATGTTTCACGCGGGGATTATTCTGAACCTCGTCAAGACGGCCCGCAAGAGGGGGGGTTACGGCGGGTGGGTGACTGTCACCTCGAGAAATTCACTCTCGGCACCGTATCCGCCCCAGGCGTCTGCAGCTCGAAGTACGGGCGCGGCCCCTTGCCGAGCAGCTTCGCGGTTAACACCTGCGGGACCCGCCGGATGTAGGCGTTGTACCGGTTGACCGCGTCGTTGTAGTCCTGGCGGGCGACCGCGATGCGGTTCTCCGTGCCTTCGAGCTGGTCTTGGAGCGCCCGGAAATTCTCGTTGGACTTGAGCTGCGGATAACTCTCGGCGATCGCGAGCAGCCGCCCCAGCGGCGCGGTGAGCGCGGCGTTGGCTTGCGCCATCTGCTGTAGGTCGCCCGACTGTACCGCCCCGGCGAGCTTGGCGCGCGCCTCGGCCACCGCAATGAAGACCGTCTGCTCCTGCTTGGCATACCCCTTCACCGTCTCGACGAGGTTCGGCACCAGGTCCGCCCGCCGCTGGAGCTGCACTTTGATCTGCGAGGCGGCGGCGTTCACCTGCTCGTCCAACGTTTGGATCGTGTTGTAGCCACACGCGGCGAGCAGCACCAGCCCGGTGAGCCACAGAGTCTGGAATCGTTTCACGGAGTTCCGCTCCTTCTCCTGGATGCCCTTGACGAAGACGTTGTCAACCGTTGCGCACACCGTCCAAGAGTCGCGGCTGAAGCCGCGGCTCGGCACGGCCGCTGAAGCGGCAAGACCAAGCCCGTTTACGGGCTGAACGACCTCCTCTGTCAATTACAGCGAGAGCCTGTTGACGAACTCGGCAGTGCGCACCACCGCCGCGAGATACGCAGCCGCCCGGGGATCGCGCGCCGCGAGCGCGAGCCGGCGCCGGCCGCGCACGTGCGCCACCACGTCGTCGAGCGACTCGGGCCCAAAACCGATCACCGCCCCCGCCTGGCGCACCAGATCCTCGGGTGCGGCGGGCGCCGTGCGCCCGGCAAGGCGGAGCGCCGTGCGCAGCATCGTCAACACCCCCGCGGTGCTCGCCGCGATCACCTGCGTCAGGCGCCTCGGATCGCCGCGGAACGCGGCGTACGCCTGCCGCAGGCGCACGAGCTTACCCATGAGCTCGGACTCGAGCTGGCGCCGCAGGTCCTCGCGCCGCACGCTGATCCCCACCCAAGGGTCGCGCCCGGCGAGCACTCGGTGCGCGTGGCGCATCTCCTCGTACTCGATCGCGAAGGCGTCCGCCGACTCGCGCCACTCCCGCTCGGCGAGGATCAGCGGGGCCGGATGGCCCGCGCGCACCCAAGGAGCGAGCGCCGGATCGAGCGCCGCAAACAGACCCTCGTCCGTCGCGTCGCAGATGAGCAACGTGTTCACGTCGGAGCGGCCGGACACCTGCGTGCCGCTCGCGGCCGAACCGTACAAGAGCAGCGAGACGAGCCGAGGGCCCAGAGCCTGCGAGACGGCATCCGCGAACTGCTCGGGTGTGAGCTTCGCCATCAGAATCTCCCTCCCCCGCCACCGCCGGAGAAGCCACCACCGCCGCCGAAGCCACCAAACCCGCCACTGAAACCCCCGCCCCCGCCCCCGCCCCCGCCCCCCCCACCCCAACTCCAGCTACCGCCACGACTCCCAAACGTCCAGAGGAGGAAGAGACCCCTACCCCGGGCGAGCAGCATGAGCACCAGGAAGGAGAGCCACAACAGCGCCAACACGGCGGGCAGCCACGCCGGCGGTCGCGAGGATAACCGCCGGGGCGGCGAGGTTCCAAGCGTAACACCGAACTCGCTTGCGTACGCCTGCGCGACCAGGTCCACGCCCACAGTCAGCCCCCGCCCGTAGTCCTCGCGCGCGAGGTACGGCAGCATCGCGTCCCGGATCCGTCCCACGCGGGAGTCTGGCAGGAAGCCCTCCGCCCCGCGCCCCGTGGCGATGAAGACCTGGCCGGTGCCCCGCCGGTGGTCCTTCAGGGGGACGAGCAGGATCACCACGCCGAGGTTCTTCGCCGGATCGCCCGCCGCCCCCTTCGCGCCCACGCCCCATTGGCGGCCGATCTGGACCGCGACGTCGCTCGGCGCCCGATCACCGATGTCGGCGAGCGTGACGACCGCGATCTCCCCTCGGGTCTTCTCCCGAACCTCCCCGATCACCGCCTCCATGTGGGCGACGGATGCCGCGTCGAGCACGCCAGCGAAGTCGTTGACGTACCCCCGGGGGGCCGGAATCGCGATCTGAGCGAGAACGACTAGAGCGTTGACGAGCACGGAGAGAAGTTAGCGAGGGGCGCGGATCGTGATCTCGCGGGCCCCTGAGGCGAGACTGGTGATCGTTTCAGCGCCGCCCGGCCAGCGGGTCCACACCCCGGTGGGCTGCCGCCCCTGCTCCACCCCCAGGACCTGCACGGCGCCGTCCTCCGACCAGTAGCCCGACCCGCCGTGCACCTCCCGCAGGGGTCCTCGGGAACCGTCGCCATACACGACGCGTAGCGCGGCCCCGATGGCGCGCGGGTTGCCGGCACCGCCGACCAGCCGGACCCGCACCCCCGGACGGGCGTGCTCGTTGTGGTACAGCTTCGTCTCCGCCCCGTTCTGGGATACCACAAGATCCACCCGGCCGTCCCCGTCGTAGTCGGCGAAGGCAGCGCCCCGCTGGTCCCCGTAGACGGTGATCCCGGAGACCTGCCCCGGGACGGGCTCGAGCGAGCCGTCGCCCCTGTTACGCAGCAGCAGGCCGCGCCCGGCGTCGTAGCGTGGCGTGCCGATCTCCGTGGGATAGAAGTTCTGGCTCAGGAACAGATCCTCGTGGCCGTCGCCGTCGAAATCGGCCACTCCCGCATAGAACGCGGGCGCGAACTGGGCTTCGGCGGGCAGCGGCACCGCCTCGAACCGCCCGCCCCGGTTGAAGAACACCACGTGGTCCAACGTCGCCGCCTCGAGCTGCTGCACGTGCGCCAGCGAGGGACCGAAAATGTCTTGCATGCTGGCGTTCGCATATGCGGCGAAGGTACGCGCGCCGAGACGCACCGACGGCTGCGCGGTCATCAACCGCCCGAGCTGCGTCAGCGGGGCGACCGCCTTGAGGCGGTCGTCGTACTGCGCCTCCACCATGTCGACCCGGCCGGAAGGAGTGAGGCTCCCGTAGTAGAGCAGCAGCGGATGGGCCGCGTCGACCCGCACCCTCGTGTTGCGACCCCAGCTCGTGGCGACGATGTCGGGCCGACCGTCTCCGTCCAGATCTCCCGTCGTCACGCCGTTCCAGCGGCCCACGCTCCGCCCGAGACCCCACTCGGCACTGGCGTCACGCAACCGGCCCTTGTCGTTCAGAAACAGCCTGAGCGACCCCCAATCGGGCGCGAGGATGAGATCGGGCCAACCGTCCCCGTTGACGTCGGAGAACACGGCGGCCGAGATCAACCCGATACCGCGGAACAAGCTGGTGTTGGCCTCGTCCAGGACGAAGCGCCCGCCCTCGTTGCGGAACAACCGGGACGACTGTGCGGCCGGGTAGGTGCCCGGCGCAACCCGCCCGCCGACGAAGAGATCGAGATTGCCGTCCCCGTACACGTCGGCGACCGCGAGCGGGCCGATGCTCGAGACGTCCCCTGGCACGACCGGCGTCACCTTCCCGGAGCCGGGAGCGACCGCCACCACGGACGGCAGCGCCGCCGCCTCCGCCGGTGTCTGCGATTCGTAGCTCGACTGTCCCACGAGCAGCACCGTACCGCCCGTCCCGTCGGGCAGCGGGAGCACGGTGGTCTCGTCGTAGCGTGCCGCGCCCGTGTGGAGATCCACCTTGGTGAAGCGGCCGCCGTCGTTGCGATAGTAGGCCAGCGGACCGCCCCGGCCGGAGGCGATCAGCAGGTCCTCGTCCCCGTCGCCATCCACGTCGTACCAGGTGACACCGGGACCGAGCTGGCTCAGGGCCTCGGGGAGCAACGGCTGCCGGGCCCAGTCGTTGAACGGCGTCTCCATGTGGCGATGGGCGAGCTGCGACGACACGTCGCGGAACCAGGGGACGGGGGCGGCAGGGGCGGCAGGGGCGGCAGGGGCGGCAGCGACTGACCCCGGGCGCAAGCCCGGGGGGCTAGGCGGCTCGCGAATCTCATACTCGCGGTTCGGTTTCACCTCACGGACGATGGAGCGTGCGCCGCGCCGCCAACTCACCTCGATCGCGAGCTCGGTCGCCTTTCCCGCGGCGAAGCTGTAGAGCGGATCCGAGCCCGAGAGGTACGAACCGCCGAGCACGACTTCCTTCTCCTGCACCGGCACGGGCCCTCCCAGGACGCGGATCTTCGACCCGGCGCCGGCGGTGTTGGGCGGCTGCCCCAAGAGCCGCACGGCGATCCGGGGAGCGCTCGCGTCGTTGCGAAAGACCGCGGTGGGCGTGCCCAGTCGGTTGACGACGACGTCGAGGTCGCCGTCGCCGTCCAGGTCGGCGGTGGCCATGCCGTGCGAGATGGCGTCCTCCGCGGCGAAGCCCCAGCGCTCGCCGACGTCCGTGAACGTGAGGTCGCCGTTGTTGTGCAGGGCGACGCTCTTCACGGCGAGCTTCGGGAACAGCGCCAGCTCGCGGTGCCACTCCACGCCGGTGAACGTGGTGCGGATCCGCTCCCAGGCGTCCGCGTCCATCACGTCCCACAGGTGGCCGGTCGTGATCAAGAGGTCCTCGTAGCCGTCGAGATCCACGTCCAGGAACAGCACATCCCACGACCAGTCCGTCGCCTCGATCCCGGCGTAGCCCGCGATCTGCGCGAACGTGCCGTCGCCGCGGTTCTTGAACAGCGTGTTGCGCTGCCACTGGGGCCGGTCGTCGATCATGCCGATCAGCTTGGGGAGCGGCGTGTGGGTGGGCACCTCGGTCTTGCGGCGCGGTCCCCGGCCCAGCATGTCCACGAGCACGAAGTCGACGTGGCCGTCACGGTCGACGTCGGAGAAATCGAGCGCCATGGACGAGTTGCTGGTGTTGCGGAGGGCCAGGCGGGGCGCGGCGCGGAACGTCCCCTTGCCGTCGTTCAACCAAAACATGTCCGGGTCCTCGAAGTCGTCGCACACGTAGAGGTCCGGCGCGCCGTCGCCGTCCACGTCGGTGAACTTGGCGGAGAGCCCGAAGTACTCGGGCGCGGCGGCGAGCGGCTCCCCGTTTTCGTCGCGGAACCGACCCGACGTCCAGGGGACGAGCGTGAAGTGCCCCTTACCGTCGTTCAGGTAGAAGCCGTCGGGGTCCGCCCGCTGCTGCATCGACACCAGGCCGTACTCGGGCCGATCCACCACCCGGTAGTCCCTGCGGAACTTGGGGACGACCTCGAAGCGGTTGTGGCTCACCTCACGGACCACCTGGTTGAAGGCCCGCTCTTGCGGCGGATAGACGTCCATCGCGGAGCGGGCCTTGTAGTTCGCGACGTAGAGGTCGAGGTGACCGTCGCCGTCTACGTCGGTGAGCGTCATCGTCATGCTGCCACTGCGGGAGGCGAGCCCCGCGTCCGTCGTCCGCTCCGTGAAGACGCCGTGCCCGTCGTTCACGAGCAGCGCCACGCCACCGCCCAGCGTGCTGACCAGCAGATCGAGGTCGCCGTCGCCGTCCACGTCGGCGAACACGGCGCCCGTGGAATGCCGTCCGGTCATGGCGACGCCGGCCCGTGCAGTGATGTCCTCGAAGCGCCAATCGCCCAGGTTCTTGTAGAGGGCGTTCGAGCCCTCGTCGCTCGTGAGGTAGATGTCCGGAAGGCCGTCGCCGTCGACGTCGCCCAGGGCCACGCCGCCGCCCTGCGCGAGATGGCGGTTCAGGAGCGCGCTGTCGAGCGTGACGGTGTTGACGAAGCGGATCCCGGTACGGGACGGCGGGAGCTCGGTGAAGCCGGGGCCGCCGCGCCGCGGCACCGCGAGGTCGCGCCAGCGATACCCCGCTTCCTCGTGCCACAGACCCGGGGCGGCGGGCCGGCACCCCGGGCCGAGCGACAGGAGAGCGACGCCCAGCCCGAGGACCCGCCGCCTCACTCGGACGCCCGCGTCTTGATCCGCTCCACCACCTTGCGGGCGATACAGTCTCCCTGCGCCGTGCCGTTCTTGAGGGACACGGGGTAGTGCAGGCCTCCATAGAGCCGCGACCGCGCCGCCTCGTCCGCGGCCGCCCGAAAGGACGCGAAGCGCCGCACCGGCCTGCCGATGCTCACGTGGGTGGAATCGGCGAAGGGCCGGTCTCCGAACAGCGCCGTGAGCGCGCCGGCCGCGGCGCCCGATTGCACCGCGTGCCCCGCGGTGTACTCGGGGAAGGGCGGCGTCGAGATCAGCGTATGCCAGCGCGGGTCGATCGCGCGGCGGATGTAGGTGACTGGCCTCACGAGGCTCCAGCTGAACTTCTCGTGCCAGCAGGAGATGAACGCGTCCGCCATCGCCACAGAGGTGAGCACCAGCATCTCCGCCGTGCGCTCTCCGTCGAGCCGCTGCTCGGCCACGAGCT
>QHUR01000006.1 GCA_003221995.1 Gemmatimonadota bacterium | reverse complement strand
CTGCGGGATGTCGTGCAGCAGCTCGTTGTCGCGTCCCAGCGACACGGCGCGCGCCACTTCGTTCACGCGCCCCACGTCGGAGGGCGCCACTTCCTCGCCCGTCAGCGCCACCACGCCCGTCGAGGTGCGCGCCGACACGTGCTCGCCCGCGATGCCGCAGGTGACGTCCTTCACCACCACCCCGGCCATCCGCTCGGCGTCGCGCAGCGCCGCCACCACCGAGCGCTTCGTCTCGTCGATGTCGCGGACCATGCCGCGCCGCACGCCGCTGTTCTTCGCGAGGCCGACGCCCAGCACCTTCGCGAGCGGCAGGCGCGGCAGGTCGCCCACCACCTCGGCGATCACGGCGCAGGTCTTGGTGCTGCCCAGGTCGAGCCCGGCGACCAAGCGGCGGTCCCGCGTCACCCGGCTTTCGCTCCCCCGGCTCCGCCCTTGCGTCGCACAATCACCTGTCCGGCGAAGCGCGCGTCGAGCTCCGCGTAGGGCCGACCTTTCGCCGCCAGATCCTGCGCTACCGTTACCACCGCCCGAATGACCTCCGGCCCGGCGTCGCGCCGCACCAGCACACGACGGGCCCCCGATTCCAGGAGCACGTCGCCGCGCGCCACGACGCGCGCGGCGGTGATCGTCTGAAACAGCGCCGGATCCACCGACTGGATCAGCGCCAGCAGCGCCGCCACACCAGCGTCGCCGCTCGCCGCGATCGGCAAGTCGAGCCCCGCGCGCGTGGGATCGAACGGGAGCGTCCGGCCTTCGCCATCCACGGCGACGAGACTGCCGCGCGGGCCCGGCACGAGCGCCACCGGCGCCACCTCCCGCACGATCACCTGCAGCGCGCCCGGCAGCCGGCGGACCACCTGGGCGTCCGCGACGCCCGTGAGCCCCTTCACCCGGTCGGCAAGCAGCCGCGTGTCGGTGAACACGCTCGCCGCGAGCGGCAGCCGCAGCGCCGCGATCACGCCGTCGGGCGGCAGGTTCTTGAGCCCCAGGAGCTCGACCTGCCGCACCCGGAAGTACGCTACACGAGACAGCAGCGCGGGCGCGCCCAACCACGCCGCGAGCGCCGCGGCCCCGCCCACGGCAAGCAGCACGATCTTCGCCCGGCGACCGTGCCTCAGGGCCCCTTCCCTCCCCCTTCCCCGTTCGCTCCCCGCCCCAACGCTTGCAGGAGTTCGGGCCCCACTCCGGTGATGTCCCCCGCCCCCAGCGTAAAGACGACGTCGCCCGCCCGCACCGTGTGCGCCACGCGCTCGGTCAGCGCCGCGCGCTCCCGCACTGCCACCGTCGTCGCCCCCGCCCGGGCCGCGCCGCGCGCCACGAGGTCCGCCGTCACGCCGGGGATCGGCTGTTCCCGGGCACCATACACCGGCGCCACCACCACCACGTCCGCCGCCGCCAGCTCGCGGCCCAGCGCCTCGCCGTGCAGCGCCGTGCGCGAATAGAGGTGCGGCTGAAACACCGCCACCACGCGCCGGCGCGGGAACGCCTGCCGCGCCGCCGCGAGCGTGGCACGCACCTCCGTCGGATGGTGCGCGTAGTCGTCCACGACCGTCACCCCCCGCGCCTCGCCAAGCCGCTCGAACCGCCGCGCGACGCCCGCGAAGCCCGCCAGCGCCGCGATGCACGCCTCGACATCGGCGCCCAACTCGCACGCCACCGCGAGCGCGGCGCCCGCGTTGCGGAGGTTATGCAGCCCCGGAACCCCCAGCGCGAGGCGCAGCTCCCGCCCGTCCGGCAAGACCACCCGTGCGCGCGAGCCGGCGTCGTCCAGCTCGGGATCCGCGATGCGCACGTCCGCGTCGCGCGCGAGCCCCACGCGCCACACTGGCCCGGACACGCGCGCCGCGACGCGGCCCGCGCCGGCGTCGTCCGCTCCCGCGATCACGCGCCGCGCGCGGCCCGCGAACTGCACGAACGCGTCCTCGAGTGCCTGCACGGTGCCGTAGCACTCGAGGTGGTCGGCCTCGACGTTGTTCACGACCGCCACCGTCGGCGCGAGCGACAGGAACGCGCGGTCGAACTCGTCCGCCTCGACCACGAACAGCTCACGCCCACCCAGCCGCGCGTTCCCACCCCACGGAGCGACACGGCCGCCGGCGAGTCCCGTAGGATTCCGCCCGGCGGCCGCCAGCGCCTCCGTGACCATCGCCGTCGTGGTCGTCTTGCCGTGGGTTCCGGCAACTCCCACCACGGTCCCGCTGGCGACAGCCTGGCCGAGCGCATCGGCCCGCCGCACCACGGGGATCCCTAGGGCGCCTGCTTGCTCCAGCTCCGGGTGTTCCCGGGACACCGCCGCAGTGACCACGACCGCCCGAGCCCCGGATACATGACCCGGGTCGTGTCCCCGCCAGATTACCACCCCCAAGGCTGCCAAATCGGCTGCTCCCTGAGGGTCCTTATCGCATCCGGTAACCTCTGCACCTTGGTGCCTAGCCAGGAGGGCTAGGCCACTCATCCCCGCCCCGGCTATGCCCATGAAGTGGATCGGACGGGGATCCCCACTTTCAAACAAGGTCATTAGTGGGGGGCTAATATAGCGAATCTACGAAACTTGCGAAAGAGAGCACGGGTCAAACGACCAGCGTCAAAATCCTCAACACAATGTCCCGGGCGGCGTCCGGGTGCCCCCGCTCCCGGGCTCGGGCGGCGAGCGACGCGAGCCGGTGCTCGTCCCTGACGAGCTCACGAACCAGTTGGGCGAACCCCTGGGCTGCGAGCTGCTCCTCCGGCAACAGCACTGCGGCGCCCGCGGCGGCCAGTGCGCGTGCGTTGAACGTCTGGTGTCCGGCGGCGGCGCTTGGCAGCGGCACCAGCACGCTCGGCTTTCCCCAGGCGCAGAGCTCCGCGATCGTCATCGCGCCCGCGCGGCACACGACGAGATCGGCGGCGCGATACGCCGGTGCCATTGGGTCGAAGAACCCCTGCACCACGACGCGCCCCGGGACCGCGTACGAAGCGAGCGCGGCCGCGTGCGCGGCACCTGTGCCCCACAGCACGTTCACGTCGCCCAACACCCTGCGCTCGAGCGCGGCGGCCACGGCATAGTTGATCGCGCGCGCGCCCTGGCTGCCGCCGAATACGAGCAGCGTCGGGCGCCCGGCCTCGAGCCCGAAAGCGCGCAGCGCGGCGGCCCGGTCGCCCGGCTCCGGGGGCGGCGGGGGGCGGATGGGGTTGCCGAAGCAGTACACCTCGGTCGTCGCGCCCCGGTGCAACCGCGCCCGCGCCTCCGGAAAGCCGAGGTGCACCTGCCGCGCCCCGCCGGCGAGCCAGCGCGAAGTGAGCCCGGGAAACGCGTTCTGCTCCTGGACGACGGTCGGGATGCCGGCGCGCTGCGCGCGCAGCACTACGGGCCCCGCCGCGTAGCCGCCCGTGCCGATCACGACCGCCGGCCGCTCCGCCGCGAGGATCCGCCCCGCTGCGCGCCACGCGCGCCACGCGACCAGGGGCCATCGCAGGTTGCGCCACCAGGCGCGGCGGTGGATCGGCTCGATCGGCACGAGGTGAAACCGAAACGGATGGCGCGGCAGCACCTGGGCCTCGATACCGCGCAGCGCGCCGACCAGTACCGGCTCGACCTCCGGCCGCGCCTCGCGCAGCGCCTGCGCCAGGGCGAGCGCGGGCATGAGGTGACCGCCGGTTCCGCCACCGGCGATAAGGATCCTCACCACCGCGCCCGAACGCGGAACGCGGAACGTGGAACGCGGAACACATCGCGCAAGTGTCGAGCTGAGTATCGAGCCTCGCGAATCGGACCCTCCCCTTCCGTTCCGAGTTCCCCGTTCCGCGTTCCGATTTTCATCGTCTTCCCCGCCCCACGCTCGCCAGCACGCCCGTGGCCACCAGTGCCACGAACAAACTCGAGCGACCGTACGAAATGAACGGCAGGGTGATGCCCGTGGCGGGGAGGAGCCCGAGGCTCACCGCGATGTGGAGCAGCGCCGCGAATCCGATCAGGGCCGTGAGCCCGACCGCGAGCAGCTGGCCGAACGCATCCCTGGCCGAGCGGGCGATGCGGAACCCGACCCACATGAAGGTGCCGAACAGCAGCACGATCGCGAGCACGCCGAGGAAGCCCCATTCCTCGCCGATGGTCGAGAAGATGAAGTCGGAGTAGGCGTACGGCAGGTAGCCGAGCTTTTGCTGCCCCTGGCCCAGCCCGACCCCGAACAGTCGGCCGGACCCGACGCCGACGAGGGACTGATGCACCTGCCACGTCGCCTCGGAGGGCGCGCTGCCCGGGTTGAGAAACGTGAGCACCCGGGCGAGCCGGTACTGCGCGCTCGCAACCGCGCCCAACGCGAGGGGCGCGGCGCCCACGCCCACGAGCAGGAAGTGCCCGATGCGCGCGCCCGCCGCGAACAACACCGTCCCCGCGAGGATCGCGACGAGCAGCGCCATCGACAGGTTCGGCTCAAGGAAGATCAGCCCGACGAGCGGTCCCAGAATCACGAGGAACGGCAGCAGCCCCCGCCGGAACGTGCGGATCTGCTCTCCCTTCTTCGCGGCGAGCATGGCCGTCCAGACGACGGCCGCCAGCTTGGCGAGCTCCGACGGCTGTACCGTCACGACGCCGAGGTTCACCCAGCGACGCGCGCCGTTGATGGTGGGCGCGATGCCGTGCGTGAACGGGAGCAGCGGGATGAGCAACAGCAGCGCCGTGACCCCGAGGAGCGGCCAGGCGGCGCCGCGCCAGACGTGGTAGTCGCTGCGCGCGAGCCAGGTCGCGACGAGGCCGCCGACGACCGCGCCCACGAGCTGCCGCAGCGCGAAGTCGGCTCCCACTTCGCCGCCCCCCGTGGCGACGAGGCTCGACGCGCCGTACACCGCGACGAGGCCGAACACGACCAGCACGGCCGCGAGCACCGCCAGCAAGCGCGTCTCCCACTGGCGGTCGGTCATGCGATTGCGGAGATCTCGCTCACAGTGACTCGACCAAGTGGCGAAAGGTCGCGCCCCGCTCCTCGTAGTTGCGGAACATGTCGTAGCTCGAGCATGCAGGAGACAGCAGCACCACATCACCCGGCCGCGCGGCGCGACGCGCCCGTGCGACGACGTCCTCGAACGTCGTGCCGCGCTCGAGCGGCACCACGCCGGCGAGATCCCGCTCCACGAGCGGGCCCGCTTCCCCGAACACGATCACCAGCCGGCACCGCTCGCGCAGCCGTGGGGCGAGGCCGGTGTACGGCTCGCCCTTGTGGCGCCCGCCCAGGAGCAGCACGAACGGCCGGTTCATCGCCGCCACCGCCACGCTGGTCGAGGCGATGTTGGTCGCCTTCGAGTCATTGATCCACAGCACGCCACCCACCTCCCGCACGGGCTCGAGCCGGTGCGGCAGGGCGCGAAATGATCCCAGGCCGCGGGCCACGGCCTCGGGCGCCACGCCTGCCGCGCGCGCCGCGAGCGCGGCGGCCAGCGCGTTCGCCACATTGTGGTCGCCGAGCAGCTTGAGCTCCCGCCGCGGCAGGAGCGGTGCGTCGCCCAGCTTGAGCAGCTGCGCCGTTCCGTCGTACCAGCCGTCGGCGCGGCGCGTGAGCGAGAAGCCGACGCGCCGCCCCGACGCGCCCTGGGCGAGCGCGAGCACGGCGGCATCGTCGGCGTTCAGGACCCAGACGCTCTGCGCCGTGGCGTTGTGGAACAGCAGGCGCTTGTCGTCGTAGTAGGCCGCCACGGACGGATAGCGGTCGAGGTGGTCGGGCGCGAGGTTCGTGAGGACGCCGACGTCGGGTGCGAAGTGCGGGCTGTCGTGCAGCTGGAACGAAGACACCTCGACGGCGAGCCAGTCATAGCGGTCGCCAGCGACGGCGATGTCGGCGAGCGGCCGACCGATGTTGCCCACGGCCGCCGCGCGGACGCCGGCGGCCTCGAGCACGTGCGCCACGAGGGCCGTCGTGGTCGTCTTGCCGTTCGTCCCGGTGATCGCGATGCAACGCGCGCCCTCCAGCGCGGCGAAGCCGATCTCGATCTCCGACACGACCGGCACGCGCGCCTCGCGGGCGGCGGCGAGGGGCGGCGCGTCCGGCGGCACGCCGGGCGAGACGACGACGGCGGCGGCACCGCGGATCTTCGCCAAGTCGTGGCGGCCCAGCTCCACCTCCACCCCTGGGAGCGCTCGCAGCGCGGCCAGCGCGTCGCCGCCATCCGGGCGCTCCGCCGCGTCGCTCGCGTACACGGGCACGCCCTCCCGCGCGAGCAGCCTCGTGGCCGCGACGCCACTCTTCCCCAGCCCCACGACCGCCACCACGCTCCGGCGCCAGGTCGCGGGAATCATCTCACCTTCAGCGTGGCCAACGCGATCGCCGCGCACAGCACGCCCAGGATGTAGAACCGCATTACGACCTGCGGCTCCGGCCAGCCGAGCTTTTCGAAGTGGTGGTGCAGTGGCGCCATCCGGAACACCCGATGGGCGTCGGCGTATTCCTTGCCGCGGCGGCGCCGGTGCCAGCGATACGCGCCCGTCTGCAGCAGCACCGATACCGCCTCCGCCGCGAACACACCGCCCGCGATCAGCAGCAGGAACTCCGCCTTGAGAAGGATCGCCACGGTGCCCAGCGCACCGCCGATCGCGAGCGCCCCGGTGTCCCCCATGAACACCTGCGCCGGGTGGGCGTTGAACCACAGGAACCCGAGCGCCGCCCCCATCAGCGCGCCGCAGAAGATCGTGAGCTCGCCCGCCCCCGGCAGGAAGTAGACTCCCAGGTAGCGCGACGCGTCGAACCGGCCGAACAGGTAGGCGAAGATCGCGAAGGCACCCGCGGCGATCGCGGTGAGCCCCGTCGCGAGCCCGTCCAGCCCGTCCGTGAGGTTCACCGCGTTGGAGCTGCCCGTGACCACCACGGTCACGAACAGCACGTACAGGGGTGGCCAGAACGGCAGCAGCCAGTACTTGAACAGGGGCACCTGCGTGGACGCCACCGGCTGGATGTTCGGCGCCAGGGGCCACAGCAACAGGAGCAGCCCCAGCGCCAGTCCGAACGTCACTTGGCCGGCGAGCTTCCAGCGGGCCACGAGTCCCTGCGACTTGCCGCGCACGATCTTGAGGTAGTCGTCCACGAACCCGATCGCGCCCATCCACAGGGTCGCCCCCATGGCGACCAGCACGTAGCGGCTGTCGAGCCGCGCCCACAGCAGGGTGGGCGCGACCGTCGCGAGGAGGATGATGAGCCCGCCCATCGTGGGCGTGCCGCGCTTCTCCTGATGGCTCGCCGGCCCCTCGGCGCGGATCACCTGTCCCACCCGGCGATCGCGCAGGGTCCGGATCACCCAGGGGCCGACCACGAACGCGAGCAGCAGCGCGGTGACGGTCGCTCCGGCGGCGCGAAATGAGATGTAGGTGAAGAGGTTGAACAGGATGTGCTGCTTGGCGAGCGGCACGAGCAGGTGATAGAGCACGTCCGGTCTCTCCGCCTCTCAGTTGAGGAAGCGCAGCACACGCTCGAGCGCGACCCCGCGCGACGCCTTGAGCAGCACCACCTCGTCGCCCCGCAGCGCGGCTCGGAGCGCGGGGCCGAGCGCCTCCGCGTCGGCCGCGACCACGAGCCGCCCGCCCAGCGCCGCGCGATGCGCCTCGAGCGCGGGAACGAACGCCCCGACCGCCGCTACGAGCGCCGGGCGCAGGGCCACAATCTCCGTCGCCGCGGCCGCATGCAATCTTGCACTCTCCGCCCCCAACTCCAACATCGAGCCCACCACCACCGCGAGCGGGCGGCTGCGGCGCGCCGCCAGCCAGTGCGCGAACTGGAGGGCCCAGCGGAGCGAGGCCGGGTTCGCGTTGTAGGTATCGTCGATGACGGTGAGGCCGCCCGCCTCGAGGACCCGGCCGCGCCCGCCCGGAACGGTGACTCCGGCCAGCGCGGCGAGCGCTCGGCCGGCATCGGCTCCGGCTTCCTGCGCGACGGCGAGCGCGATCATCGCGTTCTCGATCTGGTGGAATCCGACCGGCGGCAGCGTGACCGAATGGCCGCGCCATGCAATCCGGGGCCGGCCGTCCGCATCGAGTTCCGCGGTCTCCGGGCGCACGTCCGCGCCGGGGTCCGTGCCGGCCACCACCGTGCGGGTTCGCCGCCGGGCCTCGGCGGCCAGGGCGGTGGGCTCGGTGCCCACGACGGCGAGCGGCACGCCCTCGAGCAGGGCGAGCTTCTCCCGCAGCACGCCGTCGAGCGATCCGAAGCCCTCGAGGTGCGCGGGCGTGACGTTCGTCACCACCGCGATCGTCGGCTCGACGATCGCCCGGAGGCGGGCGATCTCCCCCGGGACGCTCGCGCCCACCTCGACGACGAGCGCGTTCCTGTCCTCCGCCGCCGCGAGAATCGTCAAGGGGACGCCGACGAGGTTGTTGAGATTGCCGCTCGTGGCGTGCACCCGGTAGCGGGTCGCGAGCGCGGCGCGGACCATCTCCTTCGTGCTCGTCTTCCCGCTCGATCCCGTGATCGCGACGACGGGGCTTGCCGCCGGCAGCAGGCGGCGCCGCGCGCGGGCGAGCCGCCCCAGCGCGTCAAGCGTGTCTTCGACCTCGAAGCGCGGCAGGCCGGCGACGGGCGGCGTGCCACGCCGCACCACGGCGCCGGCTGCGCCCTGCGCCCGCGCCTGCGCGAGGAAGTCGTGCGCGTCGAAGCGCTCGCCCTTCAAGGCCACGAACAGCTCGCCGCCGGTTAGGCCGCGGGTGTCGGTGCTCACCCCGGTGAAGTGCAACCCCTCCGGCCCCGACACGCCGAGCGCGTGGGAGACCCGTGCCGAATCCCAGGCGATCACCTTCATTCCGCCCCGAGCTCGCGCACGATCGCCCGCTCGTCGAACGGCTGCTTCACGGAGCCGACGATCTGATAGGTCTCATGCCCCTTGCCGGCGAGCAGGATCGTGTCGCCCTGCCGTGCCAGCTCGAGCGCGAGCGCGATCGCCTCGCGGCGGTCGCTACGGCGGTGGTGGGGCTTCCCCTGCATGCCCGCTTCCAGCTCGTCGAGGATCCGCTCCGGGTCTTCGGTGCGCGGGTTGTCGGAGGTCACGATGGCGACGTCGGCGAGCCGGGCGGCGATCTCGCCCATGGAAGCGCGCTTGCCACGATCGCGGTCGCCGCCCGCGCCGAATACGAGGATGACCCGTCCCGCGGTCAGGGCCCGCACGCTCTCGAGCGCGCGCTCCAGCGCGTCCGGCTTGTGCGAGTAGTCTCGGAGGATCGTGCACGGCCGCGTGGCGATGCGCTCCATGCGGCCCGGCACCTGCGGCGCCGTGGACAGCCGCTCGGCGATCGCCTCCGGGGGCACGCCCAGCCCCCAGGCGCAGGCCGCCACGCCCAACGCGTTGGTGACGTTGAAGCGGCCCAGCAGCGGTAGCTTGACCGGCGCGTTGCCCATTGGCGTAACGAGGTCGAAGCGACTGCCGCTGCCGTCGGCGGCAAGGCGCTGCGCCGTGACGTCGCCACTCCGCTCACCAAACGTGACGCGGCGGCGCCGGCGCGGCAGCCGCTGCCACGCGGGATCGTCCGCGTTGATCACCTCGAGGCCGTCCGCGGCGATGTAGCTCGCGAGCTTCGCCTTGGCCCGGAAGTACTGCTCCAGCGTCTTGTGGTAGTCCAAGTGCTCGCGCGTCAGGTTGGTGAAGATCGCGGCGCGAAACACCAGGCCATCCACGCGTCCCTGGTCGAGGCTGTGGGACGAGACCTCCATCGTGGCGCCGCGCGCCCCACGCGCGACCAGCGCGGCGAGCGTCGCCTGGAGGTCGATCGGCCCGGGCGTCGTGAGGTTGCCCGCTTCGCTCGGCACCGGCTCACCCGCGGGGTCGAAGGCGCCGAGCGTCCCGATCGACCCCATCGGCTGGAGCGCCGAGAGCACGTGCCGCGCCAGGACGACCGACGTGGTCTTGCCGCTCGTCCCGGTCACGCCCACGAGGTCGAGCTTCGCCGCGGGGCGCCCGTACCAGGTCTCGGCGGCGACGGCCGCCGCGCGGCGCCCGTCCGTCACCAGCACCTGGGGGACGGCGACGGCCTGCTCCTCTTCCACGAGCGCCGCGACCGCGCCGCGCCCAGCCGCGGCGGCGACGAAGCGGTGGCCGTCCTGCACCGAGCCGCGCACGGCGCAGTACAGCATCCCGGGCTCGAGCCTGCGGCTGTCGGTCGTGAGGCCCGCGATCACGGGGAGGGCGCCGTCGTCCGGCGCCCGCACGAGGAGCCCGGCGCGCCGCAGCGCGTCCACGATCTCGGGGAGCCCGCTCACGGGCGCGGGGCGGCGAACAGGGTCACCGTGGCCCCGGCCGCGGCCGAGTCGCCCGCGGCGGGCCAGGTGTGGTGCGCCACGCCCCAGCCTTTCAGGGCGACGCGGAAGCCGCGCCGGTGCAGCGCCCGCACCGCCTCGCGCAGCGGGCGACCGGCCACGTCGGGTACTGCGCGCCGGCGGAAGACGTCGGCCATGGCGGGCACGCTGTCGGGGCGGAACGGCCAGGTCACGACGTAGGGCACGACGCCGGGATCATCGTCGAGCGGCTGAGCGGCCGCGCGCGGCGCGGCCGTGGACAACCGGGCTCGATCGAGGGCGACGGTGCGCGCGGCCAGCGCCTGCTCCAGCACCGAGCGCGTGACCGGGGCCGCGGTCTGGGCCGCGAAGTAGCTCCCCTTGCGCGGGTCGTCGATCTTCACCACCAGCACCAGCTGGGCACGATCCGCAGGGAACAGCGCTGCGAACGACGCCGTGTACTGTCCCGGCGCATAGCGTCCGCCCACCACGCGGCGCGCCGTGCCCGTTTTGGCCGCGACCGGGAAGTTCACGAGCGCGGCCTCCGCCCCCGTACCGCGCTCCACCACGCCGCGCAGCAGCGCCCGCAGGGCCGCCGCGACCTCTGGGCGCACGACCCGGCGCACCGGCTCCGGGCGGTGGCGGTACGCCACCACGTCCCCGCCGGGGCCCCGCACGTCCCGGATCAGCGTCGGCGTGAGCAGCACGCCGTCGTTCGCGAGCGCGGCGTAGGCGACGGCGAGCTGAAGCGGCGTGACCGAGACTTCGTAGCCCATCGCGAGGCTCCCGGCGCTCAGGCCGGACCACTCGGCGGGGGGGCGCAGCCGCCCTGTCGCCTCGGCGGGGAACTCGATGCCCGTAGGCGCGCCGAACCCGAAGTCACGCAGCATGGCGTATTGCTCGGTGGGCGCGAGCCGGGCCGCGAACTTCACCAGTGCGATGTTGCTCGACACCCGGATGGCGTCGGCGAGCGTCAGCACGGGAAGCGGCTCCTCGTCGGTGATGGTGCGACTCCCGAGGCGGTACTTGCCATCCTCCCCGGACACGCGCTCCGCCGGGGCCACCCGCTGGAGGGCGAGTAGCGCCGCCGCGGTGAAGATCTTCGCCACGGAGCCGGGCTCGAAGGTATCGGTGAACGCGCTGGGGCGCGCCGAGCCGTCGCGCCGCCGCGACGCGACCGCCAGCACCTCGCCCGTCGCCGGGTCCAGCATGACGACGTCTCCCCCATCCGCGTCCATGCGCCGGATCGCGTCATCGAGCGCGCGCTGGGCGATCTCCTGCAGCTCGGCGTCGAGGGTGAGCGCGACGTCTGCGCCGGCGACCGGCTGCGAGATGACGCGCGCCGGCGACTCGTACTCGCGGCCAGCGCGGTCCTTCAGCACCACGGCCGCGCCCGCCCGGCCCGCGAGCAGGCTGTCGAGCGCGCGCTCCAGCCCCGACGCCCCGCGGCCGTCGTCGCCCACCCGGCCGATCACCGGGCGGGCGAGGTCGGGCGCGGGATAGAACCGGTTGAGCACGGGTTCCAGGTGGACGCCGCGCACCGCGCGGAGCGGCTGCACGTCGAGCGTGCTGTAGGGGCCCGCGAAGTAGGCGTAGCGGCGGCGCAGGACGCGCTGCACCTCCGGCGTCGGGAGCCGCAGCTGGCGCGCGACGCGGGGGGCGTCCTTCGCGGGGTCGCGCAGCTCGTTGGCCGCGACGCCGACGTGGTAGGTCTCCTGGGTGAGCGCGAGCGGCGTGCCGTGGCGGTCCGTCAGGGCGCCGCGCCGCGCCGGCAGCACGATGTGCTCGGTGCGCTGCGCCCGCGCCTCCTCCGCCCAGCGGCGCCCCTCGAGCAGCTGCAGCTGCGCCGCGCGCCCGGCGATACAGACCAGCGCGCCGCCGACCACGATCTCGACCGCGCGCAGGCGCACGGCGAGCTTCGCCATCAGCGCGGGTCTCCGGGCGCGAGCGGCAGCAGGATGATCTCGGAGTCCGACGGGAGGCGCAGCCCGAGCCGCTGGGCGCGCGGCACCAGCACGGCGCGACTCTCAGCCGCGCGGATGCGACGCTCCAGGTCGGCGCGGTGGCCCTCAAGATTGGCACGCCGGGTCCGCAGCTCGGCGAGCTCGCGCGCCATGGCGAGCGACGAGTTGTAGCGCGCGATCACGATCCAGGCGACCGCGAGAAACACGATCAGCCATATGGCCAGCCAGTGCCGCCCCTTAAGCCTCACCGTTCACCTCGAAGGCGCGGAACCGGGCGGTGCGAGCCCGCGGGTTCGCCCGCAACTCGTTCGCGGCGGGCCGTTGCGCCTTCTTGGTCAGCACCCGCCCGAGCGACCGCCCCCGGCACGTGCACACGGGCTGGCGCGGCGGGCACACGCACGTCTTGCTCCAGTCCCGGAAGGCGCGCTTCACGATGCGATCCTCGCCCGAGTGATAGCTGATCACGCCCAGCCGCCCGCCCGGCTGGAGCGCCGCGCGCAGCGCCGGGAGCGCCAACTCGATCTGCTCCAGCTCCTGGTTCACCGCGATGCGCAGCGCCTGGAAGAGGCGCGCGAAGTCGGCCGGGCCGGAGCGCGGGCCCAGCGTTTCGCGGATCGCGTTCACGAGGTCGTCGCTCACGGCGAAGGGGGCGCGCGCCCGGCGCTTCACGATCACGCGCGCCAGGCGACGCGCCCGGGGCGGCGGCGCGTCGGCGTAGTCCGCGAAGCAGCACGCCAGCCGGTCGGCCGGCCAGCGGTTGAGCAGCTCCGCGGCGGGTACTCCCTGCCCCGGCGTCATACGCATGTCGAGGGGCGCTCCCGGCCGGAACGTGAACCCGCGTTCGGCCGTGTCCAGCTGGTGCGAGGACACGCCGAGGTCGAGGAGGATGCGATCGGGGCGGAACGCCGCGATGCTGCCCAGCACCTTGGCCGAGGCGAACGTCCCGGTCGCGTAGCGGATGCCGTCTTCGCCGAGCCACGCGCGGGTCGCGGCGATCGCCTCGGTGTCGCGGTCCACCGCGAGCACCTGCGCGCCCGCCGCGACGAGCAGCGCGGCGTGGCCACCGCCGCCCAGCGTCGCGTCCACGGCCCGGCGGCTCCCGTCCGCCCACGCCCGCACCACGTCGGCGAGCACGGGCACGTGATATGTGGACGTCGCCACGCTCCCGGAAAAAGCGAAAGCCCCGCCTGCCGTGGCAGACGGGGCTCGGTGCGTCATCCCGCGACGCGGGTCCAGGCGGGGCTGACGGGGCTCGAACCCGCGACCTCCGGTGTGACAGACCGGCACTCTAACCAGCTGAGCTACAGCCCCCTGCGACGGAGCGCTGCAATATAGAGGCGCGCCGGAGCCAATTCAACGCCTAGAAGTTCCGGCACTTGAACGCCTGCTTCACCTTCGGCATCTGATCCTCGAACCGCCCCAGGTTCTGCAGCATGGCGTTCATCGTCGGCGCGTGGACCCGGGAGCCCAGAATCAGCGCGTCCTTGGTGCGGACGATCCGGTCGTGCACCGCCTTCGCGTCCGTGCAGCTCTTCGACTTCACCATCTCACCGTACGGCGCGGAGAGCGTCGCGACCGACGCGAGACCGTACCAGAAGCTCGCCTGCACGCGGATCTGTTGACGCGGGCCGACCGTGTCCGCCGACGTGCTGGGGTTCACGAGCTGCAGGGTCTGGTCGAGCCAGGGATAGGCGCGGTCGTAGGCGCCCGCCTGTGCTACCTTCGAGCCACCCTGCAACAGGATGACAGCCGCGTTCAACTTGAGAGTCCCGTTCTCGGAGACACGCGCTTGGTATGCCCGCACCGTGTCCACCCGGCCGCCACCTCGCACGATCGCCAGCGAGTCCCTCTTGAGTGCGGAGTCTGACAGGGCGAGCGCGCGCGTCACGTAGACCCTCGCAGTGTCGAGAGGCTCGACGAAGGCACGTCGGAGCGCCAGCAGCCCGACCGTGTCCTTCGCTGTCTGGAGTTGGCGTGCTTTGGCGGTATCGTACACTCCTGCCGCCAAGGCCGCCTGCCCTACCGCCAGGTAGCTCGGCAGGTCGTTCGGATCGATGGCGATGACGTTCTTGTACGCCCACGCTGATGAGTCGGTTTTCCCGACCATCACGTACGCGGCGCCGAGCGCCTTCCAGAAGGCCCCCGATTTCGCGAAGTGCCGGGCCGCAGCCCTACTGAAGAACAGGAGCCTCCCGGTGTCCGGCAGGGATTGCGCCGCCCCGATCGCGGCCTTGAGGAAGCTCGAATCGCCGAGCGCCGAGCTGTCAGCCTGCACCTTGGCCGTGAACCCGTCGAGCACGCAGCGCCACAGCTCCCCCTCGATGCACACGCGGGCCTTAAAGTCGCTGAACCGCTGCTCGCCGGGAGCCCGCGCCAGGCCTTCATCCAGAATCTGGACCGCCCGCGGGTACTGCTTGTGCTGCCGCAACAGCTCCGCGATGCCGAGCCGCAGGTTCGTGTTGTAGGGCTCACCCGCGAGCTCGTGGATGAACGCGTCGATCGCCTTCAGGGTGTCGCCCTTCGTCTGCCAGATGTGGGCGACGTTTTCCCAGGCGGTCGCGTTCACCGAGTCGCCCTTCGTGGCCCGCTCGGCCGCCGCGAGCTGGCTGTCGATCGGCATCCGCTGGGCCTCGTAGATCGTGCCCATGCACAGGTGCGCCGCCGTGAGGTTCGGCTCGATCTGGAGCGCCTTGCGCGCCGACTCGAGCGCCTGCGACAGCTGGCCCTTCTGGCGCCGGTCGTTGCACTCGCGCGCCAGCTCGCCCGCTCGAATGATGGCGTTGAGCCGCTGCGATATCTGCTCGGCCAGCGCCACGGTCGTCCCCGGGTTCGCCGTCGACGCCGTGATGAGGAAAGCATAGCCGGACGAGCCGATGTCCACGATGCGCACCCGAGCCGTCATGGCGCCGCCCGCACGCTCGAACGTGCCGGTGTTGTACGCGTTGACGTTGAGGAAGCGCGCGAGCAGCGAGGCCTGCGACGGGTCCAGCAGCACGTCGCACGTGAAGTCCGACGCCTTCAGTGCTTCGCACAGCTTCGCCTTCGGCACGACGTAGGCCTTGTAGCGGGCCGATGCCCCCACCTTCTCCCGGACCGCGTCCATCAATGCGATGCTCGCCGCGGAATCGGCGGGCGTCTTCGCCTGCAGCGGCAGGAGCAGCAGCCTGGTCGTCGGCTGTGGAGTCGTGAGCTGCGCCGACGCGCTCCCCGCCGCGGCGGCCATCAGGCTGGCCACCAGTCCTAAGCCTCTCACTCGCGAGCTCCTCCGTTGCAACTTGGTACCCCGAATGGGCGAAGAGGGATTCGAACCCCCGACTTCCTGCGTGTAAGGCAGGCGCTCTGAACCGCTGAGCTATTCGCCCGTCCCACGGCGGCGGGTCGCTACAGGGCCAGGCCTACGGGGAAGAAGACGCAGTAGCCGAGCACCAGCAGAATCGGGGCCGCGGTGGTCGAGCCACGCGACAGCAGCCAGTACCCGGCCGCGAGCGAGACGACCGCCGCAGCGAGGAAGATGTAGTTCTTGGGCCCGAAATGCAGCCGCGACGGCGTGATACTCTGGTCGGGCATGAGCGCGCCAGAGTTTACCCGGCAATCCCAACCTCGTCAAGCAGTTGGGCCTTCGTCGCTCGGCACGGTCCACCCCTCGTCCAGGAGCGCGCGTCGCGCCCGGTCCCGGCGGCGCCGCAGCACCACGAGCCACACTAGCAGCGACCCCGTGACGGCCCAAAACAACCCCACCGCCCCGGCCCACGAGAGCCAGCCGTAGCGCGACCTGACGTCCCGCTGCCACCGCTCCGCGAAGTCTCCCTCCGTCACCTGGTAGGTCGCCCGCAGCGCCGCGTCGAGGCTCGGCGCCCGGGCGAGCCGGTCGATCAGGGGCCCGAGGCCTTGCGGGCCGCCCCAGCGAGCGAGCAACAGCACCGCCGTCGTCGCCAGGGCGTAGGCGGTGGCCGCGTCGGGGCCGTCGGAGCGCAGGCCCCGGTCCACCTCGTCCAGATCGAGCGGCGCACCGCGCGCCACCTGCCAGTTGAGGCGGAGCGCGTCGAGACGGTCCCACTCCGCCGCCGCGACCGCGGCGTAGCCCTCTTCGAACCACAGCGGCAGGCGGCGACCGACCCGCCACCGCAGCGCGAGGTGCGCGAGCTCGTGCCGGAGCGACGCGGCCAGGTGGTCGGGCGGTCCGACGGCCAGCAAGACCACGGTCCCGGCCTCCGGGAACGCCGCGCCCTCGCTCCACCGAGGCAGGCGCCCTCTCGTGAGCGAGTCGAAGCGCGCGCGGTCGGGGGCGAGCAGCAAGCGGATCGGGCGAGCGGGGAGCAGGCCCACGCCTGGGAACGGCGCCGCGCGGTCGGCGGCCTCGGCGAGCGCGACCGCGAGCGTGAGCTGGGCGGGCCACGCCACCGCTGAGACGCGCCCGACCCGTACGGCCTCGGGGCCCTGCGCGAACAGAGCGAGGAGCGCTAGGTGCGCGGCGGCTCCCCTCCCTGGAGCACGAGCTGCAGGGTGTCCTGACACTTCTTGCCCCAGGGGTTGAACTTGTTCGCCTTGAACCCCTGTTCCCAGATCTGCTTCGCCTGGGCCGCTTCGCCCCCGAACCAGTAGGCCCGGCCCAGCTCGTAGTAGGCCTCGATGAGGTTGGGGCCGAGCTTGAGCGTCTTCTGGAAGAAGGTCTGCGCGTCCTCGTACATCTCGCGCTGCAGGTAGACGAGGCCGAGGTAGAAGTGCGCGTACAACGTCGCCTTCTTGTCGTTGTCGAGGCGGATCGCCTTGGAGAGGTGCTCGATCGCTTCCCCGAAGATGCGCTTCTTCAGGCAGATGTAGCCCACGTTGATGCGCGCCAGCGAGTTCGCCGGCTCCTTCATCAAGACCTTCTGGAACGTCTGCAGCGCCTCGTCGTAGTCCTCGTGCAGCATCTGCGCCCAGCCGAGCAGCGACTCGCCCTGGGTCTCGCCCGGGGCGAGCTGCAGCGCCTTCTGCAAGGACTGGATCGCGCCCGCGTAGTCGCCCAGGGAGATCAGGCTCCACCCCTTCTCGATGAAGGTCGACGCGCCGATGTGGTCGGCGTGCAGGGCGGGCCGCGACCCGGTGAACTCGGGCGCCGAGGCTTCCGCCGTGGAGGCGGCGACCTGCTTGTAGCGGTCCACGAGCTTGCGGATGTCCTCCCTGAGCTCGCCCAGGTCGGCGATCAGGGCGTCCACCTGCTTGAAGTAGGCGATGATCTCGCGCTTCACCGCCTCGCGCTCGGCGGCCCCCCCGACACCGCCGAGCTTGCGCGCGATCGCATCGTACTCGGCCCGCAGGGCGCGGATCGGACTCTCGGTCGTCACGCCGTCGTTTTCTCCTGACCGGTCGGTTGCACCGCCGTCTCCAGCGCGAGCTTCTCCTGCGAATTCAGCAGCCGCCCCGTGTTGAGCACGATGATGGTGCGCCCATCCTTGACGATGAGGCC
>QHUR01000190.1 GCA_003221995.1 Gemmatimonadota bacterium | reverse complement strand
ATGACTTCGATCCAACCGGGCCGGGTGCCGTGGAACATGGCGTCTTGGCGTCTGGAAACGGGCGGTGGAAGGGTAGCGGCGGGGGGAAGGGGGGTCAAGGAAGTGCTGGTATCTTGCGGATTTTCTCGGCATACGCCCATATTGTGGCGGGATTTCGGGCTTTTCGGGCGCCCCCCCGAGAAAAGGGGCGAAACTTCAAGGCTTTCTCCGGCCTAGACCTCCACAAGGAGATCGCGTGAACAAAGCTGAGCTGACCGCGGCACTGGCCATGCGCACCAAGATGTCGAAGGCCGACGCCACGCGCACGATTGACGCCCTGTTCGACGACAAGGGCATCATCGCGGGCGAATTGAAGAAAGGTGCGAAGGTGCAGATCACCGGATTCGGCAACTTCGAGGCCCGCAAGCGCGCCGCGCGCATGGGCCGCAACCCGAAGACGGGTGGGACGATTCAGATCAAGGCGTCGATCGCTCCCGCGTTTCGCGCCGGCAAGCAGCTGAAGATGGCCCTGAACAACAAGCGGTAGGCGGAGGTCGCAGTTTCGAGCACGCGGTGTACGGGCCGCCCCGCCGGGCGGCCCGTCGGCGTTTTCAGGCCTGCCGCTCGAGCCGCGCGACGGCACGGCGCCCCTTGATCGTCACTCCGGTGAGACCTCGGAGCGCCTTCTGCACTGCGCCCGGGGCGACCTCCGCGAGGGAGAAGGTATCGCGCACGTCGATCCGTCCAATCTCCTCCTTAGTGAGCCCGGCTTCCCGAATCAGCGCTCCCACGAGATCCTTGGCCGCCGCGCGGTCCTTCTTTCCAACGTTCACGAACACCTTCGTCCAGGCGGGGACGCTGCTTGGGGGCGTCTCGCTCGCGGCCGATGGCTGACGGCTGATGGCAAGCAGCGCCGCCGCGACCTCCGCCGGATCAAACCGCTCGAACAGTGGCTCCAGCAGCGCCAGCTCGACGTCCACGCTCCCGTCGGTGAGGATCTGCGCCACGCGCCGCCGCAGGTCGGTGGCGCGGTCCTGCGCGCGGTCTGCCGCAGTGGGCAGCCCGAGCGGCGTGAGCGGGCGCGCCAGGGAGCGGACATAGGGCAGCTGCGCCGCCGTGGGAAAGAGCACCGGCGCCCCCGCCCCCAGGCGCGCGAGCGCCGCGAACTCGGCGCGCGTGGGGAGCAGCGCGCACAGCACCGCGTCGGGCGCGTCGCCGGGCGCCGTCACGGGGCCGCCGCGCCAGATGTAGGGCCGTCTGGGGTCGAGCGCGTCGAGCGCGTCGCGCAACGCGGCGGGGCGACGAGAGGGCGAGACCACGACGTAACGCGCCGGCCCCAGCGCCGGCAGGGGCTGCGCGCTCTCGTCCACGGGCGAGCCTTCGAAGTGGGCCCGGTAGGCGTGGCGCTCGAGGAAATCACGTAACGCGGCCGGATGCCAGCTCAGGATGATGCGGCGGGCCTGCTTCGCCTCGCTCAGCAGGGTGTCGAGGAGGGGTGCGTGCTCGCTGGCGAGTAGCGTTTCGGGCCAGGCCACGACGATAGTGTGCGCGGTCTCGAGCTTGAGAGCGGAACGGCTGACGAGCGCGGCGAGGTCCGGGACCGCGGCGGCGAGGACGTCGACGCCGCTGTCCTTGAGGATGCGGGCGGCGCGGCGGGGGGCGGTGACGGCGTGGACGCGGACGTGAGGGGGAGGGGGAGGCGCGGACGCCCACTGCGACGCCGCGACGTCATCGGCGCACATGATCACCACGGGTGGGTCACCTCCGCGGTCCTGGCGGGTGGTCAACGCGCCCACGAGCTCCCACACCGCCCCTGCCTGCTCCGGCTCGGGGGGCGCCACCAGCACCACATGGCGGCCGCGCTCGAGCGCGGCCTTCGCCTCATCCAGCGTCACACGCTCCTCGATTGTCAAAGAAGTGCTGCCCCCCGCCCCCCGCCCCCCCGCCCCCCCGCCCCCTCCGTCGCCGGGATGCTAGTTTGAGGCGGGCGAAAAGGCAACGATCACGTGATGAGCCTGCGGCGCGCGTGGCACCGGCTGCTGTCCTCCTGGTACACACGGGCCCACTGGTGGGCTACGCTCTATGCGCGGTGGGGGCTCGTGCCGGTCGGGGGCGCCGTCGTCCCGTGGGCCGCGCCGCGAGTGCCGTTCCACCACGGTCGGATCGCGCTCGTCACGGCGGCCGGCGTGCACCCTCGGTCCGCGCCGCCATTCGACATGGAGAACCCGCGAGGTGATGCGAGCTTTCGCGAGATTCGCGGCGACGTCGCGGCCTCCCAGCTGATGATCACGCACGACTACTACGACCACGCGGCGGCGGACCTGGACGTCAACACGGTGTTTCCGCTGGAGCGGCTGCGGGAGCTCGCGCTGCTCGGTGTCCGGGTCGCGCCGCGGCACTTCGGGTTCATGGGCCACGTCCTGGGTGCGGAGCGCGAACGGCTGACGCGAGAAACGGCGCCCGAGGTGGCGCGGCGGCTCGTCGCCGATGGCGTGACCCACGCCGTGTTCACGCCCGGCTGAACCACCTGTCATCAGTCCGTGGGATTGATCGCGCGCGAGGTGGAGGGACACGGCATTCCGACCGTGGCGCTGTCGGTGCTCGCCGGGGCGACGGCGAAGACGCCAGCGCCCCGCAACGTCGTGGTGCGGTTCCGTCTGGGACAGGTGCTGGGCGAGCCCGGGGCCGTGGTCCAGCAGCGCCGTGTGCTGTGGGACGCGCTCGGGGCCTTCGCCCTGATCGCGCAGCCGGGAGGTGTGATCGAGTTGTCCTACAGATGGAAGAGGAGCACGTACGTGGATCCGCTGGAACCGGGGAGCGGGGTCTCATGATCTCAGCCTGCGGACCGTTGCGCGGGGCGACCATGCGTGGGTATCGTGGCGCATGACCCAGGGGCTCTCCCCTAACCTCCAGCACCTCGAGACGTCGGCCACGATCGCGATCTCGCAAGAGGCCAAACGGCGCCGGGCGGCGGGCGAGGACGTCATCGACCTGGGCGCGGGTGAGCCGGACTTCCCCACGCCGCCGATTCCGGCGGACGCCGGCATCCGGGCCGTCAAAGAGGGAAAGACGCACTACCCGGCGAACGAGGGGATCCTGGAGCTGCGCGCCGCGGCGGCGAAGCACCTGTCCCTCTTGTCCGGCGGGCGGCCCGTCAACGCCGACCACATCGTGGTGTCGAGCGGCTCGAAGCAATCCCTCTTTAACGCGTGCTTCACGCTGTTCGGGCCGGGAGAGGTCGTGGCGATCCCCGCCCCGGCGTGGGTCTCCTACCCGCAGATCGTGCACCTCGCCCGCGCCCGTCCCGTGCTCGTGTCGGGAGACCCCGAGTGGAGTCTCAAGGTGAGCGTCAAGGATCTGGACCGGGTGGTGCCCGGCGCGCAGGGGCTCATGCTCTGCTCGCCGTGCAACCCGACCGGTGGCGTCTACACCCAGGGGGAGATCAGGGCCATCGCCGAATGGGCACGCAAGCGGGGCGTGTGGGTGATCGCGGACGAGATCTACCGCCGCATCCACTACGGTACGGGGCCGGCGCCGTCGTTCCTGGACCTGCCCGACGAGCTGCTCGAGCGCGTGGTCGTCGTCTATGGCGTCAGCAAGGCCTACGCGATGACGGGGTGGCGGATCGGCCTGGCGCTTGCCCCGGGGACGATCGCCCGAGCCATGGCGGCGCTGCAGTCACACACCACCACCGGCGCGAACCACCCCGCACAGTACGCCGCCGCTGCGGCGCTGGGAGACGAGCGGGTGGAGCACGACGTGAGCCGCATGGTGGCCGAGTTCCGAAGGCGTCGCGACCTGGTCGTCAGCCGCTTCCGCCAGGAGTTGCCCGGGATCGAGTTCGTCGAGCCGCTCGGCGCCTTCTACTTCTTCTTCCGCGTCGACTCCCTCGGGGGGACGAGCGGCACCGAGTTCTGCACTCGTCTCATCACGCAGTCCGGCGTGGCGCTGGTCCCCGGCGCGGCGTTCGGGGACGACCGCTACGTGCGGCTGTCGTATGCCGCGGCGACGGACAGCATCGTGCAGGCCCTGGATCGGATCGTCGCGTTCGCGAAAAAGTTAGGGGACTAGGACGTCAGACATCAGACGTCAGACATCAGCCTACACCCTTCCCAATCTGACGTCTGATGTCTGACGTCTACAGTTTCGCCGCCCGGTGGCTCAGCACGTCGATCCCATTCTCCGTCATCACGCAATCGTCCTCGATCCGCACGCCGAACTTGCCGAGCTGATAGAGCCCCGGCTCGATGGTGAACACCATGCCGGGCTCGAGCGGCGTGGCGTTGCCTTCCACGAGGTAGGGGGGCTCGTGACCGTCCAGGCCCATGCCGTGGCCCAGGCGGTGGGTGAAGAAGGGGCCGTAGCCGCCGTCCGCGATCACCCGGCGCGCCGACCGGTCCATCTCCTGGCACGGCGTGAGCGGGGGCTGACGCATCGCGGCCGTCTGCGCGTCGTGCACCAGGTTGAACACCTTCGTGAACTCCGGCGGCGGGGCATCCCCGAACCACGTCGTGCGCGTGATGTCGGACGTGTAGCCACCGACGCGACATCCGCAGTCGATGAGCACGACCATCTCCCGGGCCAGCGTCGGCCCGCCGGGCCCGCCGTGCGGCAGCGCGCTGGAGGGCCCAAACTGGACCAGGCCGCCCCCCTCGGCGCCGCGCTGCCGCATCTCACCCGACAGCAGCTGGGCCACTTCCCGCTCGCTGGCGCCCACGGTGAGCTTCGCGAACGTCGCGGCGATCGCCGCCTCCGTGATGTCGATGGCCTGACGGATCAGGGCGATCTCCTCCGGGGACTTGATGATGCGCAGCCGATCGGTGATCGGGGCGGCATCCACGAATCGCCCGCCAAGGGTATCCTGGAGCCGCAACGCGACGGCGTAGGCGGTGGTCGATTCCAGCGCCACGGCACGCGCCCTGAGCTTCATCTCCTGGAGCGCCTGCCGGACGAGGCGGTAGGGGTCGTCCTGCTCCTCCCAGCCGCGCATCGCGGCGACCACGCTGTGCTGCCGGATCCGCTCGACCTCGAAGCTGGGGCAGACGATCGTCGGGTCGCCCGAGGCGGGCAGGAGCAGCGCGATCAGCCGCTCGCTGCGGCCGGGGTTGTAGCCCGTGAGGTACTCGTAGTTCGTCCCCGGCGTGGCGATGAG
>QHUR01000181.1 GCA_003221995.1 Gemmatimonadota bacterium | reverse complement strand
ACGGCGGCGTCGTCTCTGGTCGAGGCGTCGACGAGGATCCGCGGATCCGTCGGGAGCGGCACGTGGCGCAAGACCTGCGCCAACTCGGCGGGGCCGAGTTTGCAGGCTCAGCCCGCGCCGTGCGACAGCGCCGTCAGGCGAATGGCGTTCACGAGTTCGGCAGACATGGGGTCTACCGAAGATACTCTATCCCAGTCTCCAAGCGAGAATGGCGCCCGCGACCACATACCGGAGGACGTCGCGAATCGTGCGGACCATCGCCTCGCGTCGCTGCCATGCGGGCCGCGGCAAGCGCGCCACCGCCACCATGAGGCCGAGCAGCAGGAACAGGAGCCACCAACCGCCGTGTCCGAGAGAATCGAACCACAGCGAGGCCACGAGCGTCACGACGGCCGCCTCGACCGACCGCCACAACAAATCCCGCTGCGTGAACGTCCACACCTCCCCGATGACCTTCGCGTCGTCAGTCGGCGCCGCGCTGTCGAACGTGGGGAACCGCAAGCCGATGCCGCCCACGATCGTGAACTCCGCCGCCACGGGCAACCACGCGAGCACGAGGCGGCCGAGGCTCACCGCCGTTCGTGCGGGGGCAGGTATCCCGGCCCGCGCAGTCCGCGGCCCGGCCGTGCGGCGGTGAGCTTGCCGTGGTCGAGCACCTTCTGACCGTTCACGTACACGTAGGCGATCCCGACCGAGGGCTGGTGCGGGTTATCGAACGTCGCGCGGTCCGCGACCGTCGCCGGATCGAACACGGTGATGTCGGCGGCCATGCCGGGCTTCAGGAGCCCGCGATCGAACAATCCCACGCGCTGGGCCGCGAGCGAGGTCATCTTGCGCACGGCGAACTCGAGCGGGACGAGCTTCAGGTCACGCACGTAGTGTCCCAGGATGCGCGTGGCGGAGCCGTAGGCGCGGGGGTGCGTACCCTCCGCACCGAAGGGGCCGTCCGGCGCGACCCCGCCCGCGTCGGTGTTCATCGCCACGAAGGGGCTCTTCAGCGCCGCCTGCACGTCCGGCTCGTTCATGATGAAATAGATGGCGCCGGTCCGGGCGTGGTCGGCGATCACGATATCGAAGAGCGTCTCGATCGGATCGCGGTGGCGCGCGGCGGCGATCTGGCTGAGGCGCTTGCCCTGCAGCGGCCGCAGAGAGTCCTCGAACACGGCGGAAATGAGCACTCCCGTCGGGCCGCCCGCCGCCCGCATGAACCGGTCGCTCTTGTTGGGCCGCGCGGCGAGCTGGCGGTGGAGTTGGGCCCGGATCGCGGGGTCCCGCAGGCGGGGAATGAGGGAATCGGTGCCGCCGCTGTGGGCCCAGGCCGGGATGGACGCGGCGAGTGAGGTGGCGGCGGCGGTGTACGGGTATTGATCGGCGGTGATGTCGAGGCCGGCCGCACGGGCCGAGTCGATGCGGGCGAGCACCGCGGGCATGCGGCCCCAGTTGAGCCGCCCCGAGACCTTCAAGTGCCAGATCTCGACGGGGATGCGCGCGTCCCGCGCGATCTGGAAGGTCTCCCTCAGGGCCATGTCGATTTCGCCACCCTCGTTCCGCATGTGGGTGGCGTAGCTGCCGCCGTGCCGCCGCGCCGCCTGGGCGAGGGCGGTCAGCTCCTCGGTCGGCGCGTAGAGGGCGGGGGCGTACTCGAGGGCGCTCGAGAGGCCGAGCGCGCCCTGCTCCATCATGGTGTCCACCAACGCCACCATGTGGGTAAGCTCGAGTGTGGTGGCGCGCCGGTCGGTCTTCCCGATCACGGCGAGGCGGACCTGCGTGGCCCCTACGAACGTCGCGATGTTCACCGTCGAGCCGGTGCGCGCGAGCTGCGTGAAGTAGCCGTCCAGGTCCCGCCAGTCCTCACGGTAGTGATACTTCTTCATCGCGGCGGAGTCGTCCGCGGCAAGGGCGTCGGTGAGCGGGGCCACCGAGGTTCCTTCCCCCGTCACCTCCGTCGTGATGCCCTGGGTCACCTTGCTCAACACGCGGTTGTCGGCGAGGACGTTCGTCTCCGACTGGCCCAGCATGTCGATGAACCCGGGGGCCACGACGAGGCCCCGTACGTCGACGGTCTCGCGCGCCTGGGCGGCGCCGAGGAACCCGAGGGCCGCGATGCGGTCGCCTCGGATCGCAACGTCGCCCTGGTATCGGGGGTTGCCCGTGCCGTCGGCGATCCACGCGCCTCTCAGGACGACATCGTAGCCGGCGCTCCCAGGTCCCCGCTCCCCGCCGCACGCGGCGGCGGTGAGGAGCAGCCCAGCGGTCACTCGAGTCAGTGCGCCCATGTCTTGCGTAGCGAATCGGGGTGAATGATGCGGCCACGGATCATCACCCATGCGATGTCGCGCGTGGCCGTGATGTCCGCGGCCGGGTCGCGGTTCAGGACGACGAGGTCCGCCACCTTGCGGGGCGCGAGCTGGCCGAGGGAATCGGCCCGCAGCAGCTGGGCGGCGCGCCGCGTGGCGGCGGCCACGGCGTCGAGCGGCGTCAGCCCCGCGGCGACGAGCAGCGACAGCTCGTCGTGCAGCGACGCGCCCGGGACGAGCAGCTGGTTCGGGGCGTCCGAGCCCGCCGCGATCAGGCCGCCGGCGCGCTGGAACTCCCGCACGAACTGGTCCTGGCGGGGGCGCGACCGGCGGAAGGCGGCGAAATCGGCGCGGCCCCAGCCCGCCCGCCGCCGCAGGCCGGCGACATCGCGCACGCTCGCCCCTTCTGCGGGAACGTCGTCCATTTCGGGACGCGTCAGCAGCGTGGGGACATCGAGGCGCGACAGCATGTCGTGCAGGACGAGCGTGGGCACGATCGCCACGCGCGTCTGGGCGAGCGCCCGCGCGGTCCGGGCGACCGTGGCGGAGTCGAGCGTGCCCCACGCGACCTCCTCCTGTGTCCAGCCGCGCAGGAACTGGTCGTGCGCGCGAAACAGTGCGGCGGGGTTCCGCACTGCGGCCTGTACGACGCCGGCCATGTGCTCGAGCGAGGCGACCCCGGCGCGCGCGGCCGTGAGCGCATCGATCTTCCCGAGATGCGCCGCGACCGGGAGCCGCAGCACCGCCGCTTCGTCCATCAAGGGGCGCAGCAGCTCCGGCGTGATCTTCGTGTAGAGCTTGACCCAGTCGGCGCCGGCGATGGCCCGCTGATCGACGGCCTTGCGCACCTCCGCCCCGGTTCGCGCGGCCGTGGCGTTGGCGTACGTGGGCGGCGCGCCGTCGATCATCGCCCCCGCCGTGAACATCCGGGGCCCGAGCACCGAGCCCAGGTTGAGGTCGTTCTTGAGCACGAACGCCGAATCGTTGTCCGAGTGCAAGTCGCGCACGGTGGTGACGCCCCACGCGACGTAGCGCGCAGTCGCCCATCGCTCGACGTGCGCATGCGCGTCGATCAGGCCCGGGATGATCGTCTTGCCGACGAGACTGATGCGCTCGGCTCCCCGCGGTACCGGAACCTCGTTCACGCGCGCGACGGCCTCGATGTGACCGTTCTTGACGAGGAGCAGTGCGTCCTTGACGGGGTCCCGACCCGAGCCGTCGACCAGCGTGGCACCCTCGAGCGCGATCATCCCCTCACCGGGCGGCTTGCAGGCCGCGCACAGCAAGAGAACGACGACAACCGCCGGACCGCCGCTCACTTGGGATCCGCCGACGTGTGATCGTGGATGATCTGCCACCGATCGCCCCGCTTCTGGAGGATCAACGTGAACGGGCCGCTCGCCGTGACCGCGGCGCCCCGCATCAGCTTGAACCGTGCCGTGCACAAGGCGAGATCGGTCGTCAGTGGCCGCACCCGCACATCCTCGAAGCGCAAGGAATCGCGGGACTGCCCCGGGGTGAAGTAGCCCGCTCGGTAATGGTCGTACAGCGCCTGCCAGCCGTACTGGACGTGGCCCCCGGACACGTAGGTCGTCATCGAGTCCTTGGCGTAGTCGCCCATGAAGCCCGCCAGGTCCCCGCGATTCCAGTCCGCGGCCGAGCGCACGAGCATCGCCGCGATCTCGGCCTGCGGATCGCCGAGCGGGACCTTCGGGGCCGAGCACGCGGCGACCGCGAGGACCAGATACCATGCACGATACATGGAGCCACTCTTCGGTAAGAAACTGGACTGGAACGCGCCGCGGGAGCGCCCCAGCGAGATGGCTCTAGCCATCCGGACGGCGCTCCCGCGGTGGTCGACGAGATGTGCTAGCGGCGACGTCTCTTGGCCGCCCGCTTCTTCTTCCTGCCGCCCTTCCTCGCCTTGGCCCTGGGCCGCGATCTCCTGGCCTTCTTCCGCGCCTTGGGCCGTGAGGGCTTCCGCCGCTTCCTCTTCCTCGTCGGCGCCGGCTCCTCCATCATCGGCGCTGGCTGCGGGGAGGGAGCGGAAGGAGGTGGATACATCGGCTCCATCATGCCGGGGCCGGTCCAGCTGCTCTCCGAGAAATCGTTTGGCTCGAGCATCAGATCTCTCCTTCGCTGGTTGTGCGTGGGCGTGGCCTATAGCTTATCCGGCGAGCCTGTCCCCGCAAGTGACGTCGCAAGAGG
>QHUR01000005.1 GCA_003221995.1 Gemmatimonadota bacterium | reverse complement strand
ATTCCGCAGGCGGCAGCGCCGCTTCGGCGGGCTGCCAGAGACTGCGGCGGGATGAACGCCATGAGCGAGAAGACGAGGCTCGGCCTCGAGATCCTGGGCGCCGCTACTGTGCTGGGCGTTTCGGGCGACCTCCTGCTGCGCGCCACGCCCTGGGGACTGAACGCACTGCTCTGCACCGCCGGACTCGTCGCCGCGGCGGCCTACATCGTGCACCGCCACGGCATCGCGGTGAGCGCCGATGCCCTCTGGCTCGCGGTGGCCATCCTGCTGTTGGCGTCGAACTTCACCGCGCGGGACTCGATGGCGCTCCGAGCGCTGGACTCGATCGGGCTCGCGATCCTCTGCTGCCTCGCCTGCCTGAGCCTGCGCGGCGTCGCCATCCGTGGCCTCCATGCGTGGGAGTACGTGCAGGCGGGCTTGGCGGCGGCGGTGGGCGCGTGCGTCGGTGCTTTCGCGCTGGTGGGACGGGACGTGCGGTGGGAGGAGTTGCCGAGTGGCGGCGCGCTGCGCCACCTGCGCGCGGTCGGCGCCGGCACCCTGCTGGCATTGCCGCTGCTGCTCGTCTTCGGCGGCCTGTTCGCATCGGCCGACGCCGTGTTCGGCAACGTGCTGGCCGGCGCCTTCGACATCGACTTTGGGGCGGTCGCGTCGCACACGTTTCTCATCGCGTGTGGAACGACGCTCGCCGGCGGCGTGTTGTGGAGTGCTCTGCTCCGCGCCGTGGCGCAACCGACCGGCGGCCCAGGCCGGGGCTTTTCCCTCGGCATTGTCCCGGTCGGCACTGCCCTCGGTCTGCTCGACGCGCTGTTCCTCCTCTTCGTGGTCATCCAACTCCGCTACTTCTTCGGCGGGACCGACCTGATCCAACGCACCACGGGCCTGACCTACGCCGAGTACGCGCGTCGGGGGTTCTTCGAGCTGGTCGCCGCGAGCGCCCTCGTGCTGCCTATCCTGCTCGCGGCGGACTGGGCCGTTCGCAACGAGCCGCCTCAGCAGCGCCGCAGCTTCCGGTCTCTGGCCGGATTGCTGATCCTGCTGCTCGCGGTCGTGATGGCCTCCGCGCTCGAGCGGATGCGCCTCTATGTGGACCAGTTCGGGCTGTCGGAGGTACGGCTGTACGCCACCGCCTTCATGGTGTACGTCGCCGGCATCGTCGGGTGGTTCGGTTGGACCGTGCTGCGCGGGCAGCGGCGGCGCTTCGCCTTCGGCGCCCTGGTGCAGGGGTTCGCCGTGCTCGCCGGGCTGCACGTGCTCAATCCCGACGCCTTCATCGTGCGCACCAACCTGGGCCGGCCGCCCCACGACCGACCGTTCGACGCCAAGTACGCGGCCTCCCTGAGCGCCGACGCGGTGCCCGTCCTCCTCGCGGCCGTCCCGCGGCTGGGCGGTGCGGAGCAGTGTCGGCTAAGCGCACGGCTCCTCGCACGCTGGGCGCGCGGGGACGACGACTGGCGGAATTGGAACCTCGCACGCCGCCGGGCGCGCCAGGCCGTGCAAGGACGCCAAGCGGACCTCCAGGCAGTCGCCTGCAAGGAATCAGATCGGTAATCGGCTACGCCTTCGGGGCGGGCGCGACAGCCGCGTTCCGCCGCGTGGCTCATTACGAAGCGTGGCTGCTCGTCGCGTCGCTGGCCGTGGGGATCGGCGTCCACCTCCTAACGCACCGCTTGGGGAAGCGAGTAACTTAGACGGCGATGGGACTCCGCATCGTCCAGGTCGACGCGTTCACCGACCGTGCCTTCGGCGGCAACCCCGCCGCAGTGTGCGTGCTCCCCGAGCCGCGCGACGCCGCCTGGATGCAGGCCGTCGCGCGCGAGATGAACCTCTCCGAGACGGCCTTCCTCCGCCCCGACGGCGACCGCTACCGGCTGCGCTGGTTCACTCCCGCGGTCGAGGTGGATCTGTGCGGTCACGCCACGCTCGCGTCCGCGCACGTGCTGTGGGAGGACGGGCATCTCGCCCCCGACAAAGCGGCCGCGTTTCATACGCGCAGCGGCCTGCTCGGCGCCGTGCGCCGGGGCGAGTGGATCGAGCTCGACTTCCCAGCCACGCCCCCGACTCCCGCGGTGGCGCCGCCCGGCCTCGTCGACGCGCTGGGCGTAAAGCCGCGCTACGTCGGGAAGACGCGGTTCGACTACCTGGTGGAAGTGGACGGCGAGGACTGCGTGCGGGCGCTGCAGCCCGATCTCGCTGCGCTCGCGCGTGTGGAAGCCCGCGGCGTGATGGTCACGAGCCGCGCGTCGTCCGACGGCTTCGACTTCGTGTCTCGCTTCTTCGCTCCGCGCACCGGCGTCCCCGAGGATCCCGTGACCGGCTCCGCCCACTGCGCGTTGGGCCCCTATTGGAGCGAGCGGCTGAAGAAGAAGGATCTCCTCGCCTATCAAGCTTCCGCGCGAGGCGGCGTGCTCCGCGTGCGCCCCGCGGGGGACCGCGTGATCCTCGGCGGGCAGGCCGTGACGGTGCTGCGGGCCGAGCTCGCCGCCGACGACTGACGGGCCGGGTCGCGCTCGGCCCCCCCCGTGACCGCCACGGCTCAGCCACCGGCCGCTCGCGCCACGCGCCTCGCCGGCTACCTGTTCGCGCTCGCGGCCGGCGCGACCTGGGGAACCACCGGCCCCCTGAGCACCGCCCTGTATGGCGAGGGCGCCGCGATCACCGGGATCGGGTTCTGGCGCATCCTGCTCGGCACGCTGGGGCTCGTCACCTACGGCGCCCTGTTCCACCGCGACCTGTTTCGCATCGACCGCGCCGCCCTGCTGCTCGTCGGAGTGGGCGGCGGTGCGCTGGTGGCGTTGTTCGAGGTGGCATACCAGTTCGGGATCGCCGGGGCGGGCGTCGCCGGGGCGGCCGCGCTGCTCTACGTCGCCCCGGTGCTCGTCGCGCTGCTCGCGAAGCCGCTGCTGGGAGAAGCGCTCACCCCGCTGCGCCTGGCGCTCGCGGTCGTCGTGATGCTCGGCGCGGCGTTGACGGTGCGCGGCGGCAGCCACGGGACCGCGGAGGGACCGGTGCGGCTCGCCGCAGGCGTCGCCGGCGGCCTGCTCGCGGCGGCGAGCTACGCCAGCAGCACGCTGCTCGCGCGCTTCGCCGTGCCCCGCTACGGCGCACTGCGCGTGCTGCTGCTCGAGATCGCGGGCGGCACGCTCATCCTCGGGATCGTCCTCCCGCTGGCCGGCCATCCGCCGGCGCCCCCGCCGACCCTCGGAGGCTGGGTCTACATCGCCGCGCTCGTGCTCGGCCCCGTGCTGGGGGCGAACTTCCTCTTCTTCGCCGGTGTGCGCCGCATCGACGCGGCCCCCACGGCCGTCGCCGCGACGATCGAGCCCGTCGTCGGCGCGCTGCTCGCACTACTCCTCTTCGACCAGCACCTTCGCGCGCTCGGCTGGCTCGGGCTCGCTATGGTCGTCGGTGGCGTGGCGGGTGGCTACCTGGAAGAGGCGCAGGAGGGACAAGGCCGGACGAGGTAACGCGCGCGTTGGGTCCGCATCCTTCACCCCACACTTCGAGGACATCGCTCGATGCTCGCACTCGCATTGGTCGTCGCCGTGCTGCAGCAGTCACCCCCGACACCCCTGCCGCCCCAGGTCGGCGACACCTCGCCTTTCCGCCGCCTCGTGCTGCCGACGCCGGGCCTCGTGCGGGAAGGCTCGGGGCGACCGGGACCACGCTACTGGCAGCAGCGCGCCGACTACACGATCCGCGCCACGCTGGACACGGCGCGCCACTCGCTCCGGGGCGACGAGACGATCCGCTACGGGAACAACTCCCCCGACACGCTGCGCTACGTCTGGCTACAGCTCGACCAGAACCTCTTCGCCGACGGCAGCCGGAGCGAGGCGCTGAACCCGCCGGGCACGCGGTTCGCGGGCGGCGGCTTCGTGGGCGGGTACACGATCGACTACGTCAGGGCGGTCAGGCGGACGGGTAGCCAGACGGTCAGGAGGGTGTCGCTCGGAACCACGACGAACGGGACGGTGATGCGCGTCGACCTCGACGAGCCGCTGCCCCCTGGGGGGGTCTTGTCACTCGAGATCGCCTATGCGTTCCAGATCCCCGAGCACGGGGGGGACCGCATGGGCCGCGAGCAGTTCCCCGGCGGGTGGCTCTACGAGCTGGCGCAGTGGTATCCCCGGCTCGCGGTGTACGACGACGTGCGCGGCTGGAACACCGAGCAATACCTCGGCCAGGGCGAGTTCTATCTCGAGTACGGTGACTTCGATGTCGCGCTCACCGTCCCCGCGAGCTTCTTGGTCGCCGCGACGGGCACCCTGCTGAACCCGGTCGCGGTGCTCACGCCCACCCAGCGCGCCCGCCTCGCCACGGCGCTCAAGTCGGACACGACCGTACCCATCGTCGCAAAGGCTGAAGTCGGCCAGTCCTTTACGCGTCCCCGCTCCTCGCGCCTGAGCCCCACCCTCACGTGGCGGTTCAGCGCGAAGAACGTGCGCGACTTCGCCTGGGCGGCGGCGCCCAACTTCATCTGGGACGCGAGCGGGTGGCAGGGCGTGCTGGTGCAGTCGTTCTACCCGCCGGAGGCGAACGCCGACTGGGCCCGCTCCACCGAGTTCGCGCGGCACTCGATCAAACACTACTCCGAGAAGTGGTTCCGCTATCCCTATCCCACGGCGATCAACGTCGCCGGACCCGTCGGCGGCATGGAGTATCCGATGATCGTGTTCTGCTCGCATCGCTCGGGCGGGCTCGGCCTCTTTGGCGTCACGACGCACGAGCTGGGCCACGAATGGTTCCCGATGATCGTGGGATCGAACGAGCGGCTCTACATGTGGCAGGACGAGGGGTTCAACACGTTCATGAACATCTATTCGACGCGTGCGTTCTTTCCGGACGTCTCCTTCGACCGCGAGCGCGGCAATGCGCAGGCCTGGGCCCAGTTCGTCCGCAGCGGACGCGACGAGCCGCCAATGCTCCCCGCCGACCGCGTCGACCCCCCGCTGCTCGGCCAGATCGAGTACAACAAGCCCGCGACGGGCCTCTACCTGCTGCGGCACTACGTGCTCGCCGACACCACCCGCTTCGACGCCGCGTTCCGCGAATACATCCGGCGGTGGGCCTTCAAGCACCCCACCCCTGCCGACTTCTTCCGCACCATGGAGGACGGGCTGGGGGAGGACCTATCGTGGTTCTGGCGCGGCTGGTTTTACCGCACCGACGTGATCGACCAGGCGGTGGACTCGGTGCGGGCCCGCAACGATTCGAGCGGCACGACGGCGCTCGTCTACCTCGCAAGCCCGGGCGGCCTGCCAATGCCCGTGGACCTGCGGCTCACGCTCGCGAACGGCGCGGTCGAAACCGTCCGGCTCCCGGTCGAGATCTGGTACCGCGGCAACCGCTACGCCTATGCACGCCGGGTGGCGGCGGATCCTGTGAAGGTGGAAATCGATCCGGGAATGAACCTGCCCGATGTGCGGCGAGAAAACAACGTGTGGGTGAAACAGTAGCAAGGCTACGACCGTCCACTGAAAAAACTGGGCCTCCCCCGCCCATGCAGCACCGCGTGAACGACGAGCTCGATCGCGATGAAGATGACGCCACCCCAGACGAGCGAGGGTAGCTCGTTCAAGTCGCGGCCGTATTTGACCCACAGGAAGCGCGCCACCACATAGCACCACAGCCCGCCGGCGAACCACACCGCGACGCGCACCAGGCGGCCGATGCCCGTCTCGATGTCGGGAAGGGCGAGCGCCACGACCTCGACATAGTGACCGAGAAAGGCGAAGCAGAAGGCGAGCGTGAACGCATCGACGAAGTCCGACGCCAGCCCACCGTGCCGGGGAAGCGTGACCAGCAACCCCGCTCCCACCGCCGCGGCGAAGATCGTGCTGCGGGTGAGCGTCGCCCGGAACGGCTCGCCGACCACTACCGGGCTCCGGACGCCGCGAGCGGCTGCAGGTATTGGTCGAGCCAGTCCAGCACGGTATTCCACCACAGACGGCGATTCCGCGGCTTCAGCACCCAGTGCCCCTCGTCCGGGAAATACAAGAACTTGGCCGGCACGCCCATCTTCTTGAGCGCCGTGAAGGCCTGGTAGCCCTCGGAGAGGTCCACGCGGTAGTCCAGCTGCGAGTGGACGACGAGCATGGGCGTCCGCCAGTTCTGCGCGAAGTTCAAGGGGGACCACTTCTCGTACAGGGAGTCCTTGAGCGCGTACGGCGTGCCGCCGAACTCCCAGTCCACGAACCACAGCTCCTCGGTGGTGCCGTACATGCTCTTCGGATCGAACACGCCGTCGTGGTCCACCAGGACTTTGAAGCGGTTCGTGTGACCCGCGATCCAATAGACCATGTAGCCCCCGTATGAGGCGCCTGCCGCGCCCATGCGCGTCGAGTCCACATAAGGCAGGCGGGCGACGACGTCGAGGCCCTTCATGAGATCCTCGAGCGGGTAGTCGCCCCAGTGCTGCGAAATCGCGTCGGTGAACTTCTGGCCGTAGCCCGTCGACCCGTGGAAGTTGACCGCGGCCACGACGTAGCCCCGGCTCGCGAACAGCTGGTAGTTCCAGCGTGGGTGCCAGTCGTCGTGCCAGGCGCCCTGCGGCCCCCCGTGCACGAGATAGGCGAGCGGGTAGCGCTTGGCCGGGTCGAAGCCCGGAGGCTTGAGCAGCCAGCCGAACACCGAGTCCCCCAGCGCGCCCACGAAGCCGAACGGCTCGAGCGGCTTCAGGTCGAGCCCGGCCACCGCCCGGTCGTTGTGGTGCGTGAGCTGCCGTCCGGATGCCCACACCTCGGCGGGCTGCGTGTTGCTCTGGTGCAGGTACACCACCCCGCGACCGTCCGGCATCACTTGCACGTTGCTGTTCACCCCACCCCCCCCACCCTCCCCGCCCCCCCCAACGGCGACGGAATGACGGAAGGAGGGAAGGTCGATCCGCTGAATGTTCTCTCTCCCGCGCTCCTCAACGACCGCGTAGATGCACTTCGAGTCCGCGCACCACGTGTAGGACGCGACGGAGAGGGTCCACCCGGATGTCACTTCCGTCGGCGTCCCACCTTCCGTTCTTCCGTCCTTCCGTCGCAGCAGCATCAACCGTTGTCTGTCCGCCTCGAATCCCGGCCGCTCGAGCGACAGGTACGCGAGCCATTTCCCGTCCGGAGAGAAGCCCGGCGTGTTGTCGGCGCCGCGGCTGGTCGTGAGCGGCCGCGTGCCGGACCGGGCCGGGTCGATCAGCACGATGTCGACGTTGGTGTTGTCGGCCACGGTGGAGTCGAGGTGCATCGCGACCGCGATCTCCGTGCCCTCGGGCGCGACGGCCACGTCCCCGTCGCCGGCGGTGGCGATCGTGGGCACGTCGTGATCGACCGGGGTGAGGTCCTTCGCCCCGTCGCCCCCAAGGCTCGCGAGGAAGACGTGCTGGCGCTTGCCGGCGCGCCAGTCGTCCCAGTGGCGGTAGAACAGTCCGGTCCACAGCCGCGCCTCCGTGGGATAGTCCCCCGCGCGCCGGTCGATCTCTTGCGCGGCGGGCCACTTGATGTCGCTCGTCACGAGCAGCGCTTTGCCGTCCGGCAGCCACACGGGGTCGAACACGCCGTCGGGCAGGGAGGTGACGCGGCGCGCCTCGCCTCCCGCTAGGGGGAGTACCCAGAGCTGCGCGCCGTTCTGCCGCGTGGACACGAAGGCGAGCGTCTTCCCGTCGGGTGCCCACCGCGGCTGGCGGTCGGAGCCCGGGCCGGCGGTGAGCTCCCGGCTCTGTCCGGTCGCAACGTCGGCGAGCCAGATGCGCGTCGTGCCGCGATTGTCCTTGAGCGACTGCTCCGTGACCGTGTACGCCACCCACTTCCCGTCGGGCGACAGCTGCGGGTCGCCCACCGACTTGAGCGCGATGTAATCGTCGAAGGTGATCGCCCGCTTCTGAGCGACGACGGGAAGAGGGAAGAGGGAAGGGGCAAGGGTGAGAATCCCCAGCAGCACCAAGCGGTGTCTCATGACGGTCAGTAGTCCGGATGTGTGATGATTGCCTGCACGAGATCGTCGAACACGCGCGACTCGGGCGTCACGTTCCCGGCCCCGTCGGTGTGCACGTTCCAGGCGCACAGCTCGTTGAGCGCCGTCGCCTCCTCGTACGTCAGACGGAGCACGTAGGCCTGACCCGACGGCTTGGCGCGGTCGAGCGCCTGCCTCAGCACATCCGGAAGATGTTTCGCTCCCCGCACGGCGTCGTACTGCGGCCGCGTGACCGTCAGGTCCATGCGCGTCCCTTGCCTTGGCGACTCGGGGGCGAAATCTTCCCCTTTCGCCCGTCGCCCGCAACAGGTACCGTGAGAGATCTGATGCCGCGCACCGAGTTCATCGCCACCGGCTTTCACGTCCCGGCCCGGCTCGTCACCAATGACGACCTGGCCCGGCTCATGGACACGTCGGATGAGTGGATCACGCAGCGCAGCGGCATCAAGACGCGCTACTGGGTGTCAGACGGCGAGACCGGCGCCACGCTGGCGCGCGAGGCCGCCTGCAAGGCCCTGACCAAGGCCGGCCTCGAGCCCGGCGATCTCGACTGCATCGTCTACTGCACGTGCACACCCGACCATTTCGAGCCCGGCAACGGCGTCTTCCTGCAGCGCGAGCTGGGCATCAGCGACATCCCCGCGATCGACGTGCGGAACCAGTGCAGCGGCTTCCTGTACGGTCTCTCCGTGGCCGACGCCTGGATCCGCACCGGCGCCTACCGCCGCATCCTCCTGGTCGGCGCCGAGGTGCACTCGCGCGGGCTCGACAAGACGACCCGCGGCCGGGACACGGCCGTCCTGTTCGGCGACGGCGCGGGCGCGGTGGTGCTCGGCCCTACCGATGACCCGCGACGCGGCGTGCTCTCGGTGCATCTCTTCGCCGACGGCCGTCATGCGGAAAAGCTGTGGGTCGACGGCCCCGGCCTGGCGCACGACCCCTACGTGAGCGAGGAGATGCTGCAGCAAGGCAAGCACCGGGCGGTGATGGACGGGCGCGAGGTGTTCAAGTTCGCCTCGGTGCTCATGCCGAAGTCCGTGGACCTCGCGCTGCAAGCCAACGGGCTCACGCCGGGCGACGTGACGCTCCTCGTGCCGCACCAGGCGAATCTCCGCATCATCGAGATGGTCCAGAAATTGGCCGGGCTGCGGCCCGACCAGGTGTACGCCAACATCGACCGGTACGGCAACACCACCGCCGCCTCGATTCCCATCGCGCTCGACGAGGCGCTCGCCGCCGGGCGGCTCCGCCGCGGCGATCTCCTCATCCTCACCGCATTCGGCTCCGGGTTCACCTGGGCCAGCGCGGCCATCCGCTGGTAACGGGTCCATGCTGGCGATCGACCTGAAGGGCAAGCGCGCCTTCGTCGCGGGGGTGTCGGACGACGGCGGGTTCGGCTTCGCGATCGCCAAGGCGCTCGCCGAGGCGGGAGCGAGCATCTGCCTTGGTAGCTGGCCGCCCGCACTCGGCATCTTCACGAAGCTGCTCGAGCGCGGCAAGATCGCGGACTCGCTCCAGCTATCCGACGGGCGTACGCTCCAATTCGAGCGCATCTATCCGCTCGATGCCGCGTACGATAGCCTGACCGACGCACCGGCGGACGTGCGGGAGAACAAGCGTTACAAGGACGTGGGCGATTTCAGCGTCCAGGGCGTGGTCGCGCGCTTGAGCGAGGACTTCGGCGCGCGACCGCTCGACATCGTGGTGCACAGCCTCGCGAACGCCCCCGAGGTGAAGCAGCCGCTCATCGACACGAGCCGGCGCGGCTACCTCGAAGCGTTGAGCGTGAGCGCCTACAGCAACATCGCGTTCGTGCGGAGCCTCGGTCCGCTGATGCGGCCTGACGGATCCTTCCTAGCGCTCACGTACATGGCGGGAGAGCGGGTAATTCCCGGCTACGGCGGCGGCATGTCGTCGGCGAAGGCCGCGCTCGAGGCCGACACCCGGACGCTCGCCTACGAGGCCGGGCGCCGCTTCGGCGTGCGGGTGAACGCGATCTCCGCCGGTCCCTGGGCGTCGCGCGCTGCCAGCGCCATCGGGTTCATCGAGCAGATGATCGCGTACACGACCGCCAACTCGCCCCTCCCCCGGGCTATCGACGCGAAGGACGTGGGACACGCGGCCGCCTTCCTCGCGAGCCCGCTCGCCCGGGCGATTACTGGCTCGGTCGTCTACGTGGACAGCGGCTACCACGTCATGGGGATGGCGGTCGCCCCGGAGCGTCCTCCGCCTTCAGGGCCCTGAGCCCGGGCGGCCGCCTGACGGAAACCCCCCTCTGGCAAGTTGCGTAAGACGGACGAAAGGAGTTCTCGTGATCGGACTACTGATCGGGGTCGCCGCGGCCGGCGGGGGGTTCGTCGCCGCGCGGCAGTTCGTCAAACGCCGCCTGCGCTTCGTGGACGCCGTCTACAGGCCCGCGGCACCGCTCATCGCCGGCGTCGGTGCCGCCGCGCTCGCCGCCCCCATCGCGCTGCTGCCGGTGGTCTCGCTGGGAACGGCGCTCGCCTTTGGCGTGGGTGTGGCGGGCGGCGTCGCGAGCGGGAGACGATCGTCTCCTTAGACGACGCGCAGCTCCTGGGCGGGGCCCGTCACCTCGGGCCGTCCCGCCACCGTGCGCAGCGCCCGCACCGCGCCCTTCGCGAACGTCTTCCCCGCGCCTTTCTCGACCTCCTCCAGCGCACTCCACTTGGGGAATGCCGCTCGCACCGGCGTCGCCATCTGCAGGGTCTCGAACGCGTCGGCGACGGCGAGGATCTTGACGGTGTCGGGCAGGGGGAGGGCATCGATGTCCCAGTCCTCCCCTACGATCTCGTAATAATGGCCGTACTCGGCGATGATCTCGGCCGCGCCGCGCATCGCCCGCGCCACCGGCACCGTGGCGTCCGTCACCGCGCGCGACAACAGGCTCAGCAGGCGCTGGTCGCGCGCGCCTACCTCGTGCAGCAACGCGGCGACGTGCAGGTTCTCGACGTCGTCCGCCGGCAGCTTGAGCTCCCGCGCGATCGCCGCGGCCACCTGCGCCACGCGGTTGCTGTGTCCCTCCTGATGGTGCTCCGTGGACTCGATGTGATACGCCAGCAGCTCGAGCGTCGCGAGGTAGGCGTTCTTCACGTCCCCGAGCCGCGACTCGCGCTGCTCCGCGAGACTCCCCACCACGTAACCCGTGAGGATCAGGAACCCGCCCCACGGCACGAGGGCGAGGAGCGCGCCGCTGTAGAAGCCGGGGAGCATCCCGATGCCTTGGACGTACTGGTCGAAGAAGATCAGTGCCACGACGAACACGCCGGCCAGCACGGCGAAGCGGCGCCCGCCGTAGAACCCGGCGAGAATCATCGGTAGGTAGTAGAAGCTCAAGAACGCGAACTTGTCTTCCACAACGGCATGGATGCCCAGCATCGCGCCGACGAGAATTAGAACGAAGACCCGCTCGAAGTTGCGGAAGAAGAACAGCTTGGCGCGCTCCACCAGCCGCGTCTGGACCACGGGGACCTCGGGCTTGGATTTTTTTCTAGGGCGGGCGCGGCTCCCAAACTGGGGAACGCCGTCCCGGCGCGCAATAGCGAGGCGCGAATGCGTGGGGAGTGGGGAGTGGTACCTCGCGGCCCTGCTTGGAGTTACGGATTGGACCGTCGAGTACCACTCCCCACTCCCTACTCCCTAGGTGTCCGAGCGCTCCTCGTAGCCGTCGCAGGCGAGCTTGGGGAGCTGGGGGTAGCGCACGAAGCGCGCATCCACCTCCGCGCGCCCGCACCGAAAGAACGTTGAGCCGCGCCGGCTCGTCACGACGCGCGTCCAGTGGCAGGTGAAACACAGTCCCACCGACTCGGGACGGGGGACGAGGGACGGGGGAGGGGAGGACCCCTCTTGTGTCCCCCTTGCCTCGTCGCGGTCCGCCTTCAGACCCGCACCTCGACGGGGCCGTGCCGGAGCCGCTCTCTGAGCACCGGATGCGTGCTCCACACGTACCACCCCATGGCGCTCACGGCGAGCAGGTTCCCGATGCCGATTGACCACCAGCCCACCGTCCCCAGCACCCACTCGGCGCCGAGCGCCATCGTCGTGACGACGACGGCTTCCAAGATGATGAGCGCGAGCGTAATGACCAGCAGCAGTGCCGGCGCCCGCTCGACCTGCTCGGCCACGGCCACGAAGACCACCCCCGCCACGGCGAACGCCGCAAGGTGGACCACGGTGTAGCCGGCCACCGTGCCGAGGCTGACCTGGATCTGGGCCGGCCCCGTGGCGCCGAGAACCAGCGTCGAGCCGAGCGCTCCCGGCGTGCGGAACGGGTGGCCGGCGACGAGGTCGAGTGCGAAGAACCAGAGGGCGACCGCGGCGGCCCCGATCAGCCCCGTGACCAGGCCTCGCCATAACAGCGGATGGGTCCGCAACGCGACCGGACCGAGCGGCCGGGCGTCGTGCTGGACGCGATGGAGATAGGCCATGAGCGCCACGCCGGCCACGAGGTTCGCGCCGAGCACGTGCTGCCACGGCAGCACGTCGAGCAGCCGGGCGCCGGTCAGGAGCAGCGCGCTGTAGAAGACGACATCGAGCACGAGGAACCCGAACACCACCCCGAGGAGCGTGCGGGGGGGAGCCTCGAGCGGCGCGATCGCCCACGCCATAGCCACGCCGAGCAGCGCGAACACCCCGAAATGGAGGACCGTGTAGGAAGCGACGAGGCGCAACGTCGCCTCCGCAGCCTGCTGGTGGAACAACGCCGCGGCGAGGGAGGCGGGCGCGTGGAACGGCTGGCCTGCCACGAGGTCCACCACGAAAAACCAGAGTGCCACGATCAACCCCGCCAGACTCCCACCCACCGCGCCCTGGACGATGACGCCCTGCAGCGCTCGCTTCATGATCGCACCCTCCATTCGTACTCGGAGCACCTCTCCCCGCAATATCGTGTGCGCCGCCCCCAGCGCAACCGTCCGCCCGCGCGCGCCCGCGCCCGCCCGGTATGGCATTTTCGCCGGGCCGCTCCCCATCTTGGTATCCATGACCGGGCACGCCACGCCTCCCGAGCTCCCGCCGGGGCTGCTCGAGGAGTACCTCGCGGGGATGCGGCCCGTGCTGGTTGCGCTCGTCGGACTCGCCGAACGCCTGGCCGCGGCCAGGAATGATCTGGCCGCGCTCGAGGCGCTGCGCCGCGAGACTCACAAGATCCACGGGTCCGCGGGCTCCTTCGGCTTCATGGAGGTGTCGCGCCTCGCGGCCGGCATGGAGGCGACGGTCAAGGACTGGATCTCCTGGCCCGGGGACCCGGAGGTCGACCGCGGCTCACTCACGCGCTGGTTCGTAGCGCGCTTGGCCGAGATGCTCGGGCTCGAGGTTCCCCGGCCGGCGCCGCCCGGTCCCCGGCCTCCGCCCCGCGCGGGTGTCCCACCCCGCCCATCGCAGGCGACCACGCGACCACCACCAAGTCCTCCTCTACAGCGAGCCCGCGGCCCGAAGGTGACACCGGCCCCGCCGCCACCGCGTGCGACGCCGAAGGCGGAGCCCCCGGCACGGTCCCCGGCGGCGGCACCGAGTCCTCCGCCGGCCGCGGTGCCGACGGCGCCCGCGGGCGCCGTGCCCGAGATCGTGTTCGTGGAAGACGACGCGGCGCTCGCGGAGCTCCTCGCGTACGGCCTCAGCACGCGCG
>QHUR01000004.1 GCA_003221995.1 Gemmatimonadota bacterium | reverse complement strand
GTCGCAGCGCGAAGCGCAATCTGCAGCGCCCGCGCGCGGCGGCGGCGGAAATCCTGGAGCGCGCGGCCCGAGGACCCGCCGCGCTCGTGTTCGGACGCGAGGACAAGGGCCTCACGAACGAGGCCCTGGACCGCTGCCATCGGGTCGTGACGATCCCCGCGAGCCCCGCCTATCCCTCGCTCAACCTCGCTCACGCGGTGGTGCTGATGTTGTACGAGCTCGCGGTGGCGCGGGGGGATGGAGCCGCGCCGTTCAAGCCGCCCCGGCGGCCGGGGGGGGGGCCCGCCCGCGTGGAAGACCTGGAGCGGCTGTGCGCGGACGTGGAGCAGGCGCTCGGGTGCATCGCATTCTTCAAGACCCGCGATGTGGACGGTGTGATGCGGACCGTGCGCGAGGTGATGCACCGCACGCCGCTCGACGAGCGGGAGGTTAAGCTGCTCCGGGCGATGGCGATCGAGGTGGTCAAGTATGTCGAGCGATTGGCGCGTTCCGGGATTCACGTCGACCGCTAGCTTGCGTCCGGAGGCCCTGTTCGGCCCCGCGGAGCCGGGGACGGGCGGCCCGCCGCCCGAGCGCGTCACGCGCGCTGCGGGGTGTCGCGTGTGGGACGAGGCCGGGCGTGAATACGTGGACTACGTGATGGCGCTCGGCGCCGTCGCGCTGGGATACGGGCATCCCGCGGTGAACCGCGCGGCCGAGCAGGCGATCGCCGCCGGGGTCGTGGGGCCGCTCCCGCCGCCGGTCGAGGAGGAGCTGGCCGAAGCACTGTCCCGCCACATCCCGTGGATTGAGGCGGTGCGCTTCTTCAAGACCGGCGCCGAAGCGGTCGCAGCGGCCGTGCGCCTCGCGCGGGTCGCCACGGGACGCGAGCTGGTGCTCGGGTGCGGCTATCACGGGTGGCTCGACTGGTGTCAGGGCGGCGGCGTCGGGGGCGTGCCGGCCGCGACCCGCGCGCTCTACGCCGAGCTGCCGTTCAACGATGCCGAGCGCAGCAGGCAACAGATCCGCGAGGCCGGGGATGGGCTGGCGGTCGTCGTGGTAGAGCCGGTCGTCGTGGAAGAGCCGCGTCGCGAGTGGCTGGCGGTGCTCCGGGAGGAGACGGCGCGCGTCGGGGCGGTGCTGGTGTTCGACGAGATCAAGACCGCGTTCCGGCTCGCGGTCGGCGGGGCGGGAGAGCGCTACGGCGTGCAGCCCGATCTCGTGGTGCTCGGCAAGGCGCTCGCCAACGGGTTCCCGCTCGCCGCCGTCGGGGGCCGGCAGGACCTCATGGCCGGCGTCGCCCGCACCTGGATCTCCTCCACGCTGGCGACGGAAGGCGTGGCCCTCGCGGCCGCGCGCGCGACCCTCGCCGTCGTCGTCTCGGAAGCGGTGCCCGCGCACCTGCACCGCGTAGGGACGCGACTGTTGCACGGCCTGCACCGCCTGCAGCGCGAGCATGCCGCTGCCGTCGCGGGCGTGGGCGGGGTAGCCGAGATGTGCTTCCTCCACTACGCGAGCGATGGCGTCTCCCGGGCCGTTGCCCGGGGTTGCGCCGCTCGGGGTGTCCTGTTCAAGCGGACCGCGTACAACTTCGTGTCCCTGGCCCACGACGAGGCGACGGTGGATCGGACGCTGGACGTGCTCGACGACGTCCTGAGAAGCGCCGCCCACCAGCTCTAGGGCGGCGCGCCCGCATCTGCGCTAGAATTCGAGCTATGAGCCTCCAGCGCAAGCTGCTTCTGGGTTTCTCCCTGATGGTCCTCCCCACGCTGCTGGTCGGAGTTCAGGCGATTCGGACCAACGCGCTCGAGGGGGGCACGCTGGAGGGACTGCGCCAGCGCCTGGCCCACTCGCGGACGTACGCGGACGTGGAAGACGCCATGTTCAACCAGACCCAGGTGGTCTGGCGCTACCTCAGCGGGGATCCCGCGGCCAAGAAGGAGTTCCCGCTCACCGAGCAGGTGGTGGACTACTGGCTCGATCGCTGGTCGGCGGGCCTGCCTCCTGACGCCCTCAAGTTCGCAGACGGCGTCCGCAGCATCGAGGGCGACATCCGCGCCGTCGCTCTTCGCGTGTTCAAGCTGTACGATTCCGGGCAGCACGAGGCGGCGTACCTCACCGCGCGGCACGAGCTCGTGGAGCGCCTGCAGCCGGCCCTGGCGGCGGTGAATCGCGAGATCTACCGCCAGGCCCGCGAGCTGAGCGTGCAGCGAGCCGTTGCGGAGATGCAGGCGATCGTGGAGACGCAGCGGCGCGTGCTGTGGTCGATCATCTTGCTCGCGCTGGTGGCGGGCCTCGTCGCTTCGTGGCTCATTTCCCGGAGTCTGGCGCGCCCGATCAGCGAGCTGCGGCAGGCCATGGCCGTGGTGGGCGCGGGCGACCTGGACCACGCGATCGTGCCGCGGTCGCGCGACGAGATCGGCGACTTGGCGCGTGCCTTCGCGCGCATGACCGAGAAGCTCCGCCAGTCCCGCGCCCAACTCGTGCAGTCCGAGAAGCTGGCCTCGATCGGCCAGATGGCGGCGGCGGTGGCCCACGGGCTGCGGAACCCCCTGGCGAGCCTGCGCGCGGCCGCACAGCTCGCCCAGCACCGGGTCGAGGCCCCCGCCGCCCGCGAGCAGCTGGGCGCCATCGTCGAGCAGGTCGATCGTCTCGATCACAGGATCGCTCACCTGTTGACCTTCTCGCGGCCCGCCCCGTTCCACCCCCTGCGGGAGAGCGTGCGGGCACTGGTCGAGGGCGCGCTCTCCGGCTTCGCCGAGTTGCTGCGCCAGCGTCGGGTCGAGCTGGTGATGAACCTTGCGGCCGCGCTCCCCGAGATCCGGGTCGACCCGATGCGACTGGAGCAGGCATTGACCGAGATCGTGTCGAACGCGCTCGATGCCATGCCTGACGGCGGGCGGCTGGAGATCGCGACTCGGCCCGAGGGCGGACACGTGGGCGGAACCGGTGTCGTCGTCGAGATCGGCGACTCGGGCGGCGGCATCCCACCAGAGATCTTGCCGAACCTGTGTGAGCCCTTCTTCACGACGCGACCCGAGGGCACGGGGCTCGGCCTGGCGATCGCCAAACGCTACGTCGAGGAGGCCGGCGGCCGTTTGGAGATCGCGAGCGCGGTCGGCCGCGGCACGACCGTTCGCATCTGGCTGCCGGTCATGAGCGGCGACACGGCGCCCGCCCCCGCCCCCCCCGCCGCGACGAGCCTCGCATGAGCGGCTCGACGGTTCTGATCGTCGACGACGAGCAGACGCTGGCGCGGTCGGCCAAGGCGTTCCTGGCCGACCACGGCTATGAAGCCGAGGTGGCGACGAGCGGGGAGAAGGCGATGGAGCTGCTCGAAAACCTGCAGCCGGACGTCGTCTTCGCGGATGTCCGCCTGCCGGGCATGAGCGGCCTCGACCTCCTCAAGCGGATCCGCGAGTTCGATCCGGTCATCCCGGTCATCATGCTGACGGCCTTCGGCTCGATCGAGGGCGCGGTGGCGGCGGTGAAGCTGGGCGCCTTCGACTACGTCAAGAAGCCGGTGGACCTCGAGGAGCTGAAGCTCCTCGCGGACCGCGCTCGTGAGAACCGGCTGCTGCAGCAGGAGCTGTCCTATTATCGCCGGCGCGCGACGCGGGACGTCGGGTTCCCGGCCATGCTGGGGGAGTCGCCGGTCATCCGCGCGGTGCTCGAGCGGGCGCGCCAGATCGCCGCGCTGGACGAGGCGCCGCCGGTGCTGCTGACGGGCGAGACCGGCACCGGCAAGGGTCTCCTGGCCCGCGCCATCCACGCCTCGGGTCCCCGCGCCATGAAGCCGTTCATCGAGGTCAACTGCACGGCCTTGCCGGCGACCCTCATGGAGGCCGAGCTGTTCGGCCACGAGCGTGGGGCGTTCACGGACGCCAAGGAGTCGAAGCCGGGCCTGGTCGAGGCGGCGGAGGGGGGATTCCTGTTTCTCGACGAGATCGGCGATGTCGACCTCTCGGTACAGGGGAAGTTGCTGCGGGCCATCGAGGAGCGGGCGGTGCGACGCCTGGGCAGTGTGCGCGAGCGCAAGATCGACTTCCGCATCATCGCCGCGACGAACCGCGATCTCGAGCGCGAGGCGCGCCAAGAGCGGTTTCGCAAGGATCTCTATTTCCGCCTGGCGGTGATCGTGCTCGACGTACCTCCCCTGCGGGAGCGCGGCCAGGACGTGCTGCTCCTGACCGAGCATTTCCTGCGGGCGTTCAACGCCAAGTACGGGAAGGTGGTGCGCGAGATCAGCCCGGCGGCGCGCGACCTGATGCTCTCCTATCCGTGGCCGGGGAACGTGCGCGAGCTCAGCCATGTCATCGAGCGGGCGGTCCTGTGGAGTCGGGGTCCGATGCTGGACGTCGAGCACCTGGCGCTGACGAGTCCCACCAGAGCCGGTTCAGCCGACGGCGGCGCGCCGCGAACACCCACCAACGCCGACGTCGAGCCGGGAGCGTCAACCGGCGCAGCCGCGCTGCCGCCGCCGGGCGTGGACCTGGCCCAGTGGGAGAAAGCGGTCATCGAGCGAGCGTTGCACGAGGCCGGCGGGAACCAGACCAAAGCGGCTCAGCGCCTCGGGATCTCCAGGGACACTCTGCGGTACCGCGTGAAGAAGTTCGGGCTGCAGCCCTGAATGGGTGATTCCACCCAGATTGGGTGAAATGACTCACCGCCCCGGCTCGTGGCCGGGTCGGCACTCGCGGCCATCACGTACGACAATTGTTTCGAGGGAAAGGAGTTACGCAGTCAGACAGCGTCTAGCCTGGTGGCGTCCGGAGTGGCACGCGCCCTGCTTAGTAAAGATACTGGTTGAGTGGTCGACCACCATCAGTCTCGGAGGATGCAACATGTCGTGGACGAAGCCTGAATTCGAGGTCGTCGAGCTGGGCATGGAAGTCGGCGCGTACGCGGGCAACGCGTAACCTCGCCGAGTTCAACAGTCAAGCTTGAGGAGGCCGGGCGCGATCCCGGCCTTCTTTTTTCGATGCGTGCCATCATCCTCGGCTCCGCCGCCGGTGGCGGACTCCCCCAGTGGAACTGCGGCTGTCCCAACTGCCGCGCGGCGCGGGCGCAGGGCCCCGGGCGCACGCAATCGTCCGTGGCGGTGAGCGCGGATGGCGAGCGCTGGATCCTGCTCAACGCGTCGCCCGACCTGCGCCAGCAACTGGCCGCGCACCGCGCCCTTTGGCCGCGCGGTGTCCGCGGGACTCCGCTCGCCGCCGTAGTGTGTACCGACGGCGAGATCGATCACACGCTGGGCTTGATGCTGTTGCGCGAGCACACGATGAAGATTCCGGTGTACGCTCCCGCCGACGTGATTTCCCTGCTCACCGACCAGTGGCCGCTGTTCCGCGCGCTGTCCGCCTATGCGGGCGCCGACGCGCGCTCGCTGCCCGATGGTGCGCCGATCGCGCTCGCCGACGTCGCGGGCCAGCCGCTCGGGATCTCCTGTACGGCGCTGGGTGTGGCGCGCCGCCCGCCGCGCTATGCGCGCGGGGCCCCCGCCGGGACGTTCGACGTCGGGCTGCGGCTCGCGGACGAGCGTACGGGCGGGACGCTCTCCTATATTCCGACGGCGGCGGCGGTCGACGCGGTGGTGGAGAGACTCGCCGCCGGCGCGGATCTGCTCTTGTTCGACGGCACGTTCTGGTCGGACGGCGAGCTGCGCTCCGCCGGTGTGGACGCGGTGACGGCGCGGGAGATGGGGCACGTTCCGGTTGGCGGCGCCGGCGGCAGCCTCGGCGCGCTGCCCCGCCTGGGGGCCAAGCGCACGGTGCTCGTGCACATCAACAACACGAATCCCATCCTGTGCCGCGGCTCGGCCGAGCGGGCGCAGGTTGAAGCGGCGGGGATCGAGGTGGGAGACGACGGCATGGCGTTCGAGCTGTGACGCCGACGCCCGACGCCCACCCTTGGTCGCGAGACGAGCTCGTCCGCAGGCTGCGCGCCGTCGGCGAGGCGCGCTACCACATCCATCATCCCTTCAACCAGCGGATGCATCGTGGGGAGCTGCGACGCGAGGAGCTGCAGCTCTGGGTCGCGAACCGCTTCTGCTACCAGCAGGCGATCCCGATCAAGGATGCCGCCATCATGTCCAACTGCCCCGAGCCCGAGGTGCGGCGCCGCTGGATCCAGCGGATCGTCGATCACGACGGGCGGGCGGACGGCGAGGGCGGGCTCGAGGCCTGGCTGCGCCTCGCCGAGGCCATGGGAGTCGAGCGGGACACGCTGCTGGCCGGTCGGTGGGTGCTGCCGGGGGTGCGGTTCGCCGTCGAAGCATACATCACGTTCTGCCGTACCCGGCCCTGGATCGAGGCGGTTGCGGCGTCGCTGACGGAGCTCTTCGCCCCCACCATCGTGAGCCAGCGCCTCTCGGCGATCCTGGCTCACTACAAGTGGATCGACCCCGCCGGGCTCGAGTACTTTCGCGCCCGGCTCCAGCAGGCGCCGCGCGATGCCGAACACGCGCTCGCGCTCGTCACCGAACGCTGCCGCACTCGCGAGCTTCAGGAGCGGGCCGTCGCCGCGCTCGACTTCAAGTGCGACGTGCTCTGGTCGCTGCTCGACGCCGTCGAGCGGGGGCCACTGCCCGGCAATGCCCCGTGACCTCCCCCGCGCCCGATGCTTCGACCGTACGCGTCGCTCCCAAGGCGCGGCTGCAGTGGGATGAGGTCCGCCAGCGCCACGTGCTGCTCTACCCGGAAGGGTTGGTGGCGCTCAATGAGACCGGCGCGGACATCCTGGCGCTGTGCGACGGCACCCGCACGGTCGCCGGCATCGTGACGTCACTGCAGCAGCGCTACGGCGTCGAGGGAGTCCAGCAGGACGTCACCGGCTTCCTCGAGGCGCTCGCCGCGAAGGGGCTCATTCTGTTCGAGGGAGGCTGAGTTAGATTCCGCCCATGACGCCACAGCCGCTCTGGCTCCTCGCGGAGCTGACCTATCGCTGTCCGCTCCAGTGTCCCTACTGCTCGAACCCGCTGGAGTTCGCCGGGGCCCGATTTCGCAACGAGCTCGGCACCGAAGACTGGTGCCGCGTGTTCCGCGAAGCGAAGGCGCTGGGCGTTCTCCAGCTCGGCCTCTCGGGCGGCGAGCCGTTGCTGCGCGCCGACCTCGAACGGCTCGTCGCGGCGGCGCATGAGGTCGGGCTCTACACGTCGCTCATCACGTCGGCCTACCGCCTGACGAAGGACCGCCTGGCCGCGCTGCGGCGTTCCGGGCTGGACCACGTCCAGATCAGCATCCAGGCGGCGGATGAGGAGCTGTCGAACTACATCGCCGGCACCGCGTCCTACGGCGACAAGCTCGCCGCGTACCGCTGGACCAAGGAGCTCGGGTTCCCGCTCACGGTCAACGTGGTGCTGCACCGCAAGAACCTCCACCAGGTGCGCGACCTCATCGGGCTTGCGGAGTCGCTCGGCGCCGAGCGCATCGAGCTCGCGAACACGCAGTTCTATGGCTGGGCGTTTCACAACCGCGACGCGCTGATGCCGACCCGGGCGCAGCTGGAGGAGGGGTGGCGGGTGGTGCAGGAAGAGCGGGGCCGCCTGGGCACCAGGCTCGAGATCGTCTGGGTCCTTCCTGACTACCACGAGCAGTTTCCCAAGCCCTGTATGGGCGGCTGGGCGCGTTCCTACATGACCGTGACTCCCGCGGGCGAGGTGTGGCCGTGCCACGCCGCGGGCCGGATCACGACGCTCAAGTTCGCAAACGTGCGGGAGCACTCCCTGGAATGGATCTGGCACCACTCCGATGCCTTCACCAAGTTCCGCGGCGACGCCTGGATGCCTGAGCCGTGCCGCTCCTGCCCGCGCAAGACGGTGGACTTCGGCGGCTGTCGCTGCCAGGCGTTCCTGATCGCGGGCGATGCGGGCGTCACGGATCCCGTGTGCTCGTTGTCGCCGCATCGCCACCTCGTGGACGACGCGGTGGCCGAGGTCGAGCGCACCGCCGCGGCGGAAGCGGGCGAGTGGGTGTACCGCGCCGCACCCAACTCCCGGGCCCTCGCCGCGAAGGGATGATCGAGGCGCGCGGCCTCGGCAAGGACTTCGGCGCGGTTCGCGCGCTGGACGGCCTCGACCTCGATGTGGGCGAGGCCGAGTTTTTTGGCTTCCTCGGACCGAACGGCGCCGGCAAGACCACGACGGTCCACATCCTCGCCACGCTGCTGCGACCCACGCGCGGGAGCGCCCGCATCTCGGGGCACGACGTGGTGCGCGGGAGCCTTGCCGTGCGGAAGAGCATCGGGCTGGTGTTTCAGGAGCCCACGCTCGACCGCGACCTCACGGTGGAGGAGAACCTCCGCTTCGCCGCGCGGCTCTGGGACCTCCCGGGGCGCGCCGCCCGCGCGCGCATCGACGAGCTGCTGCGGCAGTTCGGGCTCGCGGAGCGGCGCGACTCGCCCGTGCGCGCCCTCTCGGGCGGATTGCGTCGTGCGGCCGACATCGCGCGCGGTGTGTTGCACCGGCCGCGCGTGCTGTTCCTCGACGAGCCGACGGCGGGGCTCGATCCCCGGGCGCGGCGCGAGTTGTGGCAGTTCATCCGGGACCTGCGCGCGGCGTCGGGGATGACCGTGTTCCTGACGACGCACTACGTGGAGGAGGCGGAGCCGTGCGACCGCGTGGCCGTGCTCGATCGCGGTCACCTCGTCGCGCAGGGGACTCCCGCCGAGCTGAAGCGCGCCGCCGGGGCGGGGTCGCTCGAGGAGGTGTTTCTGGCGCGCACCGGGCGACCGCTCGCCGTGGCGGACGCGGTGGTGGCCCCGCCGGGGCGCGACCGCTAGCGATGGCGCGCGCCGTCTGGGGCATCGTCGCCCGCGAGTTTGTCCGGTTCCTGCGCCAGCGGGGGCGGCTCGTGAGCAGCCTGGCGCGGCCGTTCGTGTGGTTCGTATTCGCCGGCGCGGGATTCCGGGCGCTGTTCGCCGGTCCTCCGGGCCTCGACTATCCCCGCTACATGGCTCCGGGCCTGCTCGGAATGGTCGTGCTGTTCGGCGCGTTCCTCGCCGCCCTCTCCACGGTGACCGACCGGGACGCCGGCGTGTTGCGCCTGCTGCTCGTGGCGCCTGTCCCGCGCGGCGCCGTCGCGCTGGGCAAGGCCCTGGGCGCGACGCTGCTCGGCACGGTGCAGGCGCTCGCGGTGGCGCTGATCCTGCTCCCGGCGGCGCGGCTCAGCCTCACGCCGGGCGGGGCGGCGCTCGCGTTCGCTGCCGTCGTGCTGACGAGCCTCGCCGCCGGCGCGGTGGGGCTCGTCCTCGCCGCGACGATCCGCTCGATCGAGAACTTCTCCGGCGTGATGAACTTCGCGATCTTCCCGATGCTGTTCCTGTGCGGCGCATTCTACCCGATGCGGAATCTCGCCGCGCCGCTACGGGCCCTCGCCTATCTGAACCCGATCGCCTACGGGGTGGACCTGCTGAAGCACGCGTTGCTCGCGCCCTGGAGCGCGGCGGGTTACGGGGGAGAGCTGGCGGTTGGATGCGACTTCGCGGCGCTCGCCGTCTTTGCGGGGTTGGGGCTCGCCGCGGCGACGCCGCTGCTGGCGCGCGAGGGCGGCGTCACGCGCGCCGCGTTTTCCGGCGAGCGGCGCTAGGTGCCGAACACTCCAGCCACCGCCTCGAAGATGAGGATCAGCACCAGCGCTACGATGACCGCGATCAGCCGGTACGCAGTGGCCTTCTCCGGGGCGTTGGCGGGGACCTTCATCACGACCGGCGCTCCCAGGGCGAGCAGCCACAGCGTGTACACGAGTCCCAGGAGCACGAACAGGCCGAACTGGGGAACGAGGAGCAGAACCGCGAGGAGCCAGGACGGCGTGCTCGCGTAGGCGGCGAGCTTGAGCGCCTGCACCCGGTTCGACTGGGCTCCGAAGCTCGGCGCCAGGACGTCGAGCGCGATCGCGAGCGCGTACACGCTCGCGAGCCCGAGGACGTAGTGGGCCACCGCGCCCTCCAGGGCCGCGCCGAGCGACGCGTTCACCGGGCCGAACATGGTGCCGACCTTGCCGAAGACCAGCGCCCCGAGCAGGGTGGCGATCGGCCCGACGGCGCTGAGCGGTATCACATAGCTCTTGTAGATCGTGCTCGCGTTCGTGAACTCGCCGCTGATCGTGCTCCACTCGTTCCGCGGCCGAAACAGCATGTTGCGCGCGCGCCGGAACAGCGGGCTGCCTGCAGCCTTGGCGAATGCCGCCTTCGCCGAGGCGGCGGCCTTGGACGGTGGCGGCTTCGGTGGGCCGGGTGGCCTCGCCCCCGGCGGTCTGGGGGGTCTGGGGGGCGGCTGGCGGGGAGGGGTGGTCATGCGACCAGCAATATAGTTCCAAGTCGCCAAGACGCCACGTTTGCATGGGCCTGACGGGCACGTTCTTGCAACGTGGCGACGTGGCGTCGGGCAGCCCAGATTCCTCGCCATGCTCATCGACGTGCACGCCCACTTCTACCACGATCGCACGCCGCGCGCCGACTGGCGGGAGCGCAATGCGAGCCGCCTGCGCGCGGGCGAGCGGATCGGCGTCACGATCCACGTGGCTTCGGTCCTCGGCACCTGGGGACGCACGTCTCCGGTCTATTTCCCATCCCCGCCGGACCTGCAATACGGCAACGACGCGCTGCTCGCACTGCAGCGGGCCCACCCCGATCGCATGCGCGGCTACGTCACGGTCAACCCGAACTACATCGCCCACGCCCTGGGCGAAATCGACCGCTGCCGCGCCGCCGGTATGATCGGCATCAAGCTCGCCGCGAGCCGGCGGGCGCACGATCCCCTGCTCGATCCGATCTGCGAGCTCGCGCGCGAGCGCGGACTCCCGGTGTTGCACCACGTGTGGCAGCACCGGCGGCGCGATTGGCCGGGGCAGGAGGCCTCGGACGCCCTCGAGCTGTGCGCGCTCGCGGAGCGTCATCCGAACGTGCACTTCATCCTCGCGCACATCGGGGGGGGCGGGGACTGGCAGCACTCGCTCGCCGCGCTGCGGGTGGGGGGGGGGACGCGCAACGTTCTCCTCGATCTCTCGGGCAGCGGTGCGGACGGCGGCATGCTCGAGGGCTGCGTCGAAGCGGTGGGCGTCGAGCGGCTGCTCTGGGGCTCGGATCTCACGATGGATACGGCCTGGGCGAAGCTGCGCTATCTCACGCACCTGCTGCGCGGACCGGAGGTCGAGCAGGTCAGGTGGAAGAACGCGGCGCGCATCTTCCCACGCGGCGCGTTCCCGTCCGACTGATGCGCGTCGATGTCAACGCCCTGCTCGGCGCCTATCCCTGGCGCCGCGTCCCCGGGACGTCGCCCGAGGCGCTGCACGCCGCCATGGACCGGGCCGGCATCGACGAGGCGTGGGTGAGCCATCTGCCGAGCTTCTTCTGGCGTTCGCCCGGCGAGGGGAACGCGTGGCTGTACGAAGCGACGGGCCGCGACCAGCGGCTCAAGCCGATCCCCGCCGTTCATCCGGGGCGCAAGGGATGGGAGGAAGCCATCGGCGAAGCGGCGGACCACGGCGCGCCCGCGGTGCGCTGCGATCCCACCTACTACGGACTCGACCCGGCGGGCGCCGAGATGCGGGTGCTCGCCGCCGCATGCGGGGCCGCGCGGCTGCCGCTCGTGCTCGCCGTGCGGCTGGAGGATGGCCGCCAGCGCCACCCCAATGACACGGCGTCCGAGCTTCCCGCCGCGGCGGTGCGCGCCCTGATCCGGAGCGACGACGACGTGCGCATCCTCGTGACCCACGCCGACCGGGCGCTCATCGAGGAGGTCCACTTCGGCTCCACGCCCGAGGAGGCGGTCCGCCTGTGGTGGGACATCAGCTGGATCTGGGGACCCCCCGAGGATCACCTCGAGACGCTGCTCGCCACGGTCGGCGTGGACCGGTTCGTGTTCGGGACGGGGCAGCCGCTGCGGATTCCCGAAATCAGCCTCGCGAAGCTCGACCTCCTGGACCTCACGCCGGAGCAGCGGGCCGCGATCGAGGCAGGCAACGCCCGCGCCGCGCTGGCCTTCTGAGCGCCCGCCTGACGAGCCGCCTCGAATGGGGTCTCGTCCCCGCGGTTCCGGTGCCGTTCCGGGGGACCGCGCTCGCGGAGGACGCCTTGCGCAGCTACGCCAACTGGATGGCGAGCCAGCAGGTGGCCGGAGTGGCCGTCTGGGCACACACGGGTCGCGGGCCTCGCCTTTCGGCGGAGCAGCGCTCGCAGGTGCTGACGACGTGGCGAAGCGCGCTGCCCCTCAGCGTGATCGTCGCGGGCGCGAGCGATCTCGAGATGGCTCGGGACGCGAAGGCCGGAGGTGCGGACGCGCTGCTGGCGTTCCCGCGTGCGGAGGACCCGGTCGCGTATCACCAGGCACTCGGTCGTGAACTGCCGGTGATTGCCTTCTACTTGTACGAGGCTGCCGGCGGAGTCGCGTACGACAACCCGACCCTGCACGCGCTCCTGTCGCTAACGGCGGTGGTTGGGATCAAGGTAGCCACGCTCGACTCGGTGATGACGTTCCAACGGATTGCGGGGCTCATCCGCGAGCACCCCGATAAGCTGCTGATCACCGGCGAAGACCGATTCCTGGGCTATTCGCTGACGATGGGAGCACGGGCGGCCCTTGTCGGGATGGGCGCGGCACTCACCGATGTTCAGGTCGCCTTGCTGGAGGCATTTCGCACGGGCGACTTCGCGAAGTTCGTACAGCTCTCAGGGGTGTGTGATCGGCTCGCCGGAGCGACCTTCATCACGCCGATGGAAGGGTACGTTCGTCGCATGCTGTGGGCCCTCGCGGCCGACGGCATCATTCCCGACGACGCGTGCGACGATCCCTGGGGCCCGGCGCTCGACGCGGCCGACCGGGAGCGCGTCGGCCGGGCCGTGCGCGATGCCCGCGCCGCGCGTCCGTGAGGCGGCGGTCGTTCCTCGAGTGGTGCGCGGCGGCCGGCGGGCTCGTAACCCCGCGCTTGCGCGCGGGGTCAGGAAACGCTCTGACCCCCGGCGTGAGTCCGGGGCTCCGGAGGACCGCTGCGATGGCTGAGCGAGCGCACGTGGTCGTGGTGGGGGCGGGCGCGTTCGGCGGATGGACGGCCTGGCATCTCCGACGGCGGGGCGCGCGCGTCACGCTGCTCGACGCCTGGGGCCCCGGCAATTCGCGCGCGAGCTCCGGCGGCGAGACGCGCGTGATCCGGGGGACGTACGGACCGCGGCGCGTCTACACCGTCCTGGCGGCGCGCTCGCTCGCGCTGTGGCGCGAGCACGAGCGGCGCTGGAAGCGCCAGCTCTACTACCCGATCGGCGTGCTGTGGCTCGTGGAGGAGGACGATCAGTACGAGCGCGCGGCGCTGCCGATCCTCAAGGAGACCCGGCTCGCGTTCGAGGAGCTGGACGGCGCGGAGACCGCGCGGCGCTATCCCCAGATCAACTGCGAGCAGGTGCGCTGGGCGATTCTCGAGCGGGACGCCGGCTACCTCACCGCCCGGCTTGCGTGCGAGGCCGTGCTCGCGGGGTTCCTCGAGGAGGGAGGCGAGTATCGCCAGCTCGCTGTGCGACCGGGGGACGTGGTGGCGGGAGCGATGCGCGGCGTCGCGCTCTCGGACGGGAGCGTGCTGCGCGCCGACGCGTACGTGTTCGCGGCGGGCCCCTGGCTCGGTCGCCTGTTCCCGGACGTCATCGGCGATCTCGTGCGACCCACGCGCCAGGAGGTGTTCTTCTTCGGGACGCCGCCGGGCGACACGCGGTTCACGGAGGAGGCGATGCCCGTTTGGGCGGACCACGGCGCGCGCTTCATGTACGGCATCCCCGGCAATCGGTGGCGGGGCTTCAAGGTGGCGGACGACACGCGCGGTCCGCCGTTCGATCCCACCGCAGGGGAGCGGCAGGCGACCGCGGAGGGGCTGCGGGCGGCGCGCGCGTACCTCGGGTACCGCTTTCCCGGCCTCGCCGGCGCCCCGCTGCTCGAGGCGCGCGTGTGCCAGTACGAGCAGAGTCCGGACGAGCACTTCATCATCGATCGTCATCCCGGCGCGGACAACGTGTGGCTCGTGGGCGGCGGCTCGGGCCACGGGTTCAAGCACGGGCCCGCCGTCGGCGAGCTGGTCGCCGCTCACGTGCTCGATCACGGGGTCCCCGATCCCCAGTTCGCCCTCGCCCGGTTCGCCCGGTAGGGCGCGGCTGCGACTGGAGCGCGACTTCGAGCGCTTCAAGCGCGAGCTGCCGCGCGACTTTCCGGATCATGTGCGCGAGGCGTACCACATCGATCTCGCGGCCCGCTACCTCGGCGTCGATCTCCCTCACCCGATCGGCAAAGGCTCGGGGCAGCTCTCGCTCAACGCGGCCCAGCTCGAAGACGACGCCGCGGCTGGCCTCGCCTTCGCGGTCCTGAAGACCGTCATCGCGGAGGACGAAACCGGCGCTCAGGCAATGGCCGCCTGGGCGATCCACGAGACGAGAATGAAGGTAGAGCGCCGGGGTCGCTCGGGATGGACGGTGACCTGGAAGGGGAGGGGGTGGGACCGCTCGCTCGCGGAATACCTGGCGCTCGTGCGCGCGGGCCGCGACCTCGCGCGCGCCACGGGGATGCTCGTCGTGCCGAGCGTGAAATATCACCTGCCGCGGCTCGCGGAGCCGTTCAACGACGGCGAGTACCGCCACACGACGAGGCACCTCCTGGAGGCGTGGGGCGAGCCGCCGCTCCTCCTGGAGAAGGACTTTTCGCCCACGCTCGCGGGCGACCCCCTGTCCGAGGACCGCGCCCAGATCGTGCGCTGGTTGCGGGAGGTGCCGGAGCGGATTCGTGGGGCGGCGCCCGTTCCCGTGCGGGTCGCGGTGAAGCTCATGAACGCCCGCTTCGACGACGCGTTTCAGCTCGCCATGATGGACGCCGCCGCGGGTGCCGACGCCCTCGTCTGCTTCAACCGCCTGTTCGACGAACGGCTCGGCGTTGCCTACGGGGGATGGGAGTTGAGCGATCGGAACCTGAGAGTGCTGGAGACTCGACTGACCCCGCACGCAAGTGCGGGGGTCCCGGCTCTTGTCGGCACCGGGAACATCTGCTCCGGCCGTATGATCCTTGAGTATGCCCGTCGTGGCTGCGAGAGCGTGCAGCTGCACACCTTTTTCCAGCTCCCCCTCTCCGAGTACCCCGCCACGCACGGCTCCCGTCCCCAACGGGCGCTCCACGTGCTCGTGTTTCACCCGCGGGACGGCTTGGTCGCCGGGATGTTGGAGCTCGAGGCCCAGGGGAAGCTCGAGCGCCGCGGCGGAGAGGGGCACTTCCTGGATCTGGCGAGTGATGCGCATCGCCCGGATTGAGCTGTTCGAGCTCGCCCTGCCGCTCGTCGAGCCGTTCATCATCTCGGGCGGCGCCGTGACCGAACGTCGCTCGCTCATCGTAGCGCTGCACGACGACGAGGGGCACGTGGGCTACGGCGAGTCGCCGCCGTTCGAGCTGCCGTTCTATTCGGCGGAGACGCTCGCGAGCGCGATCGACCTGACGCACCGGGTGCTCGTGCCGCGCGTCGCCGGCCGGGCGTTCGCATCGCCCGAGGTGGTGGACGAGACGCTGCGGGCGGAGATTCGCGGCAACGCGTTTGCGCGGGCGGGCGTCGAGACGGCGGCCTGGGACCTCGCGGCGCACCGCGCGGGCGTGGGCATGGCCCAGCTCGTCGCCGGCCGCCTCGGCGTCGCACCGGCGGCGAGCGTGCCGTGCGGGGTGGCGCTCGGCATCCCGGAGGATCGCCAGCCGGAGACGCTGACGCGGCAGGTGTACGACGCGTTGCAGCTGGGCTATCGCCGCGTGAAGATCAAAATCGCGCCCGGGTGGGACGAGGTCGCCGTGCGCGCCGCGCGCGCGGGCCTCGCGGGCACGGAGCTGCCGCTCACCGTGGACGCGAACGGTGCCTACCGCTGGCCGGAACACGAGCGCGCCCTCCGCGCGCTCGACGACGCCCGACTCCTCTTCATCGAGCAGCCGCTCGCCCCCGATGAGCTGGTGGGGCACGTCCGTCTCGGCCGCGAGCTGCGTACGCCCGTCTGCCTCGACGAGACGCTCGAGAGCGCCGCGCTCGCCCGGCAAGTGATGGAGCTCGAAGGCCCGCGCGTCTGGAACGTCAAGGTCCACCGGGTGGGCGGTCTCGCGGAGGTGACCCGGATCTACCGTATTGCGGCTGAATACGGGGCGGAGCTCTGGGCGGGCACCATGCCGGCTTCGGGCATCGGGTCCCAGGCCGACCTCGCGGTCGCCTGCCTGCCGCGCTGCGTTTACCCCTCAGACCTCGAGCCCAGCACGCGCTGGTTCGGCCGGGGGGTGGACGTGATCAAGCTGACCATGGGGAAGGACGGCCGGATGGCGGTTCCCGGCGTCTCGGTAGCCCGGTTGCTCGACGCGGGACGTTTCCGTTCCGCGGCCCGCTTGCTACCTTAGAGCCGTTGGCCCCGAGCCCATCGTCCCGATAACAACGTCATGATTCCGTTCGAGAACCAGCCGCCCACCTACTGGGCAACGACACTCTATAAGGATCCCCGGAGGCGTCCCAAGGCCGACGCGCCGATCCGGGATCTGCCCCAGCGCGCCGCGCAACGCTTCAAGCGGGCCCGCGAGGGGATCTGCGCGCTCAAGCACGTGACCGAGCAGGTCGTGTTCATGGGAACGACCTGGAAGTGGGTGTGGATGTACGAGGTCGCCGGACGCAAGCTCGGCTACCTCCATCCCATGGAGCTGAGCGTCAGCGGTACCTTCGTGCTGACGGAGTTCGAAGAGAGGGAGCTGGCGCTCAGCGACGGGCTCCCCAAGCCGATCCGCGGTGCGATCCGCGACGGCGCGATCGCGAGCGGCGTGCGCTGGTGCTGGGTGCAGTTTCCCGACCTCGACGCCGTGGACGCGTTCGTCGAGATCGTTCGCCTCAAGCACATGCTGCTGGCGCGACCCGAATAGCGCCCGCGTTTTGCCCTTGTGCGGCGTTCGCCGCTGGCGCTACATTCCGGCGCCCGCAAGCCGTTTGACACCCGAACGATACATTCGCCATCGAGTGCATTGATGACGAAGAGGTGTGGCAGGTTCGCGGCCGGGATCGCCGTGGGTGTTGTCATGGCCAGCCCCGTCGCCGCGCAAAACGGCCAGCCGCAGCAAGCCCAGACGGCGCGCGTCATCAGCGACACGGGCAGGCTCAAGGGTCCCCGCCAGCCGATCTTCTTTCGCCACGACGTTCACGCGGGCCAGGATCGCATCCCCTGCATGTACTGCCACTCGTCGGTGGCGGTGTCGAGCGAGCCGGGTATCCCGGCGGTGCAGACGTGCTTCGGCTGTCACCAGCTCATCTCGGGATCGACGCCGTCCCACCAGGCCGAGATCAAGAAGGTCCAGCAGGCCTGGATCGGGAAGCAGCCGCCCCAATGGATCCGGGTGCACGCGCTCCCGGGGTTCGTCCGCTTCCCCCACATGCGGCACATCAAACTGCTGGGTCCGCAATCGTGCGCGACCTGTCACGGCCAGGTCGAGCGCATGCCCCAGGTCTACCAGGTGTCGACCCTGAAGATGGGCTGGTGTGTCAGCTGTCACGTGCAGCGCGGGGTGAGCCGCGATTGCACCCTGTGCCACTACTGATGGGCGAGCCGATGGAGCGGAGACGCTTCCTCAAGGTCCTCGGCGTGACGGGGGGCGGCGCCGCGTTGCTGTCGGGCTGCGGCATCGGTCCCGAGCCGACCGAGAAGCTCATTCCCTATTTGATCCCGCCCGAGGATCAGATCCCCGGCACGCCGACCTACTACGCCACGACGTGCCGGGAGTGTCCGGCCGGGTGCGGCCTGCACGCCAAGGTGCGCGAGGGTCGTGTCGTGAAGCTCGAGGGGAACCCCGAGTCGCCGATCAACCACGGACGCCTGTGCGCGCGCGGCCAGGCGGGTCTGCAAGGGCTCTACAATCCCGACCGCGTCACCGGTCCGCTGGAGCGGACGGGGGACGGCCAGTGGAAGCCCATCGCCTGGGATGACGCCATCGGGCGCCTCGCAGCGAAGGTGAAAGAGGCGCGGGGCAAGGGGATCGTCTTCGTGACGGGCCATGAGTCCGGCGCGTTCGGCGAGCTCGTGGACGACTGGATGCGGCAGGTGGGTGGCCGGCACCTGGCCTACGAGCCGTTCGCCTTCGAGGCGCTGCGCGAAGGAAATCGCCTCGCCTTCGGTACGCCCGCGGTGCCCTGGTACGACTTCGCGAACGCACGCTACCTCGTCTCCTTCGGCGCCGATCTCCTCGACACCTGGGTGTCGCCGGTCGGGTACCAGAACGGTTTCGCCCGCGCGCACGGGTTCGAGGCGGGCCGCGATGCCTCGATGGCGAAGTTCGTGTTCGTCGGACCGCGGCTGTCGCTGACGGGCATGAACGCGGATGAGTG
>QHUR01000093.1 GCA_003221995.1 Gemmatimonadota bacterium | reverse complement strand
TCGTTCACGACGAAGGCCACGAGCTTGCCGTCGGCCGAGAGCTCGAACTCCTCGACGTCCCAGGGGATGTGGCTCGTGAGGTACCGGGTGCGCTTGGTCGCGAGATCGAGATACGCGAGGCGTTTGAACTCCGAGCCCTCGTCGGTGCTGAGATAGATTCCCTTGCCATCGCGGCTGAACTTCGTATCCGCGTACGCAACCCTCTCGCCCCCCGCCGGCGGCGCAAGGAGCGTCTTCTCGCCGGTCGTCACGTCCACCAGCCACACATAGCTCTCGTTCACGGACACGCCCTGGCCGAGGAGGATCGTCCGGTCGTCGGGCGACCAGTCGACCGGTGCGTGGCCGCCGCCTTCGAGCTGGGCCAGCATGCGGTCGCTCTGCGGCTGGGCAGGGTTCATCACCCAGAGATCGAGGTCCCGCCCATCGCGGCGCGTAGACATGTAGGCGTAGCGGTCGCCCGCGTGCGACCAGGCGCCGCCCACGTTCCGCGACTGGCCGTCGGTGAGCAGGGTGACGTCGCCTGTCGCCACGTCGTAGCGGTATTTCTGGAAGAACTCGGCGCCGCCCACGTCTTTGGAGAAGACGATGTACTCGCCGCGCGTCGGCTGATATGACGCGCCCGAGACGGGGTCGGGGAAGAAGGTGAGCTGCGTGCGGGCGCCGCCCGGAAACTTTACGAGGTGCAGCTGCTGCGCGTCCTCGAACCGCGTGCCGATCAGCATTTCCCTCCGGGTGGGGTGCCAGTCCCAGAACGCGGCCGTGCGGAACTCGCTGTAGCGCCGTGCCTCCTCAGCAATCGCAGCCGGAATCTGCGGGATCCCCTTGGTCACGAGGTTGTCCCTCGGGGCGACGTCCGCCGCCTGGGGGCGGGCCGGGCAGGGGAGCGCGAGGACGGCGGCGAAGAGCAGCGGGGTCACCGGGCGCATGGGGAATCTCCTGCAGTGCGGGTGGCCCGAGAATTATACAGCCCGTTCGGCGGTCTCGTTTGGGTCGAGGCGCCGGTGGCTATCCGCCTATCCCCCTGACCGCCTATTTTTCTCCCATGAAGCTCGTCCTCTTCGACATTGACGGCACGCTGCTCTGGACCGATGGCGCCGGCCGGCGGGCGATCCGCCAGGCGCTCCTGGACGAGGCGGGGACGGCGGGGCCGATCGAGAGCTACCGCTTCGACGGCAAGACCGACCCGCAGATCGTGCGCGAGCTGCTCACGCTGGCGGCCCACCCCGCGGCGCGGGACGAGGCCCGGCTCCAGGCCGTGTGCGGCCGCTACGTCGAGCTGCTCGCGGCCGAGCTCGCCCGGCCCACGCAGCGGACCACGCTGCTGCCGGGGATCACCGAGCTGCTCGCGGCGCTTGGGGACGAAGAGGCCGCGGGGCGCGCGCTCGTCGGCCTCCTCACGGGGAATCTCGAGCGCGGCGCGGCGCTGAAGCTGCGGTCGGCCGGACTCGAGCCGGGACGCTTCCGCGTGGGCGCCTACGGCTCGGACTCCCGCCAGCGCCCGGACCTCCCGGCCGTCGCGGCGCGCCGCGCGGCCGCGCTCGCGGGCCGGACGTTCGCGGGTGAGGACATCGTGATCGTCGGCGACACGCCGGACGACGTCGCCTGCGGGCGGCCGGTCGGGGCGCGTGCGGTCGCCGTCGCCACGGGGTTCTACGACGTCGCGGCGCTGCGCGCCGCCGGCGCAGCGCATGTGTTCGCGACGCTCGCGGACACGGCGGCGGTGCTGGACGCGATCTTCGCTTGAGCCGGTCCTCGTCCGCCGACGAGCTGGAGGTCAAAGCCCGGGTGGATGATCCCGAGGCGCTGCGGCGGGTCCTGGGATGGGCCGGCGCCGTCAGCGAATTCCGTGGCGCCATGGTGGACCGGCGGTTCGACCGGAAGGGCAGGCTGGAGCGCCGCGACGAGGTGCTGCGGCTGCGGATCTACCGCCCCGCGGACGGCTCGCCCGCCTACGGCGTGCTCGGCTGGAAGGGGCCGCACTCGAAGCGCGGGAAGTACCGTCACCGGGAGGAGTCCGAGGCCCGCATCGCGGACCCCGACGCCGCGCTCACGATTCTCGAGCGCTTGGGGTTCGAGGTGACGCTCCGCATCGACCGCACGGTCGAGATTTACCGGCTGGGCGACGCCGTGCTGCGGCTCGAGTGGTATCCCCGGATGGACGTGCTGCTCGAGGTGGAGGGTGAGCCGGCCGCGATCGAGCGGGCGATCACCGCTACGGGGCTCGCGCGTGAGCGCTTCCTTCCCGAGTCCCTGACCCATTTCGTCGAGGCCTACGAGGCCCGGACCGGACGTCGGGCCCGGCTCACGGTGCCGGTGTGAGCGCGTCCCTCAGGATCCCGATGCCGCTCCGGGTGCCTGAGCTCGCTCCCTCGCTCGGCCGGGTGCTCGTGCCGCGCCGGCTCGCGGACCCGTGGGTCCCGCTCGACGACATCCGGGAGGAGCTGGCGACCCGCGTGCTCGAGCTGGGCGGCGAGGCGCGCGCCGCGGCGGTGCGGGAGGAGCGCGAGCGGGTGCTCGAGGCCGTGAGCCGCCGCGCCTGGCTGGGCGCGTGGGAGCGGGCGGTGCGCCGCGCGGCGGAGCGCGTGGCACGGGCGCTCGACGGGGAGATCGAGCGCGCCGGAAAGCAGGTCCGCATGGCGCGCCGGCGCTGGCGCCGCCGACTGTTGACGGGGCCGGAGAAGCGGGCGATCGCGGCCCGTCTCGCGACCGGCGGGGAGCAGTTCGTGGCCGCCCTCGACGCGCTCGAGCACGCGGCGGCCCGCGCGCGCGAGGCGAGCGTGCTCGACAAGGCGATCCACGCGGAGTGGCAGGAGGCCCTCCGCACCGTCGCGCGGCGGCTCGAAGCCGCTTGGCTGGCGCTCGAGGACGTGGTGGCGGAAGAGCGGCGGCGCTGGACGCCGGAAATCGACGCCGTCGCGGCCTGGCGGCCGTCCCTGTGGCCGCTGCTCGCCGCGTGGATCCCTCTCACCCTGCTGCTCCTCTGGCTTGGCCTCGTACTGGGCGGCTACCTCGCCGCGCCCGCATGGCTGGCCCGGCGTTTGGGCTTTTAGTGTGACGAGGCGCCGGCTGTGAGCGCCGTGGGCGTGGGGGTGGACCTGGTGGAGGTCTCCCGCGTGGGCGCCATCATCGCGGACAAAGGCGCGCGCGTATTCGAGCGACTGCTCACGCCCGCCGAGCGGGCTTACTGCGAGAGCCGGCCCGACCCGGCGACGCACGTGGCCGTGCGGCTCGCCGCGAAGGAGGCCGCGTATAAGGCGCTGCAGGGGAGCGCCGTCGCGCGCGGCATCGGATGGCGCGACATCGAGGTGATCCGGGCGCCGGACGGACGGCCCGACTTGGAGCTGTCTGGGCTCGCCCAGTCGCGGGCGCGTGAGCTGGGGGTTAAACGGGTGCTCTTGTCGCTGTCGCACACGCACCTTGCCGCAGTCGCCGTGGTGGTGCTCGAGACAGATTGAGCACGCTGGCTTGCATTCCCGAGTAAGTCACTCTAGTATTTGCCACCTGGTTTCCGAGAATCATTCTCATCCATCGTAAGCTCTTACTGGGCGCGCTGTTGAGCCTCTCCGTCGCGACCTCGCTCCCGGCGCAGGGGACGGACTCGCTCGCCGTGGCGCGCCGCATCGTGGCGGCTGCGTCCCTCGCGGCGAAGGAGTACGCCGCAGGAGTGGCGGCGCAGGGGCGGCGGGTGACGGTCCCGGCCGAAGTCGCGGAGGCGAAGCAGTTCCTCGACGCGGCGCAGCTCGACGCTGCCGCATTGCCGGTCGCGGTGCGCGAGCTCGCGGCCTCCGAGCTGAGGGTGTTGCGCGACATGCTCGATCGGGTGGCGCCGCCCGACACCGTCGCCCGCCGCGCGGCGGCGCTGGTGCAGCGCATCGCCGCGGCGGCGGGGGGCGCGCTCGACCCCTTCCCGTTGCGGCCGCCCTCCCTGGCACGCGGGGCGGCCGTGTACCGGGAGCAGTGCATCCAGTGTCACGGTGAGCGCGGCCGGGGAGACGGGCCCAAGGCGCAGCACCTCGAGGGTCCGCCGCCGGCGGACCTGACGGACCGCCGGGCGCTCTCCGGGGTGTCGGGCGTGGACGTGTATCGCAAGATCACGATCGGCGTGGCGGGCACCGCGATGGCGCAGTTCGAGGAGACGCTGTCCCCCGAGGACCGCTGGGCGGTGGCGACCTACGTGGCGACCCTGCGTGCGGACGAGAGCGACGTGCGGGAGGGTGAAGGGCTGTACGCGGCGCTGTGCGCGTCCTGCCACGGCGCGGCGGGCGGCGGCGACGGGCCGCTCGCGGCGACGCTGTCGGTGCGGCCGCCGGCGCTGCGCGACCTGGCGGTGCAGGCTCGCTTCTCGGAAGAAGAACTGGCGCAGCTCGTGCTGCACGGGCGCCCCGGGACACCGATGCCCGGATTCGCGCGTACGCTCGACGCCGAGGCCGCGCGCAAGCTCGTCGCTTTCCTGCGCGTGCTTCCCACTGCCGAGCGGCAGCGGTTCCAACCGTCTCCGGCGGCGGCGGTCTTCTCGACGGTGCGGCGCCAGCTCGACTCCGCGATCGCCCTGCGCTCCGACAAGATCGCGTTCGACGCCTATCTGACGTTCGAGCAGGTGGAGACCGACGTGCGCGCGCGCAACGCCGCGCTCGCGGGCGAGCTGGAGGACGCCTTCGCGGCGCTGCGGGCGCGGGCGCCCGCGGGCGACGCCCGCGAGCTGGACGCCATCCATGCCCGGCTCCTGTCGGCGCTGGAGCGGGCCGAGCGGCTCGTCGCCGACAAGAGCTCGGGCGCCAACCTGGTCATGCAGTCCTTCGTGCTGCTGTTGCGGGAGGGGTTCGAGGCGATCCTCGTCGTGGCCGCGCTGATGGCGTTCCTCGCGAAGGCGGGCGCCACGGAGCGCCGGCGCGACGTCGCGAAGGGGGCGCTCGCGGCCGTCGCGGCGAGCGTCGTCACCGCCGCGCTCGTCGGGCTGCTGTTCCAGACCACCCCGGGGCAGCGCGAAGCCCTCGAGGGCGTGACGATGCTCCTCGCCGCCGCGGTGCTGTTCTACGTGAGCTACTGGCTGCTCTCGAGGCTCGAGGTGGCGAAGTGGAACGCCTTCGTGAAGGGTCGCATGGAGGAGGCGCTGCGGACCGGCTCGGGCTTCGCCCTCGCGTCGGTGGCCTTTCTCGCCGTGTACCGCGAGGGCTTCGAGACGATCCTGTTCTACCAGGCGCTGTTCAACTCGACGGGGGGAAGCGGCGGCACCTCCGCCGTGCTCGCCGGCATGCTCGCAGGCGCGGTGGCGCTCGTCGCCGTGTACGTGGCGATCAACCACTTCGGGGTGAAAGTGCCGCTCAAGCCCTTCTTCGGGGTCACGAGCGCGATGCTCTACTACATGGCCTTCGTGTTCGCGGGGAAGGGGATCGCAGGCCTGCAGGAGGCGGGCATCGTGACGACGACCGTGGTCGAGTGGGCGCCCCGCCTGCCCGTGTTCGGGATCTATCCCACCGTGCAATCGCTCGCCCTGCAGGGCGTGCTCGTGTTGCTCCTCATCGTCGCCGTGGCCTGGCTGCAGCGTAATCGCGTCAGAACGCTCCCCAGTCCTGCTTCCCGGGCAGGTAATAGCTCGGGCAGATGAACTTGAAGATGCGGGCGACCTTGCGGGCGCTCTCGTACTTCGCCTTGTCCTGCTTCAGCATCCCGCCGAGCTGCGTGTCGAACATCTCGCGGTAGTACTCGCGCGCCGCCTTGTGCCGGTCGGCGTCGGTCTTGTACTCACCGCGAATCTCGGCCAGCTCGCCCGGATCGAGGAACACCCCCTCGCATTTGGGGCATTCGTCCACCGTCGCCTGGCGCTGCACGCTCCAGAAGTGGCGCATCATGACGATGTCGGGGTCGCGGGGACACTTGCGGCGCTGGCTCTGGTCCACCTTCACCTTGGGGTTCTGCGGTATGTTGAGCAGGCTCTCGCCCGCGGACTGAGTGGGCTCGTCCACCTTGCGGAGCTCGAAGTGGTCGAACCACAGGCCGCCGCAGCCGCCCGTGCAGGCATCCACGGTGATGTCGCCCGTCTTCACCTCGGTCATGCGGTTGCCGCAGGCAGGACACTGCATGGCGTCGCTCCTTCAGTTGGACGACACTAGGCCGGCTCGCGGCCGCAGGTAGGCGGGAACGGCCGCCCCGGCGGCGTCTGCCGCGTCGAGCCGTCTCAGGATCACGATCCCGACGAGGACGAGCAACGCGCTCGTCGCCTGGGCCAGCGTGAAGGGACCGAGCAGCCGGTCGTCCTTGGCACGCACGAACTCGACGAGGAAGCGCTCCACCCCGGCGAGAACGAGATAGACGCCGAAGCGCCAGCCGACCGCGTGGCGGTGGCCGCGGAGTCGCCACAGGAGCCAGAACGCGGCGAGCATCAGCGCCGTCTCGTAGATCTGCGTCGGGTGCACGGCCACGACCTGCAGCGGGTCGGTCCCCGGTGGGAACGACACGTGCAGGTTCGCGAGCTCGCCCACGGTCGACGGCGGCAGGCCGCGCGGGAACTTCATCGCCCACGGGAGCGAGCTCGGGATCCCATAGTCGTCGTTCACGAGGAAGCATCCCACACGGCCGAGCGCGTATCCCACCGCGAGGGGAGCCGCGGTGAGCTCCATGGTCCAGCGCGGTGGCACGTGGCGGCGCCAGCCGTTCAGGAGCACCGCCGCTACCCCGCCCAGGAAGCCGCCGTACCACACGAACCCGCCGCGGCGGAACAGCGCGTCCCACTCGCCCGTGAGCAGCACGTACCAGACCTTCGCGCCGACGAGCCCGCCCACTACGGCTGCGAGGATGATGTCGGCGGCGTACTCCTCGTCGAGCCCGCGCTGCCGCAGGTCGAGCTGGATGGTCCAGCCCGCCATCAGGAACGCCACCATCATCATGATCCCGTACCCCGTGAGGTTGAGCGGGCCGAGGTGCAGCACCAGGGGGTAGATGGTCATGGCGATTGCGGATTGCGGTTTGCGGATTGGGGAATGGCAGGGGAGGGTTCGAGCCCCGGCAACGGCAGGTCCGCGCGGGCGTCCAGCGTCCAGTCGCTCCGCTCGCCCTGCTCGAGGTGCCACCACCCGGCCCGCGCGATCATGGCGGCATTGTCGGCGTTGAGTCGCGGGCTCGCGACCGCTACGCGCGCGAGACCTGCCAGCCGCGCGGTGGCGAGCGTCGCGAGCGCGCGGCTGCAGGCCACGCCCCCGCCCAGCACCGCGGTGCGGTGGCCCGTGAGCCGCACGGCGCGCTCTAGCTTCGTCACGAGCACGTCGAGCACGGCGTCCTGGAACGCCCGGGCGAGGTGCGGCCGGTCGCGCTCCAGGTCCGTGCTGGCGCGCACGGCGCGCAGCACGGCGGTCTTGAGACCCGAGAACGAGAACTCGAGGCCGTGCTCGAGCAGCGGCCGCGGGAATGAGAACCGCGCCGGATCCCCCTGGACGGCGAGGCGCTCGATCGCCGGCCCGCCCGGATAGCCGAGCCCGAGGAGCGTCGCCACCTTGTCGAAGGCCTCGCCCGCCGCGTCGTCGCGCGTCCGGCCGAGCAGGCGGTAGCGGCCCCAGGCGGGGACGTCGAGCAGCAGCGTGTGCCCCCCGGAGACGAGCAAGGCGATGAATGGCGGCGCCAGTTCGGGATCCTCGACCACCGGGGCGAAGAGGTGCCCCTCCATGTGGTGCACGCCGATGAGGGCCCGGTCGCCGGCATAGGCCAGGGCCTTGGCGTACACGACCCCCACGAGCAGCGCGCCCACGAGGCCCGGCCCTGCCGTCACGGCGACGGCGTCCACCGCGCCCCAGCTCACGCCCGCCTCGTCGAGGGCGCGCTCCACCACGGCGGGGAGGGCGGCGAGGTGCGCGCGGCTCGCCAGCTCGGGCACGACGCCGCCGAACACCTTGTGCACGTCCTGCGACAGGATGATGAGGCTCGCGAGCTCGGGCCGGCCGCGCTCGCCCACGACCACGGCCGCCGAAGTCTCGTCGCACGAGGTCTCGATGCCGAGGACCACCTCAGCCACGGCGCCCGCCCTTGCGCTTCAACGCTACGGAGTCGGGGATCGCGCGGGCGTTGATGCCGGTGGGCGCCTGGACGGAGAGCCGCGCGTAGCCGGCCGGCCCGCCCGGGCGCACGAGGTGCGCCACGACGCGGAGGCTGTCGCGCGTGAGGCGCTCGACCCGGGCGGCCGGGCCTCCCACGCTCACCTGGACGCGCTCGGAGACGAGCTCCCAGCCGGCGAAGCCCGAGGCGGCGGTCGTGACGGGGACACCGGCGAACACGCGCTGGGCGAGCGCCGCCACCTCCCCCACGAGCCGCACTTCCCGCGGCGTGATGCGGACGACGCCGAGCGCCTGGGTGTCGAGGGCGACCGTGCGGTACACCGGGCCGGGGACGCTGGCGATCTGCGTCGGCTGGGTGGTCACGGACTCGACCCCGGCGAGGCTCTTCGGCGGGCCGATGAGGCGCGCCGTGGGGGGGACGACCGTGATTCCGAGCAGCGCGAAGCCTGAGTCCTTCTCGAGCGTGACGCGCGGCGCGATGCGCACGTCTCGCCGCGCGGCGGAGTCGACGACGATGTCCACATCCCGGGGCGAGATGTCGCTCACCTGCACGCCCTCCACGCCCTTCGGCAGGGTGACGTCCCCGGGCGAGAGATGCAGCCGCCACAGCGAGCCGGTGAGCGTGTCGGGCACGGTCTTGGAGATGGTGCGCGGGATGTTGCGGAGCTTCAGGATCTCGCTCCCCTTGCCTTGGACCGTGACGGCGATGGTGGGTGGCGCCTGCCGCAGCGCGCGGCCCGGCGGCGGGGCGATGGACAGCCGCAGGGCGAAGCTCTCGGTCAGCGGCTGCTGCGCCGCCACCGCCACGTACAGCATCACGGCGAAGAACAGCGCCGCGAGCTTGAGCAGCCAGTTCCGCAGGAAGAACTGCCCCACGCTACCGGGCATCGATGAGCCGCCGGATGAGCGTCTCGTTCACGGGCCCGTCCCACTCGGCCGGGCCGATCACCTTCTTGATGATCACGCCGTCGCGGTCGATCACGAAGCTCTCCGGGACGCCGGTCGTCTGGTAGAGCCGCTGGATCGCGCCCGAGCGATCGTGCAGGATCTCGAAGCTGAGCCCGAGATCCTGGGTGAACCTCGCCACGACGGCCGGCCCCTGCTCGTCCACGCTCACCGCCACGACCCGGAAGTCCGCGCCGCCGAGGCGGCGGGACAGCCGCTCCAGCGACGGCATCTCGACGCGGCACGGCTGGCACCACGTCGCCCACACGTTGAGCAGCACGACCGTGCCGCGGTAATCCGCCAGCCTCTTCAGCCGTCCGGAGGCGAGGTCGGTCGCGGTGAACTCCGGGGCGCGCGAGCCCACCCCGACTAGGTCCACCTGGGGGCGGATCTTGATGGCGAGGGCGACGCCGAACACGACGGCCATCGCGACGCCGAGGGTGACGCTCCACTGCCGCCCGTTCGTCATACCGTCACCAGGCAGCGGCGCCGCAACTCCTGCACCTCGCGCCCGGGGTCCGCGCTCGCGAACACGGCGTTGCCCGTGACGAAGGTGTCGGCGCCAGCGGCGTGCGCGGCGGCGATCGTCTGCCGCGTGATGCCGCCATCCACCTCGAGGAAGGCGCGCGAGCCGTGGGCCGCGATCAGCTCGCGCGCCCGGCGGATCTTCTCGTCGGAGGCGGGGAGATAGGTCTGTCCGCCGAACCCCGGATTCACCGCCATGACGAGCAGCAGGTCGAGGTCCACGATCACCTCCGCGGCGAGCGCCAGCGGGGAGCCCGGGTTGAGCGCGAGGCCCGCGAGCATCCCGCGGCCGCGCACCGCGGCGAGGTGCCGCTGCACGTGCGTCGTCGCCTCGGGGTGGAACGTGAAGACCGACGCGCCCGCGGCCGCGAACGGCTCGATGTAGCGCTCCGGCTCGAGCACCATGAGGTGCACGTCGAGCGGCTTGTCCGTGAGCTTCCGCAGCGCCTCGATCATCCCGGCGCCGAACGTGAGGTTCGGCACGAAGCGGCCGTCCATCACGTCCACGTGCAGCCAGTCCGCCCCCCCCGCCACGACCTGCTGTACCTGCGCGGCGAGCCGGCCGAGGTCGGCCGAGAGGACGCTCGGCGCGATGCGGATCCCTCCACCTCCTTCTCGTCCGTTCGTCATTATTGCGGGCTCCTGGCGACCACGACGTCCACGACCGTGCCGGGCGCGGCGAGGGTGCCGGTCGCGGGGCGCTGCGCGACGACCGTGCCCGGATTCGCGTCCGCCGTGCGCCGCCGCGTCACGGTGCCGAGCTGCAAGCCCTCGAGCTCCAGCCGCGTGCGGGCGTCCGCCTGCGACATCCCGAGCAGGTCGGGCACGGTGATCGTGGGCGCGCCGCGGCTCACCACCACGGTGACGGGGGCCCCCGGCCCCAGCACCGTGGACGCCGCCGGGCGCGTCATCATCGCGACGCCCGCCGGCCGGTCGGCCTGCACCGATTCCACCTGGGCGACGGTCATTCCCGCCGCCGCCACCAGCCGCTGCGCCAGCGCGGCGTCGAGCCCCGCCACGTCCGGTACCGGAATCTTGGGTGGTCCGCCGCTCGACACCAGGGTCACGCGCAACCCCGCCGGCGCGCTCACGCCGGGCGGCGGGTCCTGCCAGATCACGGTTCCCTGCGGCGCGGTGGGGTGCGACTCGGCGCCGCCGTCCTGGATCTGGAAGCCCGCTTGGCGCAGCTGCCGCGAGGCGTCCTCCAACGCGAGGCCGAGGACTCGCGGCACCACCTGCCGGCTGCGCCAGATCGGCGAAGGAAACACGACCAGGTAGGCCGTCAGATAGCCGGCGAGCACCGCGCCCCCGAGCGCCAGCGCCCAGCGGCGGAAGCCGTTCGGCCCCAGAGACGGCCACGTCCACTGCCACCGCGGCGCGGCAGGAATGTGGCGGCGGAAGCGCATCAGTGCGACCGCCGCAGGCGCGCGGCGAAGGCGCCGTCCACGCCGTGGCGCTGCGGCAGCGACTGGAAATCGCCTTCGGCCGTCAGCAGCTCGGCCGCCACCGCACGGCGCTCCGGCTCGCGCGCGAACTCCCGGTGCCGCTGCAGGAAGGCATTCACGACGTCGCCGTTCTCCTCGGGCTCGAGCGAGCAGGTGGCGTAGATGAGCAGGCCGCCCGGCCGCACGAGCGGCGCCGCGGCGCGGAGCAGCTCGCCTTGGCGCGCCGCGGCCCGGTCGATGAGGCGCGGGCTCAGCCGCCAGCGGGCGTCGGGATGACGCGCCATCGTACCGGTGGCGGAGCAGGGCGCGTCCACGAGCACCGCGTCGGCCGTGGCCGGCGCGAGCGGCGCCGCCACAAGATCGGCGCCGACGACCGGAATCGCCACACCTGCGCGCCGCACCGTGTCGGCGAGCCGCGCCAGGCGGTCGCGCCGCGCGTCTCCGGCGACGACGCGTGCCCCCAGCCGCTCGAGGGTGACGCCCTTGCCCCCGGGTGCGGCGCAGGCGTCGTAGACGAGCGTGCCCCGCGGCACCGCGGCGTAGCGACAGACCAGCGCATGAGCGGGATCCTGGACGATGAAGGCGCCTTCCTCGAAACCCGGTAAATGCGCGGGATGCGGGATGCGGGATGCGTGATCGCCTGGCGTGAGCACGATCCCCGCGTCAAAGGGCGCTTCTCTTACCCCGAAGCCCGCTGCTCGGAGCCGCGCTTCGAGGGCGTCGCGGCCGCAGCGCGCGGGTTGGAGTACGAGGGGCGGCTTGGCGTCGTTCCAGGCGGTGAGTCGCGCCGTCTCCGCGGCACCGAAGCGGCGCCGCCACCGCTCAACCAGCCACGGCGGATGAGTCGGGGCCGCATCCCGCATCCCGCATCCCGCATCCCGTGCCAGCCGTCGCAATACGTGGTTGACGAAGCCCCCCGCGGCTTCCCCCGCGGTCTCGCGCGCGAGCGCCACGCTGGTTGACACGGCGGCGTAGGCGGGGACGCGATCGAGGGCGCGCAGCTGATAGGCGCCGAGACGCAGGATGTCGTGGAGCCGGGGATCGGCGGTGGAGAGAGGGAGGGTGCGGTCGAGCTGGGCACGGCGGCGCAGCACGCCGGCGGCGAGCTCGTGGGCCAGGCGACGATCCCGCTCGGCCAGGCCCGCGAGGTGGCGGTCGCGCGCCGCAGCGAACGTGGCGCCGCCGCGCACCGCCTCGAGCAGCTCGAGCGCCGCGCGGCGCGCGGACGTCGCTTCCTTAATCCAGCATCCCCTCGGCGGGCGAGGACGGCAGCGCCACTTCGCGGCGCGGCATCCGGCCTGCCAGGAAGGCCGCGCGGCCCGCCTCCACCGCGAGGCGCATGGCATGCGCCATCGCGACGGGATCGCGCGCGGCAGCGAGCGCCGTGTTCATCAGGATGCCGTCCACACCCTGTTCCATCGTGACGCAGGCGTCGGACGCGGTGCCGACGCCCGCGTCCACGATCACGGGGACCTGGAGGCGCCGCTTGATGGTGCGCACGCTGAACGGGTTCAGGAGGCCGAGCCCACTGCCGATCGGCGAGGCGAGCGGCATCACCGCGGCGCAACCCGCGTCCTCGAGCCGCAGCGCGATCACGAGGTCTTCATTGGTGTAAGCGAGTACCTTGAACCCCTCCCGCACCAGTGTGCGCGCCGCCTCGAGCAGGCCCTGCACGTCGGGGAGCAGCGTCTCCTGGTCGCCGATCACTTCGAGCTTGACGAACTCGTTGAATCCCGCCTCGCGGGCGAGCCGCGCGTAGCGCACCGCGTCCTCCGCGGTGAAGCAGCCGGCGGTGTTCGCGAGCAGGAAGTATTTCTTGGGCTCGAGGTGGTAGAGGATCCCTTCTTCCTTCGTGCGGTCGAGGTTCACGCGTCGCACCGCGACCGTGACGATGTCGGCGCCCGAGGCCTCGATCGCCCGCCCCATCGTGTCGTTGTCCCGGTACTTCCCCGTTCCCACCATGAGGCGCGACTGGAACGTGCGCCCACCGATGGTGAGCGGGGTATCCTGCGCCAGCTCGACCGCGGTCGTCATGCGCTCACCCGCCTCCCACGAAGTGCACCAGCTCGATCGCGTCGCCCTCCGCCACGCGCACGTCCCCCAGCGCCGGGCGGCGCACGATGCGGCGGTTGTGCTCGACCACGACGGCGCGCGGATCGAGCGCGAGCGACCGGAGCAGCTCGAGCAGCGTGGCGTCCCGGGCCACGGGGCGGCGTTCTCCGTTCACGACGACGTCGATCGTTTCCGTCATGCGACGAGCTCCTCGATCATCCGGCGGGCGGTGGCGGCGGGCTCGACCGCGTCCCACAGCGCTCGGATCGCGGCCACGCCGTAGGCTCCCGCCGCCTTCACCTCCCGCACCCGCTCCGGCGTGATCCCGCCGATCGCCACGACCGGCAGACCGAGCCGCGCGATCGCGCCCAGCGCTCCGGGCCCGAGCGGCGGCCGCACGGCGTGCGTGGGGGTCGGGGGGGTCGCGAATACCGGCCCTACTAAAAGATAGTCGGCTCCTTCGGTCCGCGCGGCCTCCGCCTCGGCCACGTCGTGAACCGACTTCCCGATCCACCACCCGGGGTCGAGGCGGCGCGCGTCCTCCGGCAGCAGGGCGCCCCAGCCGAGCTGCACGCCGGCCGCGCCGGTCGCGAGCGCGATGTCGAGACGGTCGTTCACGAACAGGCGGCTAGGCGGATAGGCGGATAGGCGGATAGCCACTTCATACTGCTCGAGACCGGTCAGCGTTCGCCCGCGGGCGTGCAGGGCGAGGTCCGCGCCCCCTCCTGCGGCGAGGGTGGTCGCGACGTCGCCGAGCTCGGGCCTGCGCGCGATGCGCTCGTCGGTGATCGCATGCAGCCGCGGCAGCGGCGGCTTCATGCGAACCGCCCGCCCGCGGCGACGCCGCGCCCGCGCAGCCAATTCGCTGCCGACATCCGGGGCTTCCCGGCGGGTTGGACTTCTTCCACCTCCACCGCCCCACTCCCCGCGGCGATCAGCAGTCGGCCGTCGGCCGTCAGCACTTCGCCGGGGGTGCCGGCCCCCTCGACCGGCTTCGCGCCGAAGAGCTTGACCTCCACGCTTCCCGCGACCCTTCGGGAGCCCTTTAGGGTTTCCCGTTTCCCTTTTCCCGTTTCCAAGACCGTCCACGCGCCGGGCTTCGGGTCGAGGGCGCGGATCGTGCGGGCCACCTTGTCCGCGGGTTCGCTCCACCGGATGCGCGCCGTGTCGCGGGTGAGCTTGGGCGCATAGGTCGCGCGGGCGTGGTCCTGCGGCACGGGCTTCAGGGCGTCCTGCTCGAGCAGCGCCAGGGTCTCGACGAGCGCCTGGGCACCCATCTCCGCCAGGTGCTCAGACAGCTCTCCACCCGTGACCTCCGGCTCGATGTAGTGGGGCAGCTGGTGCAGGATCGGCCCCGAGTCGAGCCCTTCGTCCATCCGCATGATGGTGACGCCGGTCTTCTCGAGGCCGTTCAGGATCGCCCATTCCACGGGCGCCGCGCCGCGCAGCTCGGGGAGGAGTGACGGATGCACGTTGACCATGCCGTGGCGGGGAAGCGCGAGCAGCTCGGGCTTGAGAATATGCCCGTAGGCGACGACGACGCCGACGTCGGGAGCGAGCGTGCGCAGCCGGTCGACGAACGCGCGGTCCGTGGGGCGCGCCGGCTGCAGCACGGGGATGTCCTCGGCCACCGCGGCGACCTTCACGGGCGGCGCCACGGCCTGCGAGCGGGAGCGGCCCTGCGGCTTGTCGGGTTGCGTCACGACGGCGCGGACGTCGAACCCCTCGCCGAGTAGAGCCTCGAGGGAAGGGACCGCGAATTCCGGCGTGCCGAAGAAAACGACGCGCACCTACAGCTCGCCCGCGGGCTCCGGCACGACCTCCTTGAGATAGCCGGGCTTCCCCTTGCGCGACTTCTTCCACTTTGCGAGCAGGAGGCCCCGCTTCACCGCGCTCAGGTGATCGAGGAACAGGACCCCGTCGAGGTGATCGATCTCGTGCTGCGCAGCGCGCGCCTTGAAGCCGGAGAGGGTCGCGCGGTAGGGCCGACCCTCCTGGTCCAGCGCCTCGAGCTCGACCGTGTGGGCCCGCTCCACGTCGCCGAAGATCTCGGGGATCGAGAGGCAGCCCTCCTCGGCGGTCTCCGTCTCCGGGCTGCGCGACACGATGCGCGGGTTGATGAGCACGAGGGGGGGCGGGTCGCTCTCCCCCACGTCCACGACGGCGACGCGGCGCGCCACGCCCACCTGGTTCGCGGCGAGGCCGACGCCCTTGGCGGCGCGCATCGTCTCGAACAGGTCGTCCACGAGACGCCGCACCGCGTCGTCCACGGTGGCGACCGGGGAGGCCTTCTGCCGCAACAGGGGGGAGCCGAGCAGATGGAGCCGCAGCACCGTCACGACGGCTTGGCCTCCGCCGCCGCGCCGCGGTTCACGATGTTCGCGATGCCGCTCCGCGACACGACGAGCTTCGACTCGCCGCTGCGCACGGTGACCTGGTCGTCCTTGATGTGCACCACCTCGCCGATGATGCCTCCCGACGTGAC
>QHUR01000187.1 GCA_003221995.1 Gemmatimonadota bacterium | reverse complement strand
CTCCACGCCGCCTGCGCCGACTCCTTCATCACGTCGCCCAGCTGTCCGGTGAGCGTGATCTGCCCCCTCCCGGGCATCTGGATCGCCTCGATGAACATGATGTCGCCGCCCACGGGCGTCCACGCCAGCGCCGTGGACACACCCACCTCGGGCGCCCGGCCCGCGACCTCGCTCTGCACCTTGGGCTGGCCGGCATACTTCTCGAGGTTCTTCACGGTCACCCGCACCGTCTCGGCTTTGCGCTCCACCACCTCGAGGGCCGCCTTGCGCAGCGCCCCCTGGATTTCGCGCTCCAGCTGGCGCACGCCGGCCTCGCGGGTGTACTCGGCGATCAAGCGCTCCAGCGCCGCGTCGGCGATGCTGGCGCGGTCGGCCTGGAGGCCCGTCTCCTTGAGCTGGCGGGGGAGCAGGTAGCGCTTCGCGATCGCGAGCTTCTCGCCCGGCGTGTAGCCGGGCAGGGCCAGCACCTCCATGCGGTCGAGCAGGGGATCCGGGATCGGGCCAAGGGCGTTCGCCGTGGCGATGAACATCACCCCCGAGAGGTCGAAGGGCACTTCGAGGTAGTGGTCCACGAAGGCCGAGTTCTGCGCCGGGTCGAGCACCTCGAGCAGCGCCGCCGTGGGGTCGCCCCGGACGTCGGACCCCATCTTGTCCACCTCGTCCAGCATCAGCAGCGGGTTGCGGGTCTCGCAGCGTTGCAGCGCGTGGATGATGCGGCCGGGGAGCGCCCCGACGTAGGTGCGGCGGTGCCCCCGTACCTCGGCCTCGTCGCGCACGCCACCCAGCGACACACGCGTGAACCGCCGCTCCAGGGCCTCCGCGATGCTCTGGCCGAGCGACGTCTTCCCCACGCCGGGCGGCCCGACGAAGCACAGGATGCTCCCCTTCGCCTGCGGGTTGAGGGTGCGCACGGCGAGGTACTCGAGGATGCGCTCCTTCACCGTCTTCAGGTCGTAGTGGTCGCGGTCCAGGATCTCCCGCGCGGCCTTGAGGTCGCGCCGGTCCTCCGAGGTGCGGCTCCACGGGAGCGAGGCGAACGCCTCGAGATAGGTCCGCGCCACGTGGTACTCGGCCGACTGGGGCGACATCTGGCGCAGCCGCTTGAGCTCGCGCTCGACGACCTTCTTCGCCTCGGGCGAGACGCCCGCCTGCTCGAGGCGACGACCCAGCTCGTCCAGCTCGTCCTCGCCCTCGTCCTCGCCCAGCTCCTGGCGGATCACGCGCAGCTGCTCGCGCAGCACGTACTCGCGCTGGTTCTGGTCGAGACGCGACTTGACCTTCTCCTGGATCTGGCTCCCCACCTCGAGCACCTGCAGCTCCTGGCCGAGCAACTCGGCCAGCCGCTCGAGGCGCTTGTTCACCTCGTCGATCGCGAGCAGTTCCGCCTTGGCGGGGAGGGCCAAATCGATGTTGGCGGCGACGAAGTCGGCGAGCTTGCCGGCGTCGGTGATCCCGGCGAGCACTTCGTGCAGCTCTTCTCCCAGGTAGGGCGCGATGTCGATGACGCGGGAGAACTGCGCGTGCACCGTGCGCTTGAGCGCCTCGGTGCGGGCGTCCTCGGTGTGCTCGGACGAAAACGTGGTGTAGCTCGCCACGAGCCAGTGTGGGCCGGGGCTGATCTCCACCAGGCGGGCCCGCTCGAGTCCCTGGACCATCACGCGGACGGACCCGTCGCCGAGCTTGAGCATCCGGACCACCGAGCCCAGCGTCCCCACCTCGTACAGCTCGTCGGCGCGGGCCTGCATCACCGCGCCCTCCACCGGCTCGGCTCCGCCGACCGGCTTCACCACGCCGAGCAGCAGGCGCTTGTTTCCGCGCACCACTTCGTCGATGAGCTGCACCGCGTTGGGATCCATCAGCGCGAGCGGCAGCACGACGTGCGGGTACACCACCAGCTGGCCCAGGGGGAGGATCGGCAGCTGTTCCATCTACTGCACCCGTACCGACTGCGGGCCAGAGAGCCGCGCCGGCAGCTTGGTCAGGCGGACCGCGAGGAAGCCGTGCTCGTAGCTCGCGCGGATGCTCTCGGGATCGACCGGGACGGGGAGGCGGAAGCGGCGCTCGAACGGGCCGACCTGCACCTCCATCGAATGGTAGTGCGGCTTGCCCTCATGCTGCGTCGTGCGCTCGCCGCCGATCGTGAGGATGCCGTCCGCGAACTCCACGGTGAAGTCGTCCGAGCTCATCCCGGCGATGTCCATGTGGACGACGAGCTCGGTCTCCGTCTCGTAGACGTCAGTGGGGGGCTTCCACTTGGGGGAGGCGACGAAGCCGACGGGCCGGCCGTGCGCCACCTCGTTGAAGTAGACCTCGAGCTCCTCGGCGAGGTGGACGGTGAAACTGCCGGAGCCCCGGGAGGGCCGGCCGCCCGGGCCTGAGCCCGCGCCCGCGCTATCGGCCATGGGCGGCAGACACCGGCTCGCGGGCCGGCGCGGCGTACAGCGGGAACTGCTCGGTCAGCTCGCGTACCTCGGCCTTCACGCGGGCGATCGTGGCGTCGTCCTTCTCGGTCAGCACGGCGTCGATGAAGTCGGCGACCTTGAGCATCTCCGGCTCCGTGAAGCCGCGCGTCGTCACGGCGGGCGTGCCGATGCGGACGCCGCTCGTCACGAACGGCGACTGCGGGTCGCCCGGGATGGTGTTCTTGTTCACGGTGATGCCGGCGCGGTCGAGCAGCGCCTGCGCCTCCTTCCCGGTGAGGTGCTTGGGCCGCAGGTCCACCAGCATGAGGTGGGTGTCGGTGCCGCCCGAGACGATGGCGTAGCCGCGCTGCACCAGCGCCGCGGCGAGCGCCTGGGCGTTCTTCACGACCTGGATCGCGTACTGCTTGAACGCCGGGGTCAGCGCCTCCCCCAGCGCGACGGCTTTCGCCGCGATCACGTGCTCGAGCGGCCCGCCCTGGATCCCCGGGAAGACTTGCTTATCCACGTCCTTCCCGAACGCTTCCTGGCAGAGGATCAACCCGCCGCGCGGACCTCGCAGCGTCTTGTGGGTGGTGGTGGTCACGATCTGCGCGTGCGGCACGGGCGAGGGGTGGATCCCGGCGGCCACGAGCCCCGCGAAATGCGCCATGTCGACGACGAGGATCGCGCCCACCTCGTCGGCGACGCTGCGGAGCGCCGCGAAGTCGATGATGCGGGCGTAGGCGCTGCCCCCGCCCACGAGGATGCGCGGCCGCTCCCGCCGGGCGATCTCGCGTACCTGATCGTAGTCGATGCGGCCCGTCTCCTCGCGCACGCCGTAGGAGCTCGCGCGGAACAGCGTGCCCGAGAAGTTGACGGGCGAGCCGTGGGTGAGGTGGCCGCCATGCGGGAGCGCGAGGCCCAGCAGCGCGGCGCCCGGCTTCGCGACCGCGAGGTAGGCGGCCATGTTCGCCTGCGCCCCGGAGTGCGGCTGCACGTTCACGTGCTCCGCTTTGAACAGCGCCTTCGCCCGGTCGATCGCGAGCTGCTCCACCTCGTCGACGACCTCGCAGCCGCCGTAGTAGCGCTTCCTGGGAAGCCCCTCGGCGTACTTGTTCGTGAGCGCGCTGCCCATGGCCTCCATCACGGCCATGGTGGCGAAGTTCTCACTCGCGATGAGCTCGAGCCCGTGTTCCTGGCGCTCCACCTCGCGGCGGATGAGCGCGTAGATGGCCGGATCGGCCTTGCTGAGCGGCGCGCGGCGGTCGATCACGGGCGGGCCGTTCCCGCGTCGATCTTGTGCACGCGCCGCACGTGGCGGCCGCCCTCGAAGGCCGTGTCCAACCACTTGTGGAGAATCTC
>QHUR01000092.1 GCA_003221995.1 Gemmatimonadota bacterium | reverse complement strand
CTCGCCTTCGGCCGGCTCCACGTGATCGACGTCTCCGACATCGCGCATCCCCGGGAAGTTGCCTGGTACGAGCCGACCGATGGCGGCGTGCACAACGTCTGGGTCGCAGGCGACACCCTCTACCTGGGCAACTACCAGGGTGGCGCGCGCGTGCTCGACATCTCGGGCGAGCTCAAGGGGGATCTGCTGCGCCAGGGGCGGGAGATCAGCTGGATCCTGACGGCGGACTCCACGGGCTTCCAGCCGCACACGCCGTTCGCTTGGGGGGCGGTCGTGCGGGATGGCAACATCTACGTCGCTGACATGAATAGCGGGTTGTGGGTACTGCGGCTCGAGCCCCGCCAGCAGCCGGTCCCATGACGGACCAACCTAGCGCGTTGGTGTCTTACTGCTGTCGGTCGGTTTGAGCACCCCAATCGCCACGCGGAAATCCTTGAGCGCGCCCTCGAACGCTGTGATCCTCCCTGCCAGATCCTGGGCGGCTTTCTTGGGCGTCGCTCGCGCGACGGTTTCGCAGCTGGGGATGTAGGCGATCAACGTATCGACCTGCAACGACAGCCGGTGGGCGACGTCGCGGGTGGGCGGGTCGTATACCGTGGGCCGCATCGAGGAGCGGCCGCTCACGAGGAAGCTGCGGGCGGCGCCGCACAGGCCGGCGAGCCGCTGGCCGGCGCGGCGCTGCCGCACGGTGTCCTTGCTCGTCTGGGTGCGGATCACCCGATCGACGCCGTCCTTCAGCTGGGCGATGCCCCGGTTCGCGCTGCGCAGACCGAGCAGGTACCGCTCCTGCTCCGGCGTGGGCGGGGCGGGAGGCGGGGGGGTGGACTCGGCGTGAGCCGTGTCTACCGGCAGGGGAGCGGGCTCGGGCTGCTGAGCGGCGAGACGGGTCGCTGCTACGCAGGCGAGCACGGCGATCAGACGCATGCGGGATCCTCTATCTCCGGGCTTGGCCCATGGGTTATACTCCCGGAATGATGGTTCCCGCAACCTCGCGGCAGACCCGAATCTTCGAGGATCGCGCCGAGGCGCTGGCGCACTTCTTCGTGCGCGCCGGCGAGGCGCCTCGGCTGCTCGCCTTCGACGACGCGGTGGGCTGCCCGTTGCAGCAGGCGCTCGCCGTCGTCGAATGGACGGCGGCGGTGGGGATTCTCGCGGAGGACGATCTCATCCACGCCGCCCGGCTCGCGACCGATGCCGCGGCGGCCGTCGTCGAGCGCCGGGACGCCGAGCAGCGCGTGTTCATCTACTTCGGCCCGCGCATGGACGCGCCCCCGGCCGACCCCTACGAGGGCACGCTGCTCTACGATGAGCCCGGCGTGCGTGCCTACATCTTTGCCCAGCGCGTTCACGCCATCGCGCATTTCCTCCGGGCGACGCAGGGCCACGGCGCGGTGGTCGCGATGCTCGGCCGCCGCGCCCCCGAGCTACGGCATATCCGCCGCTGGATGCCGGTCCTGTTGCGTGAGCCGCTCGAGGGCGGGGCACGCACCGCCCAGCTGCTCGCCGGCTGGTTCGCGACGAGCGGCGCGGGCTTGCTGTTCGTCCCGCCGCACCCCGACGAGCCCTACAGTTACCTCGAAGTCGGTGCCGAGACCTGATGTTGGAACGTGGACGATGTGGATACACAACTCCACATCGTGTGGACGGCCGCGCCAAGGACTGACCACGGCGCGTGTTACGCTCCACAACCGATGCACACGCAAGTGAGCTAACCCGAAGAAACATCGGCACTTGCGCGCTTTGAGCCAGCCCCTATATTTGCTGTCACGCGGCTTGGAGGGAAGGGTCGGGACCTGGTGTCTCAGCCACGCCTCCAAGACGGGTCCGAGCGGAAATTCCGGGGAGGTCGCCGACGCAAACAAGGGCTCAGGCGACCGGCGATCCGGGAGCAAGCTCTCCGGCTCGGATAGATGGGGCCTGTCGCGTGCCTCATCCACGTCGACGTGGTGCCTCGACGTGCAGTGCGGAGGGTCGGTCCGCGATCCGATCTGACCCGTAGCACCCACATTGGCGAACCTTGCGGCCCGGCCAGGCTGCTTGGGGATGGAAGCCGGAGCTCCTGTTCGCCCTACCGAGCGACGAATCAGTCAACCGGCGGCGGCAGGAAGAAGAACGGAGGACGCAAGTCCCCGGCTCCGGGTAGCCGATGTGCGGAGCCCCCGGGCGGCCTATCGCGCCGTCCCGGGGGCTTCGGCGTTTCTAGCCCTTGACCACCCCCACGGGCTTGAGCTGCGCCACCTTCTTCCCGATCCCCGCCCGGTCCACCACGTCCACGACGCGCGCCACGTCTTTGTAGGCCTCGGGCATCTCCTCGTCCACCGTGGCGCGGGTCGCGGCGCGGATCAGGATCCCCTGCGCCTCGAGCTCCTTCAGGATGTTGCGCGGCCGCGCGAGCTGCTTCGCCTTGTGCCGGCTGAGGCGCCGTCCAGCGCCGTGGCAGGTGGAGCCGAACGTCTCCGTGAAGGCGCCGGCCGTGCCGACCAGCACGTAGGAGTAGCGCCCCATGTCCCCCGGAATCAGCACGGGCTGCCCGATGTCCCGGAATTGCGGTGCCAGCTCGGCGTGCCGGGGCGGGAAGGCGCGGGTGGCGCCCTTGCGGTGCACGCACACGCGGGTGCGGGCTCCGGCCACCTCGTGGGTCTCGTGCTTCGCGATGTTGTGGCACACGTCGTAGACGAGACGGCTGCGCTGCGCCGTGGCTTCGCCGAACACCGTGCCGAGCGCGCGGCGCGCGTAGTGGGCCATGAGCTGGCGGTTCGCGAACGCGTAGTTCGCCGCGGCGTTCATCGCGCCCCAGTACCGCTTCCCCTCCGCCGACCCGAGCGGGGCGCAGCACAGCTGCCGGTCGGGGAGGGCGATGCCGTATTTGGCGGCGGCCTTGAGCATCAGATCCAGGTGGTCGTCGCACACCTGGTAGCCCAGCCCGCGTGAGCCCGAGTGGATGAACACGGTCACCGTCGCGGCGCCCAGGCCGAGGCGATCAGCCACGCGCTCGTCGTAGCGCTCCGCGACATAGCCGACCTCCACGAAGTGGTTGCCGCTCCCGACGGTGCCGAGCTGGCTCTTGCCCCGTTCCTTGGCGCGGTCTGAGACGCAATCGGGGTCGGCGTCGGGGAGCGTGCCGTTCGCCTCGATCGCCTCGAGGTCCGCGGGGTCGCCGTACCCCTGTTCCACCGCCCAGCGCGCCCCCTGGCGGAGCACCTGCTCGAGATCGTCCCGCGCCAGCCGCACGTCGGAGCGCGAGGCCCCCACACCCGACGGGATGGTGGCGTAGAGCGTGTCCACGAGTTGCCGCAGCCGGGGACGCGCCTCGGCGAGCGTCAGCGGCGTGGCGAGGAGCCGCACGCCGCAGTTGATGTCGTAGCCCACGCCCCCGGGCGAAACCACACCCTCGGCTTCGTCGAAGGCCGCGACGCCGCCGATCGGGAAGCCATAGCCCCAGTGGATGTCCGGCATTGCGATCGCGGGGCCCACGATGCCGGGCAGGTGGGCGACGTTGGCCAGCTGCTGCACCGCCTGGTCGCCCTCGAGGTCGCGCATCAGCTGCTCGTCGGCGAAGATGAGGCCTTCGGTCCGCATGCCTCCCTGTCGAGGGATGCGCCACCGGTAGGCGTCGATGCGTTCGACGTTCATACGTCAAACACGAGGGTGGCGCGGTAGCCGTCGCCATCGGGGACGACCGCGGCGCCGTGGTACGTCACGGCCTTCACTTCGCGGAGTGCGTGGTGCCGCGCCGGGTCGAACGGCTCGCCCGAGACGCCGAGCGGCAGGACCCGATCGGGCAGGAACCGCTCGGTGTCGTAGAGATACAGCACGTCGCCCAGGAACCGGACGAGCCGTTCCGTGGGGTCCGTGCCGCGGACGGCGATCGGGCGCTGCTCGAGGGAGCGCACGGGGCTCGTCCCGACCAGCAGGTTTCGCAGGGCGTCCACCCCCGCCTGATACAGTCCCCGCTCGCTTTCTGCCCGGAGCTCGGCGGCGACATCGGCGGTGTGGGGGACAAACCGGTAAGGCGTCACGGAAGGGCGTCCAGGAGGGTCGTCGAGGAAACGGGTCGAGGAAAGACGTACCGAGTTGGGGAAAAACGGTGCTACGCGAGCCCCGATGCCTTCCTAGGTTACCCGCCGTGGGCCCCGCCTACAAGATGCCCGAACCCGCCCGCCGACGCAGGGAGGCAACCCTCGCGGAGATCAACAATGCTCTGTGCGGTGCGCGCTGCTCGGCCGAGCTCGCCGGCATGGAGACCGGGGACTTCGTGGTGCGGGAGCTCGTGCTCACAGTGATCCAGCAGATCGACCGGGCGGCCGCGGCCGTGCGACGGCTCTCCTAGACGGGTTCCCTCGGCGTTACGCGACGCTCCCTCCCTCCTTCTTCAAGGCCGCGTACCCCATGCCCCGTAGGATCGTGATCCGCTTGGCCATCGGGGGGTGCGTGGCGAGCAGGTCGGCGAGGAAGCCCTCGTGGCTCGTGAGCCGCCGGCCGAGCGGGTCGGCGATGCAGAGGTGCGCGGCACCCTGCTTGATGTGCGTCGTAGGGGCGTCGGCCGCCTCGATCTTCTGGAGCGCGCTCGCGAGCGCGAGGGGATTGCGGGTGAACTGCGCGCCCATCGCGTCGGCCAGGTACTCACGCTTGCGGCTGACCGCGAGGGCGAGGAGCTGGGAGATGATCGGCGCCAGAATCCAGGACACGATCCACACGACGAGCAGGACCGCGACCAGCGGCCCGAGATTCTTCCTGCCTCCCCGGCCGCCACCGCCCCCCCCGCCCCCGCCGCCGGCGATTCTCCCCGAGCCCCGACTGAAGAAGATGCGGGTCGCGCCGTCGCGCATCAGCAGCACGGCGCCCACGAGGGCCGCCAGCGTGGTCATGAGTCGCACGTCGAGGTTCTTCACGTGCCCCAGCTCGTGGCCGATGACCGCCTGGAGCTCGTCCCGGCTGCAGAGGTCGAGCAGCCCCTGGGTGACGGCCACGTGAGCGTGGCTGGGGTCGACACCGGTGGCGAACGCGTTCGGGTCGGGATCGGGGACGATCCAGATCCGCGGCCGCGGCACTCCCGCGGCGATCGCCATCTCCTCGACCACGTTCACGAGCTGGCGCTGCTGGTCGGTCGCGGGCTCGAGGACCTCTTCGGCCCCGGTCGCCCACAGCACCTTTTCCGGGCCCGTGGAGTAGGCGTACCAGGCGAGCAGCGCGCCCAAGGCCGTCGCCGCCATCCCGAACCACCACACGGTGTGCTGCGCTGCGGGAGGCTCGTGTGCCGTGGCGAGCCAGTAGATGAAGTCCCCACCGAAGCCGAGCCAGGCGAAGAAAAGCACGAAGCCAACCACCAGCAGCGTCGTGCGCCGGCGATTGGCTTCCTGTTGCTGAAACAGAGTGAGCGATGGTTCGTCCGTCACGCCTTGGGCTTCAGCGAGAGGTCGACCTGTGGCACGGCGCGCTCGCCCTGGTCCGTGATCTCCCACAGGTCGGCGGGCTGGACCCGGGCCAGCCCCGCGACGAGCGACGTCGGGAACTGCTGCTGGCGCGTGTTGTACTGGGTCGCCGTGTCGTTGTAGAGCTGGCGCGCGAAGGCGATGCGGTTCTCGGTCGACGTCAACTCCTCCTGGAGCTGGCCCACGTTGCTCGTGGCCTTGAGTTGGGGATACTGCTCCACCACCACCATCAGCCGCTGCAACGCCGAGGACAGCGCGTTCTCGGCTTGGCTGATGCGCTTCACGCCCCCGGGGCCGCTCGGGTTCACCTGCACCGCCTGATTGCGCGCCTGGATCACCGCCTCCAGCGTGGACCGCTCGAAGTCCATCGCGCCCTTCACCGCATTCACGAGGTTCGGGATCAGGTCGTGTCGCCGCTTGAGCTGGACGTCAATCTGCTTGAACGCGTTGAGCGTCTGGTTCTTGAGGGACACGAGGCCGTTGTAGGCGCCGACCAGCCACAGGACGACGGCTACCAGCAGGATCAGGAACAGCCAGGACGACATTCGGAACTCCCGGGTTGAGGAAGTCGCGCCGCAGACCTACGCGGAGCCCTGCGGGAGAAGTTTCGCGAGCACCTGCCGCACCGCCTCCGCGACGGTCGCCTCGTCGGGACCCACGCGCACCAGCGGATGCGCCGCTTCCACGTGCAGCTCGACGCCCCGGCCCACCGGGATGCGGCGCCAGTTACTGGCGGTCTGGGGATCGCGCTCGGCGTCGCGGGTCAGCCACGCGGTGAGCGCGCGCCCCGACTTCCCGCGCGGCGGCGCGCCGCGGCCGCGCAGCGGGAGCCGGTCCGGGGACGTCAGCGACGGGCCCAGCACCTGCGCCGCCCGGCGCTCCAGCACGTCACCCGTCTGGTCCTGCATCTCTTTCGTGATCGCGGCGAGGGTCCCCCCCTCCATCTGGCGCAGCTTGATCCACAGCAGTTGGAGGAAATGGCGGTACGAGTAGGTGGCGGCCGTGCCGCGCCCCTCGGGCGGGCTGACGAGCCCCTTGGTCACGTAAAAGCGGATGGTGCGCTCGCTCGGCTGGGCGCGCGCGGCCGCGTTGATGGGCGTGATCGCCGACGCATCCAGCACGGCGCCCACCAGCCCCGCGAGGTCCCGCAGGTTCCACGGGGCCAGGTTGCGATATTCGCGCAGCACATGGAGCGGATCGGTCTGCGTGGCGGTCATGACTCAGCCGTTTCCCGCCTCGCGCTCACGGGCCTGCAGCACGCGGCGCAGCCACTCGGTGACCTCGCTCAGGTTGAACGGCTTGCGGATCAGCGGGCAGCGGTGGTGTTCGAGCCAGGTGCGGATCTCCTCGGCCTCCGCGTCCCCGGTCATGAGGGCGATGCGCCCGGCGAGCCGGGGCTGGGCGTTGGTCATCGCCAGGTACAGGGACAATCCCGAGACCATGGGGAGATGGATGTCGAGCAGCACGGCGTCCACCGCTTCGGTGGCGAGCAGCCGGTAGGCGTCCTCCCCGCTCCCGGCGGCGAGCACGCGGTAGCCGTGCCTGGCGAGCGAGCGCTCGAGCACGCGGCGCAGCGGCGCTTCGTCGTCCACGATCAGGACGGTGTGGGGCGGCGACTTGGGCGCGGACGAGCCCTGCGCGGTCACGACGCGATCACCTGCCGGGAGCGCTGCGGATTCAGGAACTGCCGCGTCAGCCGCTCCAGGGCTTCCTCAGGGCTCAGTGACAGGCGCATCTCGCCCGCGGTGAGGCCGAGATAGCTGCGGGCGTGCTGCTGCAGCGTCTTCGCTTGGGCGTAGCCGAGGCGCTGCGCGACGTCCTCGATGGTGAAGCCCGGGTCCTGCAGCAGCCGGTGGGCGTACAGGACGCGGGCCGCGGCCAGGAAATGCCGGGGCGAGGGGAGCCCCACGCGCGTGAACCAGCGCTCGCAGGTGCGGCGGTCGACGCGGGCGCGCGCGGCTACCTGGCCCACCGTCTGCATGCCGGCCGGCGATCGCAGCGCCTCCTCGAGCACCCAGCGCAGCTCGCGCGGCAAGGGCGCCAGGGCGTCGGCCAGCTGGTCCAGGAAGAGCCGCGACGCCGAGTGTGCCTCCTCTTCCGCCAGGACCTCCCGCAGCCGCAGCGGGTGATCGTCGTAGCAGGCGACAATGACGTGCTCGATCCCGCGCTGGCCCAGGGTGAGCAGCACGCCCGCCGTGCGCGGCGTGAGGGTCGTGTACAGGACCAGCGGCAACGAGGGGAACAGCACGCGGAGCCGCTCGATCTCTTGTGTCCGCGGCTCTCCCGACAGCAGCGGGTCGACGACCGCGAGCTCGACCGGCCGTGTGCGGATCGTGCTCAAGGCCTCCGCCCAGCTTGCCGCGCGCGCCAGAGTGAACCGCGCCGCCGCGGCGCGGCGCAGCTTGAGCAGCTGAATATCGGGGACGGCCGCCAAGATCAGCATAAATGTCGCAAATGCGCCCTATGGTGCCGCAAAATCGCCCTAAAAAAGCGCCGACCGCGCGTCCAACGTTGGGACGAAGGTCTCGATCAACCCAACACCATGCGCGGAGGTTCTATGTCCCGCCGAATCCGTTTCCTGCTGGTGCTGTGCGCCTTCTCCTTCGCCCTCGCGAGCGCGGCTTGTGCCGACTCTACTGGTCCGCGTCAGGCGAAGCAGGGCACGCTGTGCGACGTCCAGAACCCGAACGTCTGCCACTGACGGGCGCGGCGTCGCGTTAGGCGCCGACCGCTGCCAGCTCCTGCAGGGACTGGCGCAGGCTGCGCAGCGGCTCGCTCGTAACGGGCTCGGTGGCTTCGGCGCAGGAGCTCGCCAGCTCCTTCTCGCAGTCGCCGAGCCCGTTGCGGATCCGCTCGATCCGGAATTCGAACTCGTGCAGCCCGTTGGCGGCGGCGGTCTCGAGCGCCGTGGCGAGGAACGTCTCCGCTTTAGCGAAATGGCCGAAGCGGGCGTGGCCGACGCCCACCTTGAGCAGGAAGTCCGTCACCATGTTCGGCGCCATGTGGTCGAGGCGCCCTTCACACTCGCTGCGCCAGCGCTCGAACCCCACGCGGTCCCTCTGGTAGGACGCGCAATGCATCAGCTCGATCAGCGCGTTCAGCACCGCGTCCTGCTGGCCGCCGCGCCGCACTATCGTGGCGAGCGCGTGCTCCGCGGCCTCCGCATCCCCAACCGCGAGCAGCATGATCCCGAGGTCGTTGAGGGCCCGCAGCTGTGCGGGTTCGTCCTGGTAGAGCTCGAAAGCGCGCCACACGTGGGGCGCCGCTTCTGCCGGCTGGCCTCGCAGGAGTAGCGTGGTCGCGAGTCCGTGCTCGGCGTGCGCCTCCGGCTCTCGCTGCGCCGCGATCCGCGCGTCCGCCAAGATCTCCCGGTAGCAGCGCTCGGCTTCCGCGAGGTTGCCGCGCCCCTGGCTGGCGCCGGCGAGGCCGATGCGGCTGAGCAGGACGGCATAGCCGTCGCCGGCGGCCGCCGCCAGCTGGCCTGCGTGCACGTACGCCGTCTCGGCGTCGGAGAAGCGCGTGAGCTTGCGGTTCACGCGGGCGAGCCGCAGCGTCGCGGCGACGGCATCCGCCACCCGCAGCCGGTCGCCCCCGACTTGGAGCGTCGTCTCCAGCACGTCGAGCGCCTCTTCGTAGCGCGCGTCATCCTCCAGATAGAGCGCGTAGGCCAGCAGCGCGGGCGCGACCAGGCGCGCGTCGCCCAGCCGGTACGCGTGCGCCGCGGTGCCCACCAGCCCTTTCAGGTGAGCCTCCTCGGGCCCGCCACATTGCAGATCCCGGCAGAAGCGTTCGGTGGCGAGGTGCTGGTACATGAAGGCGTCGGGATGGGGCGGCTCGTGGTCCCGGCTCAGCAGGTCGACGAGACGGAGGGTCAAGAAGGCACCCTGGCCGAGCCGAACCTCGATGGCGTTGCTGTCAGTAGCGCTCGCGAGGCGGGTCAAAAACACGGCGTGCGGCAGCGGTTGCACCTTCACACGTGGTACGCGCATGGCCATGATCTCCGAGAAGCGCCCCGGAACGCCGACAGGCCACCAACATATCGTTTTTTAGGCGGCCGCGTTAGACCGCTCGTCCGCGCGTTTTCTTGCGTCGCACCGCAGTCGTTTGGTGCCGTCGGTTCGGCCCCCGGGACCCTAATTCGGGGCCATGCGGCGCGGCTTCTCGCTCCTCGAACTCATCGTCACCCTGGCCGCGGCCGCGGTGGTGACCGCCATCACGCTGCCCCGGCTCGGCGGCGTGCTCGACTGGTTGGCGGTGGATGCCGAGGCGGCCAAGGTGACTACCGGCCTGGCCGTCACCCGCCATGTCGCGATCATGCGCGGGACGCGGGCCCGGCTCGTCGTCGCCGTTGATTCGCTGAGGATCGACCGCTGGGACGGCCGGACCTGGACCCCGCTCGTGCGCTGGGTCGGCCCGGGGGAGGCGGGCGTGCGCTTGGAGGTGTCCAATCCGGAAGTGGTGTTCGGTCCCACCGGCATCGGGTGGGGAGCGTCCAACACGACTATCGTGCTGCGGCGCGGGTCGCGTTTCGAAATGATCACCACGTCGCGGCTGGGACGCGTGAAGCGCTGGTAACCTGCAACCTTTTCGGGGGGCTGTACGTCTAACAGGCAAGAGCCTTGGTCGCGGCCGAAGTGTGACGGCCACTTCGCCCGACCGCCAGCCCGGGGAGCAACCAGCCCCGGGTTTGGTTTTTTCCGCATTACAGAAAGCGCCTCAGCCCCTCCTCGAACGCCAGCGGTTCAATCCCGAACACCCTCTTGATTGCGTTGTCCGGAGTCGTACTCCCCTCTAGTAGCATCTGCAGCTGGTCGCTCGTGAGCGGCGCGGCGGCGCCCAAGCCAGCGAAGGCGGCGGCCGCCGCCCGAACGAGCGGGAGCGGCACGTGCACGAGCGGCCGGGGGCGGCCGGCAGCGCGCCCTATGGCGAGCACGAAATCCTCGTAGGTCAGCACCGCCGGTCCGCCGAGCTCGAACGTGCCGGTCAGCTCGACGCGCTCGGCGGCGAGCGCGAACGCGAGCGCGACGTCGTCGATCCAGACCGGCTGGAGGGGGAAGTGTCCGTCCCCGAACACGGGAATCACGGGCAATGCGTGGTGCAGCCGCGCGAGCGTCCGGATGGGGGCGTTCTCCGGGCCGTTGATGAGGGACGGGCGGAGGATGACGTACGGCAACGCCGAGTGACGGACCAGGTCCTCGGCCTGCCACTTGGTCCGGTGATAGGGCGTCGCTGCCGCCTCGGGGCGCGCGCCCACGGCGCTCATGTGAACGAAGCGTCGCACGCCGGCCGCCCGGGCCGCGGCGTGCACCGTCTCGGTGCCCGCGACGTGGACGGCCGCGAAGGTCTGGCGCCCGCGCTCGACGATGATCCCGACGAGGTGAATCGCGGCGTCCGCTCCCTCCGCGAAGCGCCGGAGGCTGGGGGGGTCGCGCACGTCGCCGGCCAGGAGCTCGACGCCGCCGGCCACGAGCCAGGAGGCGCGGGCCGGGTCGCGGACGAGCGCGCGCACCGCGTGCCCGCGCCGGCGCAGCGTGTCGACGAGATGGCGCCCCACGAATCCCGTGGCGCCGGTGACGGCAATGATCACGCGACGCCGGAGGGCGAGCTCACTCCGGCTTGTCGGAGGTGCCCTCGTCGAGGAACACGAGCGTGTGGCGCCGCCCCACGACCGCCGACAGCGCCTCGAAGACCTTGGGGTCGAGCACCGTGCCGGCGAGGTCCGCCATCCGCTCCACGGTCTGCTCGGGGGTCAGCTTCTCCTGGTAGGGTCGGGACGTGCACAGCGCGTCATAGACCTCCGCCGTGGCGATGACGCGTCCCCCCAGCGGAATCTCCTCGCCCCGGAGGCCGTCGGGATAGCCGGTACCGTCCCAGCGCTCGTGGTGGCTGCGCACCATGGCGATGATGTGCTCGAGGTGGGGCAGCGGCGCGAGGATCTGCGAGCCGATGACGACGTGCTGCTTGACGTGCTCGAACTCCTCCGGCGACAGCGCGCCCTGCTTGTTGAGCACCGCTTCGCGGGTGCCGATCTTTCCGATGTCGTGCAGGCGCCCGGCCACGCGGACGTGCTCCACCTGCTCCTCGCTCATGCCCAGCTCAGCGGCGATCGTGGCGGAGAGGTCGGCCACCCGGGCCGAGTGGCCGCGCATGTAGGGGTCTTTCGCCTCGAGCGCGTTGACGAGCGCCTCGAGCGTGGCAACCGAGATCCGCTCGAGCTTGGCGCGCTCTCGCTGCAGCTCCGCGCTGCGGGTGGTGACCTCTTCCTTGAGCCACTGGTTGAGGTGGCGATTCTCGAGCAGCATCTCGCGGCGCTTCAGCGCCCGCTGCACGGCCCGCCCCAGGTCGGCCAGCTCGATCGGCTTCGTCAGATAGTCCATGGCACCGCGCTGCATGCACAGCGCGGCGCTCGTCGCGTCGTTCACGGCGGTGAGCATCAGGATGGCGAGATCGGGCGCGATCTCGAGGGCCTGCGGCACCAGGTCCACGCCGCTCGTCCCGGGCATGCGGATGTCGCACAGCATCAGCGCCACTCTGTGACGCCGCAGCTGCTGCAGCGCCTCGTCCCCGGAGGCCGCCGCGTACACGTCGAAGCGCTGCTGGGCCAGGAACTTCTTGAGGGCGTTGCGGATGGGCTCCTCGTCGTCCACCACGAGGACGGAGACTTCGTCTGCTCCTGGGCCGGTCACGCGGGGCTCCTTCACAGCCGCTGCAATCTAGGGACTGGCGGCGACGAACGTTAGGTGCGACACGGCGGGAAGCACGCCCGCGCGGGCCCCCCTGGTGAAGAGCTCCGTCACCGCGCGGCGCCCCTGAGGGCCGAGGTCCAGCGTATAGTCGTTCACGTACATCCCGACGAACCGATCGGTGCGCGCGGCGTCGAGCCCGCGGCTGTAGGCCCCGGCGTACGCGAGCGCCTCGCCCCGGTGAGCGAGCCCGTAGGCGATGCTCGCCTTGAGATCGCGGGCGATCGCGCGCATCAGGTCCTCCCCGAGGTCGCGCCTGACGACATTGCCGCCGAGCGGGAGCGGCAGCCCGGTTTCCTCGTGCCACCATTCCCCCATGTCCACCCACAGGTGCAGCCCGCGATCGCCGTGAGTCAGCTGCCCTTCGTGAATGAGGAGGCCGGCCTCCGCCTTGCCGGTCAACACGTGATCCTCGATCCGGTCGAAGGGCACCGCCACATGACGTGCCGCGGGCTGGTACAGCCGGAGCGCGAGGAACGCAGTCGTCAGCTCGCCCGGGACGGCGACGGTGAGCCCCGCGAGGGCGGCGCGCGGGTCCGCCGGGCGCGGGGCGCGCGCCACGACGCGCGGGCCATAGCGATCCCCGACGCTGGCGCCGTGGGCGAGCAGGGCGTAACGGTCGGCCAGGTGGGCGTAGGCGTGGAAGGAGACGGCCGTGCATTCGAGCTCCCCCGCGAGCGCCCGGCGATTGAGGGTCTCGATATCGGCGAGCTCGTGCACGTAGCGGCGCGCCCCGGTCGCAATGCGCCCGCTGGTCATCGCCCAGAACATGAACGCGTCGTCCGCGTCGGGGCTGTGGGCGAGGCTGATGGTGCGAACGCCGGGGCGGGAGAGGGGGGACGCGGGGTGGGTCACGACGCCTTGCCCCCCGTGGCGCGGACGGCGTCCGCGTGGAAGGCATCGATCGTGTTCTGATGCTCGGCGTACTCGGGGCGGCGGCGGGTCCGCTCAGCGGTCTCGTAGCGCAGGAAGCCGGCGTAGGCGCGGCGCGCACGGGGCGCGTCGCGCACCAGCTCGTAGGCTCGTGCCCGCAGCATGAAGCCGTAGAGGTGCGTCGGCACCGTCCGGAGAATCGTGTCGGCCTGCGCGAGCGCCCCCGCCCCGTCGCCCCCCGCCAGGTGCAAGACGCCGATGTCGTAGCGCGCATCGAGATCGAGCGCCGGCAGCTGGGCGTAGGCGCCGAGCGCCATCGGCAGAAAGAAGCGGACGCTGTCCTGGGCGCCGCGCTCGGCGAGGCCGACGACGCGGTCGAACAGGCGCCGCGCCTGCTCCTCGGGAGACATCTGCGAGATATCGGGAGCCGGGAGGCGGGATGCGGGAGGCGGCCCATCCCCTCCCCCTCCCGCCTCCCCCATCCCGGCTCCCGACGAGCTCCCGAGCCGCAGCGCGACGACGGTCAGCAGCGCTCCCACCGCGGCTCCCGCGACGGCCCACGGCAACCCGGCCTGCCAGCCGGCCGATCCCTGGGAAGCGGCGGACACGGCCGCGCCGCACTTGTGACAGAATCGGGCGGTCGGGGAGAGCGCGGCGCCGCACGCATGGCAGATCATGGGAGCCGGAATCTAACTGGCACGAATCCTCAAGGCAGCGTAGTGTATTCCCCGTGACCACGCCGCTGTCCGACCGTCCGACCCTCCGACCGCGACCGCTTGGAAGTCCTTTAGGGTCCGACTCATGACCACCGCGTTTCCGGGCCAGGAGCGCGCCAAGCACATGGGGGAGCTGAAGCGCGGCGACGAGCGCTGGGACGTGTTCGTCGAGACGCAGCTGGACGGCGAGGTGGGCGCGGTGCGCGGGCGCTTGCACTTCGTGAGCGGGGAGCAACACCGCATGACCGCCTGGATCTTCCTCGAACTGACCGAGCGCGAGATCCAGGAGCGGTTCGGGGAATTTTCGGCCATCGAGCTGTGGCACTTCCTGGAGGCGCTCCAGGCGTAGTTGTGTGTGGAAAACGCTGCGTAATGTGCACAATTGTTGTAACAGCCCTACAGATTTCACCCGTCTCGCGGTTCTGCGCCGGGTCTTTCGCTGCAGGCAGCGCACGGAATGGTTGACACCCCGTCCGTGGTCGGGTACCTTCCCGCATGCCTGACGTTTCCCTACCACAGCCGACTCCCCGCACAGCCTGCCGCTCGCGGGCGAGCACGGGGTGTCGCCGCTCGTGGTACGGGGCGTGCGTCCTCGAGAGCGACCAGAGACCCTGAGGAGAGAGCGACCCCATGACCGCCACATTGGAGCCAGCCACGAGCGCCAAGGCCGCAAGAGCCGGCACCGCGCCGACCCCTGCGGACGTGATCCGCAAAGCGAAGGAGGCCGGGGTGCAGATGGTGGATGTCCGGTTCACCGATCTGCCCGGCACCTGGCAGCACTTCTCGCTGCCGCTCAAGGAACTGACCGAGGCGGTGTTCGCCGAGGGCGTCGGCTTCGACGGCTCGTCGATCCGCGGGTTCCAGGCGATCAACGAGAGCGACATGCTCTTGGTGCCCGATCCCGCGAGCGCGTTCGTGGACCCCTGTCTCCAGGTCCCGACGCTGGCGCTCACGTGCGACGTCGTGGACCCGGTCACGGGGGAGCCCTACAGCCGGGATCCGCGTTACGTGGCCCGCAAGGCGGAGCAGTATCTCATCAAGACGGGGATCGCGACGACGGCCTACTACGGGCCCGAGGCGGAGTTCTACATCTTCAACTCGGTGCGCTTCGACCAGAACGCGCACGAGGGCTACTACCACATCGATTCTGAGGAAGGGATCTGGAACTCCGGGTCCAACGGGACGCCGAACCTGGGCCACCGGCCGCGACACAAGGAGGGGTACTTCCCGGTGCCGCCGGTAGACAAGCTGCAGGACCTGCGCTCCAAGATCGTGCTCGCGATGCTGGCCGCGGGGGTCGACGTCGAGGTACATCACCACGAGGTGGGCACGGCGGGGCAGACGGAGATCGACATGCGGTTCCAGACGCTGACCCGCATGGCGGATCAGCTCTTGATGTACAAGTACATCGTGAAGAACGTGTGCGCGCAGAACGGCTACACGGCGACGTTCATGCCGAAGCCCCTGTTTGGGGACAACGGCTCGGGGATGCACGTGCACATGAGCCTGTGGCAGGACGACAAGAACCTGTTCTTCGACGCGAACGGGTACGCCCTGATCTCCGACACGGCGCGCTGGTACATCGGCGGGTTGATCAAGCATTCACCGGCGCTGTTGGCGTTTGCCGCGCCGACGACGAACAGCTACCGGCGGCTGGTGCCGGGCTTCGAGGCGCCGATCAACCTGATCTACTCGCAGCGCAACCGCTCGGCGATCTGCCGCATTCCGGTGTATTCGAAGTCGCCCAAGGCGAAGCGCGTGGAGTATCGGGCGCCCGATCCCGCGTGCAACCCCTACCTCACGTTCGCGGCGCTGCTGCTCGCGGGGCTGGACGGCGTCAAGAACAAGATCGAGCCGCCCAAGCCGATGGACGTGGATCTGTACGAGCTCGAGCCGGCGGAGCGCAAGCACGTCAAGAACACGCCGGGTTCGCTCACCGAAACGCTGGCGGCGCTCGAGGCCGATCACGAGTTCCTGCTGGCGGGGGACGTGTTCACGCCCGACGTGATCGAGACCTGGCTCGCGTACAAGCGGGCCAAGGAAGTGGATCCGGTGGCGCTGCGGCCGCATCCGTACGAGTTCTTCCTGTATTACGACGTGTGAACGGAGGCGGTAGGGGGCGGTAGGGGGCGGTAGGAGGCGGTAGCACTTACCGCCCCTTCCCGCCCCTTACCGCCTCCGACCACGGTTCTCGCAATGACCACCACCGCCACTAAGTCCGCCGGCGCCACGAAGCGCGACATCCTGGAGCTCTTGAAGAAGCAGGACGTCGCGTTTCTCCGGCTCCAGTTCACGGACATCCTCGGCGTCAACAAGAACGTCGAGGTGCCCCAGAGCCAGTTCGAGAAGGCGCTCGAGGGCGACATCATGTTCGACGGCTCCTCCATCGAAGGGTTCGTGCGGATCGAGGAGTCGGACATGGTGCTGCGGCCCGACCTGGCCACCCTCCAGACGCTCCCGTACGACGATGAGGGAGGGCGCGTCGCCCGGCTCATCTGCGACATCTACAACCCCGACGGGTCGTCGTTCGCGGGGTGCACGCGCCAGGCGCTGAAGCGGCAGATCGCGCGCGCGCAGGAGCTGGGCTATCAGATGATGGCCGGGGCCGAGGCGGAGTTCTTCATATTCCAGCTCGACGCCAAGGGCGATCCCACGACCGAGACGCACGACGCCGGCGGCTACTTCGACCTCACCCCCGTGGACCGGGCCGAGGAGATTCGGCGCCTCATCATCAAAGACCTCTTGGCGATGGGGTTTGAGGTGGAGGCCGGGCACCACGAGGTGGCGCCGGGCCAGCACGAGATCGATTTCCGCTACGCGGAGGCGCTGGAGACGGCGGACAATCTCGCCACCTTCCGCTTCATCGTGCGCTACGCCGCCTACCGCCACGGCTTCCTCGCGACCTTCATGCCGAAGCCGATCTTCGGGATCAACGGCTCCGGCATGCACACGCACCAGTCGCTCTTCCGGGATGGCAAGAACGCGTTCCACGATCCCAAGGGGAAGTGGGAGCTCTCGCAGACGGCGCTCCACTACATCGCCGGGCTGCTGCGGCATGCCCGCGGGTTCTGCGCGGTGACGAAC
>QHUR01000186.1 GCA_003221995.1 Gemmatimonadota bacterium | reverse complement strand
GACCTCGCGGTCCACGGCCGCGACCTGATCGCGGCCACGCACGGTCGCTCATTCTGGGTGCTCGACGATGTCACGCCGCTACGCCAGCTGGGTGACTCCGCGCTGGGCGCTCGGGTCTACCTGTTCGCGCCGGCCCCGGCGGTGCGGCTGCGCCGCAGCGTCAGCAACGACACGCCGCTACCCCCCGAAGAGCCGCACGGCACCAATCCGCCGGCCGGGGCGGTGATCGACTATCTGTTGCGGGCGACGCCCCCCCCCGGTCCCGTGACGGTGGAGATTCGCGACGCGCGCGGCAATGTGGTGCGCCATTTCTCGAGCGACGACCGCGCGGCGCCGCCCCCCCCGGAGCCGCCCCAGATCGCCGACGAATGGCTGCCGCGCCTGGAGCGGCCCACGCGCCATGTCGGGCTGAACCGCTTTGTGTGGGACCTGCGCTATCCGCCGCCGCCCGCCGCGCGCTACGGCTACAGCATCGCCGCCGTAGCGGGCCAGGGGACGGTCGCCGAGCCGGAGGGCCCGCTGGTCCTGCCGGGCGTCTACGAAGTCCGGCTCGGCATCGGGGAGGGGGAGCAGACGTACACGCGGCCGCTTCGGGTCGAGCTCGATCCGCGGGTCCACGTCGCCGACACCGCGCTCGTCGCCCAGCTGCGACTCGGCCTCGACATCTGGAACGCAATGGCCGAGCAGCACGCCCTCGAGGGGAGCCTGCGGAGCGTGCGCGACCAGACTCGCGCCCTCGCCGGCCGCTCGCTCGATCCCGCGACCCGCCCACCGCTCGCCGCCTTCGAGCGCCTGGCCGACAGCCTCGCGCGGGCGGCCGGGGGGGCGGGGGGGGCGGGGGGGGCGGGCGGCGACCTGGCCGGCCTCGAGACCGTAGTGGAGAGCGCCGATCGGGAGCCCACCGGGCAGGCGCGGCTCGTGTTTGCGGGGCTGCGCGAGCGGGTGGCGGGCGCCGTGCGCCGCTGGCAGCAGGCGCTTACGGTCGACCTGCCCGCGCTCAACGCGCGGCTCGGGCGCCAGGGGGCGCCGGCGGTGCAGGTGCCGGCACTGAGTCCGAAGTCGACCAGGGGGCCGTGGTAGGGGGTCGGGGGAACTTCCTTCGCGGTCAGATAGTTGTATATGCAACTGTCAGGCCAACTAACCCCTGTGCCAAGAGGATCGCCATGACCACCGCCCCCATCTCCTTCCCCCGCCTCCCCGGCGCCGCCCTTGCCGCGGTCGCCGCCTGGTTAGGCCTCGCGATCATCGCGGGTGCCACCGGATTCCTCGCCGGGCTCCCGTTCCCGGGTCCCCAGCTCATCATCCTCACGCTCCTCGTCGCCACGGTCGTGGCCGGCACTGCCGTCCCCGCGCTGCGCGCCTGGATCGACGCCCTGCCGCTCCGCGCGCTGATCGGCATCAACGTCTTCCGCTTCATCGGGATCACGTTCCTCGTGCTCGCCGCCCGCGGCCAGATCGCCCCCGTGTTCGCGCAGCGCGCCGGCTGGGGCGACATCGCGACGGCCGCCCTCGCCATCGTCCTCCTCGCCGCAGGAGACCCCCGCACGCCGATCCGACGCGCCCTCACCCACGCCTGGAACGCGTTCGGCGCGCTCGACCTCGTGGTCGCGGTCGCGACCGCCACTTGGGTGACCCTCCACGCCGTCACGCCCGGCGTTCAGCCGGTGCTCGTGCTGCCGCTCGTCCTGATCCCCACGTTCTTCGTGCCGATCTTCCTGGCGAGCCACGTGTTCATCTTCCGGCGGCTCGTCGCCCTCGGCCGGAGCGCTGATGCGCGCTGAGGCGCTCACCTCGCTCCCCGCGCTCGACTGCGCCTGCGCCAGCCTGCGGCGCGCGGCTCGCGCGGTGACCCAGCTCTACGAGGCGGCGCTCCAGGACACCGGGCTGCGAGCCACGCAATTCACCTTGTTGCAGGCGCTGGAACGGCAGGGAAGAAGCCCGCAAACGGCGGTGGGAGAGCTGCTCGCGCTCGACCCTACGACGCTGAGTCGCACGCTCCGCCCCCTCGCCCGCGCGGGCTGGATCCGAGCGGGCGCGGGGCCCGACCGCCGCGAGGTGCGCTGGACCCTCACGCCCCAGGGGCGGCGCCGGCTCGCGCGTGCCCGTCCGGCGTGGGAGCGTGCCCAGGCGCGCCTGCGCGCCCGGCTCCGCCCGGAGCACTGGAGGCTGTTGGTCGAGGATCTCGCCCTGGTCGCGGCGGCTGCCCGCGGGGCCTGAAGCTACGGCCGGTAGAGCTCGGGGAGGCGCTCTTGGAGTCGCGCCAGCTTGGGCAGGTCGTTGTAGACGATGTACGGCTGGTCCGGGTGGCGGGCGAGATAGTTCTGGTGATACTCCTCGGCCGGATAGAACCGCACCAGCGGCACGACCGCGGTCACGATCGGCCGGTCGAAGACGTGATCGCGCTCGAGGCGCGCGATGTAGCCGGCGGCCGCCCGCCGCTGCCCGTCGTTGGCGTAGAAGACCACTGAGCGATACTGCGTCCCCTCGTCCGGCCCCTGGCGGTTGAGCTCGGTGGGGTCGTGCGCCACCGTGAAGAACACGCGCAGCAGGTCGCCGTAGGACACCTGTGTGGGATCGAACGTCACCTCCACCGACTCGGCGTGCCCCGTCGTGTGAGTGCTGACGACGCCGTAGTGCGCGGTCGCGGCACTCCCGCCTGAGTATCCGGACACCACCCGCACCACGCCGCGCACGTGCTTGAACACGGCGTCCACGCCCCAGAAGCAGCCTCCGGCGAACACGGCGACCTCGGTCGCCGGCGCCCGCGAGAGCTGGGCGGGCGCTGCAACGGTTACGAGCGGGAAGACGAGCAGCAGAACGGCGCGCATGGTCCTTGAAGTATGGTGGGAGACGGTCTGGTCGTACAGTAGACGTCGGCGACCCCGGAGCCGGATTGCGTTGCGGCTTGACGCCACCGACACGGTCGCATTATAAGGGGGCGATGACCGCCGAAGACGTCGCCGCGCAGCTCGCGCGCGAGCGGGCATTGAAGCAGGCCGAGAAGATGGAGACGATCGGCCGGCTCACGGGCGCCATTGCGCAGCAGTTCAACGAGCTCCTCGGCGCGATCCTGGCGCGCACCGCCGCGCTGGCCCGATCGCTGCCTCCGAACCGCGATCTCGACGAGCTGAAGGACACGGCCCAGCGCGGGGCCGAGCTGGTGCAGCGGCTGCTGGGCTTCAGCCGCCACCGAGTGCTCGACCTGCAGCCACTGATCCTCACCGAGTTCGTGCGCGAGGCGCTCGACACGCTGCGCCGCCAGCTCCCGGCCAACATCGAGGTGCAGTTCGAGGCGGACGAGGACGCGGGCGTCGTGGAAGCCGATCCCGCCGCCGTGAAGCAGATCCTGCTGCACCTCGTGACCAACGCCCGGGACGCCATGCGGCAGGGCGGCACGCTGCACGTGGAAGTGCGGCGGGCGCGGCTCGGCGCGGCGGATCGCCCGCTCCACGCCTGGGTCGAGCCGGGGTCCTACGTCAGCGTCGCGCTGAGCGACACCGGCGTGGGGATGGACGCGCAGACTCTGGCTCGGGTGTTCGAGCCGTTCTTCACCACCAAGCCCGTGGGCGTCGGCACGGGCCTCGGCATGGCGATGGCCTACGGCCTCGTGAAGCAGCACCGCGGATACCTCCACCTCTACAGCGAGGTCGGGCAGGGAACCACGGCCAAGGCGTACTTCCCCGCGGTCCGCGATCGGGGGATGTCGGAGCTCGAGGCCGCCGCCGACGAAGGCCTGCCCGGCGGGACGGAAACGATCCTGCTGGTCGAGGACGATCAAACGATGCGCCTGGCCGCGCAGCAGCTCCTGTCCAAGGTCGGCTACCGGGTCGTCACCGCCGTCGACGGCCAGCAGGGACTCGACGCCTTCCGCGCCCACCGCGCGGACCTGCAGCTCGTGATCACCGACGTCGTGATGCCGAAGCTCAGTGGGTTCGACATG
>QHUR01000185.1 GCA_003221995.1 Gemmatimonadota bacterium | reverse complement strand
CTCGAGCAGCGCCGCACTCACGGCAGGGGGTGGCGCAATGCCCGGGCGCGAGCCACTGCCCAGGAGATCGCCCAGCGCGCGCGCCGCTTCGTCGCCGCCGATCTTCGCGAGCGCCGTCACCGCCTCGACCTCGGGCGCTCCCTGCTGCGCCGGCGCCACCGCGCGGACCAGCGCGGCGAGGGGCTCCACGGCGCGGGGGTCCTTCAGCATCCCGAGCGCGAACGCCGCCGCCGCCTGGACGGCACGGTCGGAGTCGCGCAGCGCCGCGACCAGCAGGTCGACGGCGCCCGGATCGCCGATCCGCCCCGCGGCGAGCGCCGCCTGGCGCCGCACGGTGGGCTGCGGGTGCCCGAGCGCGCCGCGCAGCAGCGCCGGGTCGAAGGCGCGCGCGTCCGCCGCCGCGAGCAGGCGGGCGAGCTCGGCGACGAGCACCTCGTCCGGCTGCTGAGCAGGCGCCCGCGTGGCGACGAGCAGCAGCGCGAGGCTACAGGCGAACGGGATCGGGTGCCGGCTGGAGCAGCGCACGGACATGGTCCGGAAGGCGCGTCAGGGTGTGCTGGTGCGTGAGCGAGAGCAGCGCCGTCTCGCCGGTGGCGAGCAGCGTACCCCGCTCCGCGTGCTCGACGGCATAGCCGAACGTGACGCGCCGCGACGCCAGCTCGCGCACCCAACAGCGGATGCGCACCGGGTCGTCGTAGCGGGCCGGCGCGAGGTAGCGGATGTGCACGTCGGACACGGCGAGGTAGACCCCCTGCTTCTCGAGCTCCTTGTACGTGAGCCCGGTGTCCCGCATCAGCTCGGTGCGTGCGCGGTCGAACCAGACGAGGTAGTTGGCGTGGTACACCACGCCCATCTGGTCGGTCTCGGAGTAATTGACGCGAACGGTGATTTCGGTGATCACGCCGGGGCAAGATTCCCGGCCGCTTCCCAAATGTCAAATGACGGACGCGCTTGCGGCCCTTTCTCCCGGTTCCTAGCTTGACCCCGTGCCAGCCGCGCGCGTCCTCGTCGTCGCCGATGCTCACCTCGGACAAGCCCCGCCCGCCGTCGCTGCCGCCTTCCACGCGTTCCTCGACGCCGCACCCGACCTGGGCGACGCACTGCTCATCAACGGCGACCTATTCGATTTTTGGTTCGAATACGGCTCCGTCGTCCCGCGGCGGCACTTCGCCAGTGCCGCGAAGCTTCAGGCGCTGCGCGTGCGCGGGATGCCGATCACCTTCGTAGGCGGCAACCACGACCGTTGGGGCGGCGACTTCCTCATCAAAGACCTGGGCATCGCGTTCCACGCCGGGGAGGCGGAGGTGGAGCTAGCGGGGCGGCGGGCCTTTGTGGCGCACGGCGACGGGCTCAGCGAGCAGCACTGGAGCGCGACGCTGATGCACCGCGTCACGCGCCATCCCCTCACCATCGGCGTGTTCCGGGCGCTCCACCCGAGCGTCGGGTTCTGGATCGCGGACAAGCTGTCGGGCAAGCTCGCCGACAACACGCGCGACCGGGCGGTGCTGGACCGCGCGGCGCGCGCCCAGGGCCAGTACGCGAAGGCGATGCTCGAGCGCCGCCCCGATCTCGACCTCGTCGTGCTCGCCCATACGCACCGCCCGGCGTGCGAACAGTTACCCGACGGACGGACGTACCTCAACCCGGGCGCGTTTCTCGACGGCTATCGCTACGCCGTCGTGACGCGCGATGCGATCGAGCTCAAGAACTTCCGGTGGTAATGCCTGGCCTCTCACCGTCAGTGGATCGGAATGCTGACCCCGATGCCGCCCGGCAGCGCCCGCATGCGTAATTCTTTCGGGAAGTCCTGCAGGTGCGCCGACACGAACGCCTCGGCGCCCGCGAACAGGTGGTTGAAGATCCAGAGGATGAGCCAGTCCTGAACCTGCTGGCGCTTGGCCTGCACGTTCCCCGAGCCGGACTGCTCGATGTAGTGCAGCTCCTGCCGCGCCTTGAGGGTCATCATCATCGTCACGCCCTCCCAGGACGCGAGCACCGCGCCCGCGACGTCGCGCCCCAGGGCCGCCTGGCCCCAGCCGGGAATGACGAGCGAGCGCCACGCGGCCGCGAACGGCTTCAGGCGATGGGAGGTGTCCTGAACGGCCGGGGGAGCGATGGTGTCGGGGGGAGTCTGGGCGGACAGGTGGACAGGCGGATACGCGGATGCCAACAACGCGAGCAAGGCGCCCTCCCTAACCGCCAGCCTCATCTCGCCACCAGCACCTTGAGTTTGCGCGGCTCCACTTCCACGGTCACCTCGTTCGTTCCCGCCTCGCGCAGCTCGCCGTCGAGGTGCAGCAGCAGCGGCTCCTCCGGGGATCGTATGGTGAGGCGGCGCGTGCGGAACAGGGCCACCTCGCGCATGCGGCCGTGCGTGCCGCGCATGACGCGCGGGATTGCGAGGAGAAACCGCGGCAGCGCCACGCGGCGCACCAGGCACACGTCGAGCCGGCCGTCCGCAGGGTCGGCATCGGGCGCGAACCGGTAATCCCCGCCGGCCGTGGTCCCGTTGCAGACCTCGACCATCATCACATGCCCCCGCTCCCGGAACTCGGCCGAGCGGATGTCGACGAGCGGCGGTCGGAACCCGCCGTAGGCACGAAGCACCGGCACGAAGTACGAGAGGAAGCCCCGCAGCCCCGGCATGGCGTTGCGCGCCCGCACCACGGCCGGGCCGAAGCCGACGCCCAGGCTGTTGACGAAGCGTTCGTCGCCAACGCGCCCTACGTCGAACACCCTGGCGTCGGCCGTGACGAGGCGCCCCACGGCGGTGAGCGGCGAGCAGCCGCCCACTCCGACGAGCTTCGCGAAGTCGTTACCGGTGCCGAGCGGGACCACCCCAAGCGGGACTCCCCCGCCCGAGCCCAGCAGGCCGTTCGCCACCTCGTGCACCGTGCCGTCGCCGCCCACCGCCACCACGCGCTGCGCCCCGCTGCGGACGGCGGCCGCGGCGAGCGCGGCGCCCTCCCCGGGGCCCCCGGTCCGCGTCACTTCGACGGCCCAGCCCTGCTGGCGAAAGGCCCGCGCCACGGGGTCGAGCGCTCGCCCCCCGGCGCCGCGCCCCGCGGCAGGATTGACGATGACGTGGGCCGAGATCAGAGGTTATAAGATAGGGGATGACCGGCGCTCCGTGGATCGCGATCGCTTTCGCCTATCACTTGGCGAGCCGGCTCGCCTACGTGCTCTACGTCGGGGTCGCCCTCAGACGCCAGGAGCGCGCGGGTTACTTCACGCGGCGGTACGGCGCGACGGAGGGATTCCGGCGGTTCCGCCGGGCGGCGGCGATCCTCATGGGCAGCGATGCGGTGAGCTTCGTGGCGCTGTGCGTCGTGAGTCGCAACACGCTGGCGATCGCGTCGCCCCGCGGCCTCGTCCTCGCGGTGGGCGTGGTGCTGGTGGTCGTCGGCGTGCTCACCAAAGCCTGGGCCGCGGCCACGCTCGGCGGCCGGGCGTACTATTGGTCGAACTTCTTCGGGCCTGCGAATCGGACCACCCCGAGCGTCGCGGGGCCGTACCGGTTCTTCAAGAACCCGATGTACACGGTCGGCTATCTGCAAGTCTACGGCCTGGCGCTCTTGGCCGGGTCGCTGCCGGGCCTCGCCGCGGCGCTGTTCGACCAGGCCGCCATCCTCACGTTCTACCGCGCGGTCGAGAAACCGCACTTCGACAGGTCTGTCGCCGGCGCCGGGTGAGGCGCCGGCCCCGGTGGCGGGAGCGTGTGGGAATCGAACCCACCGAGGCCCTTGCGAGCCCCAGACGGTTTTGAAGACCGCTCAGACCACCAGGCCCAATCCGCCCCCGCGCCGCCAGGAAAGCTATCCCCAATCTTGCGATCCGTCTCGCATCCGACCCAAAGTCGCGTGACCCCAATCACGCAAGAGCCGTGTATATTTCCGCTCTGGCGCCCTCCGCAACCGACCGAGCCGGTCCCACGGCTCGTCAGAAAGGTGGCGCCATGCTCCGCCCGTCCCGCGTTCTTGCCATCAGCTCACTCCTCGGTCTCACTCTGGTCGGCTGCGAGCAGCCGACCGCGGATCGTCCAGGTCCCGTTCATGCTCAGCTCGCGGCACCTGCGCCACCGACCTTCTACGCCGACCGCAACGCGTTCGTCCAGCAGTTTCCCAGCCTGCCGCTGGAAGACTTCGAAAAGGGCAAGGTAGCCGACGGCGGGATCCTCGAGTGCCCGGGACCGGTGGACGCGAGCAACAACAATCTGTGCTTCTCTCCCGGCGCCATCCTGCCGGGGGTTGAGTTCAACTCCGACCACAGCATCGACCTGTTCGGGCGAGGGTTCTTAGGGAACCCGTCGAAGAACATCGCCGTGTCGTTCGGCGGGGACGCCTTCATCATCGACTTCACCGGCGGGAACGTGACGGCCGCTGGAATGGACCTCGTCTCCTACTTTGCCGACACCTGTCAGATGGACATCTTCGGCCAGCCAGACGTCTCCGGCACGCGGCCCCTCCTCGCTTCCACGACGGCGCCGTGCACCGAGCAAGGCGCCTTCTGGGGCGTCAGCTCGGGCGAGATCATCACGCGCATCCGGATCCAAGCACCAATCCTAAACCTCCGATTCGTAGGCGTCGACAACATCGCGTTCGGCCCGGGGGTCGGCGCACCCGTGAACCATCCCCCCGTGGCTAACGCTGGGGGCCCGTACTCGGGCGCCGAGGGCTCGCCGGTGCTTTTCAACGGCGGCGCCTCCACTGATCCGGACGTTGGTGATGTGTTGACGTATGACTGGGACTTTGGCGACGGCACCCCGCACGGCACGGCCGTGACGGGGAGCCACACCTATGCCGACAACCACAGCGGCGGCTGGCCGGTCACACTCAAGGTGACTGACCGGGGTGGGTTGACCAGTACGGCCAG
>QHUR01000091.1 GCA_003221995.1 Gemmatimonadota bacterium | reverse complement strand
CTGCACGCGCTCGAGGAGCGTGGCATCCCAGTGATCAACTCGCCGCGCGCGATCGAGCGGACGGTGGACAAGCTGTGGACCAGCGCGCTGCTCGAGCGCGCGGGGCTCCCGGTGCCGGAGACCGTGGTGTGCGACGACCCGGACGAAGCGCTGGCGGCGTTCCGCGCGCTCGGCGACGTGATCGTGAAGCCGCTGTTCGGCTCGATGGGCCTCGGCATGGTGCGGGTGACGACCGAGGAGATGGCGTTCCGCGTGTTCCGCACGCTGGAGACGATCCGGGGCGTATATTACCTTCAGCGCGCGATCGATCACGAGGGGTGCGACGTGCGCGCCTTCGTGGTGGGCGACCGCGTGGTCGGCGCCATCGAGCGCCGCGCCGCGGGCTGGCGCACCAACATCGCGCGCGGCGGGGAGGCGCGGGCGATCACGCCCTCCGGCCCATGGGCCGAGCTGGCCCTGCGTGCGGCTCGGGCGGTCGGTGCGGACTACGCCGGCGTCGATCTCCTGCCCGCGCCGGACGGCACGGTTTACGTCGTCGAGGTGAACGGGATTCCGGGATGGCGCGGCCTGCAGCAAGCGACCTCAAGCGACGTCGCCGCGGCGATCGTCGACCACTGCCTCGCCCGCGCGGCGGCGCGGTGAGCGGGGAGGCGACGGCGGGCGCTGCGGCAGCCGAGGTGGCCGTGGCGGCTCAGCTCGCGTGCCTGCTCGAGGCGAGCGCCCCGAAGCCCGGGAACGTCCAGCCCGGCGCGGCCTTCCACGACACCTCCTACCAAGACTTCCTCGCGAGTGCCGCCGCCATCGGGCCCGCCTTCGCCCGCGTGGGCGAGCACCCGCTGGGTCGCACGATCCGCGACGCGATCGAAGCGACGGCGCGGTGGGTGCGGCGCAACTCCAACCTGGGGATCGTGCTGCTGCTCTCGCCCTTGGCCCGCGCCGCGCTCGAGCGGGGGCGTCGGTCGCTGCGCGAATCACTCGCAGCCGTGCTGGCCGCGACCACGGTCGCCGACGCGGCGGACGCCTACGCCGCGATCCGGCTCGCCGCGCCGGGCGGGCTCGGCCGCGCGCCCGACCAGGACGTCGCGCGCCCGCCCACCGTGACGCTGCGCGCCGCCATGGCCCTCGCCGCCCCTCGCGACGCGATCGCGCGCGAGTACGCCACGGACTTCCACCTCACCTTCGAGGTCGGAGCGCCGGCGCTTCGGCGGGCGCTCGCGGACGGCCTGCCCTGGAGCGACGCGGTCGTGGAGACGTTCCTCACGCTCCTCGCCGCCGCCCCCGACACCCACATCGCGCGCAAGCTCGGCCCGGACGCGGCGGCCGCAGTCACGCGGCGGGCGCAGGCGGTGGCACGGGCCGGCGGCGTGCGCAGCGCCGCGGGGCGCGCGGCGCTCGCGGCCTTCGACGCCGAGCTCCGCGACGCGCGCAACACGAAGAATCCAGGCGCCGCGGCGGACCTCACCACCGCCGCGATCTTCGTCGCGCTGGTGGAGGGCGGCTGGAGTGCGGGAGGAGGCGGCGATGCCGGCGCGTAGCGAGTTCAAGGTCGCGGTGACGAAGGACAACCTCGTCTTCGCCTCCGCGCACTTCATCACGTTCCCGGGCCACCGCTGCGAGACGCTGCACGGCCACAACTACCGCACCCGCGTCGTGGTCGAAGGTGGCCTCGACCCCGAGGCTCATTACGTGTTCGACTTCTCGGAGCTGAAGAGCCTGATGAAGCGGCTCACGGACGAGATCGATCACAAGGTGCTGCTGCCGACGCAGAATCCCAAGATCGCCGTGCGGGAGCAGGGCGACTCGCTGACCGTCGCCGTCGCGGGCAAGCCCAAATACGTCTTTCCGAAGATGGACTGCGCCCTGCTCCCCGTCCCGAACACGACGGTGGAGATGCTCGCGCAGTACCTCGCGGGACGGGTGTGCAGGGAGCTCGCCGGCTCGGGCGCGGTGCACGTTCGGGCCGTCGAGGTCGAGGTCGAGGAGACCTTCGGGCAGTCGGCGACCTACCGCGAGTCCGTGACGTGAGCCCCGCGCTCGGGGTATGACGGCGGTGTTGGGTTGGGACGTGGGCGGCGTGAACACGAAGGTCGCCCGCGTCGTACGGGGAACGGTCGCCGCCGCGCGGGCCCAGCCCTACGAGATCCAGCGCGACCCCACGGCGCTCGGCTCCCTGCTCGCCCGGCTCGCGGCCGAGCAACGGGCGGCCGGCGCGGCCCACGCGGTCACGATGACGGCCGAGCTGTCGCAGTTCTTTCGGACCAAGCGGGAGGGGGTGTGCTTCGTGCTCGACGCCGTGACGGCCGCGTTCCCGGAGGCGGACGTGTGGGTGTACGCCGCGGATGGACGGTTCCTGAGCGTCGCCGCCGCGCGGATCGAGCCGCTCGCCGTCGCAGCGGCGAACTGGGCGGCGACCGCGCAGCTCGTGGCCCGGTCCTTCCCAGAGGCCATCGTGATCGATACCGGGACCACGACCACAGACATCATCCCGATCGCAGGCGGCCGTGTGGCCGCGCGCGGCCGCACCGACCACGAGCGCCTGCGCGAGGGCGAGCTCGTGTACACGGGCGCGCTCCGCACGCCCGCGGAGGCGATCGCCCATGAAGTCGCGCTGCACGGCGCGCCGGTCGGCGTATCCGCCGAAGGGTTCGCGCTCGCGGGTGACGTCCACCTCTGGCTGGGAAGTCTCGCACCCGAGGACTACACGGTGCCGACCCCCGACGGGCGCCCCGCGACGCGGGAGTTCGCGGGCGAGCGGCTCGCCCGCGTTATTTGCGCCGACCGGGAGCTGCTCGACGAGGCCGCGATCGAGGCGATCGCGCGCTCGCTCGCCGACGCGCAGGTCGCTCGGGTGAGCGCGGCGGTCGAACGCGTGGCCCGCCGTCACCCGCGCGTCGCGTACGCCGTGGTGACGGGACTCGGAGACTTCATCGCGGCGGCGGCGGCGCGGCACGCCGGGCTGCGCGTCACGCATCTCGCGGAGCGCCTCGGCCCAGCGGCCCGGCATGCGCCCGCGGCCGCCGTGGCGCTCCTGCTCGACGCCAAGCTCGCACCCCACGCGGTGCATCCGTGACGCCGCGGAAGCAGCTGGGAGGGGTGCATACGGTCGTGAAGATCGGCGGCGGCATGCTCAGCCGCACCGGCGTGTTCGACCGGGTCACGGCCGCGATGGGGGAGTCGGCCAGGGGCCGCCGACTCGTCATCGTGCCCGGGGGCGGGCCATTCGCCGATGCCGTGCGGCAGATGTTCACCCGCTTCAAGATCGGCGAGGAAGCCGCCCACTGGATGGCGATTCTCGGGATGGACCAGTACGCTCACGCGCTCGCGGCGCGGATCTCCGGCGCGGCGCTGGTGGAAGGGGAGACGGAGATCGCGGCCGCCCTCACTGCCGGACGCATCCCCGTGCTCGCGCCGTTTCGCTGGCTCAAGACCGCCGACCCGCTGCCCCACTCGTGGGAGGTGACGAGCGACAGCATCGCCGCGTGGCTCACGGGCGCGCTCGGCGCCCGACGCCTAGTGCTGGTCAAGCCGGCGAGCCGCCAGCCCGCGAGCCAACTGGTGGACGCCCACTTCGTGCGCGCGCTGCCGGCGGGGGTCGAACACCTCATCCTCACCGACGACGACCTGGGCCAGCTCGAGCTGGCGCTACGCGAGGGCGGCCCGGAGGGGCGCGCTCCCGCGCGCCAGGGCTGAGAGGGCGGCGACGCGCGCGCGCGTCACCCGGCCCAGACGTCCGCCGACGCACGCCGCGCCCCGCACTCCGACGAGGTCGGCGCCCAGCGCCCGCGCGAGCGGCACGTCGCGGGCCGTGAGGCTACCCGCCAGCGCCGCGAACAGCCTCGCCCGCTGCAGGGCGGCCACCCAGGCGCCCACCATCTCTGGGGACCAGAGCGCGAACAGCGCCGCGTCCTTGTAGGCGGTGTCGAGCAGGACACCGGCTGCCCCGGTCGCGGCTGCCACCTCGAGTACGACCGGTGGCGCGGCGCTTCCGGCCCGGCTCCAGTCGGCGTACGCCACCAGCACCACGTGCGTGCCCGGACGCGCGGCCGTCGCCCCAAGCGCGGCGACCACCCGGGCACGCACGCCCGCGGTCGTCAGGACGTCGCGGAAGCCGACCTTGACGTAAGCGGCGCCGAGCTGCACCGCGATGCGGGTGCGTCGCGCGAGCATAGCCGTGCCGCCCGCGTCCCCGAGCGCAGCGCTGAACGGGCGGCCCGCTGCCGCGCGGATGGCGCGCAGGGTCGCCCCGGACACGGCGCCAAGCGCCCCGCGGTGGGGATTCTTGGCGTCGATCACATCGGCGCCGCCCAGCCGCGCGGCACGCGCTTCCCGCGCGTCGGCGACGCTCACGAGCAGCTGCATTGACGCGTTGCTCCTCCCCGCGACCGCCGATAGGTTAGGCTTCCACGATCGAGATGTCAAAGCGACTGGCGGAGGGCGCGGTGACGACGGCCCAGCGACGGCAACAACGGCTAGGGGAGGCACCGACGCTCGCGGGCAAGGTCGTGCTCGTCACGGGGGCCTCGAGCGGCATCGGCCGCGCCATCGCGCTGGCGTGCGCGGAGGCCGGCGCCGATCTGGCGCTCACGTTCCGCGAGAACCGCGTCGGGGCGGATGAGGCGGCGGGAACCGTGCGCGCCGCGGGGCGCCGGGTCGAAGTGGTGCGCGCCGATGTTTCCCGGCAGGAGGACCTCGATGCGCTGGCCGCCGGGGTGCGGCGGACATTCGGGCGCGTCGACGTCTGGATCAACAACGCCGGGGCCGACATCCTGACGGGCGAGGGGGCTCGGCTCACCTGGACCGAGAAGCTCGACCGCCTCCTTGCCGTGGACCTGCGCGGCACGGTGCTCGCGTCGTGGGCCGCCGTGGCGCTGATGCGCGAGCAGGCTGGGGGCGGTGTCATCCTCAACATGTCGTGGGACCACGCGCTCACCGGCGCGATGCGGGGCGAGTACAGCCAGGTGTTCTGCGCGGTGAAGGGCGGCGTGTACAGCTTCAGCCGGGCGCTGGCGCAGTCGGCGGCGCCCCACATTCGCGTGAACGTGCTCGGGCCGGGGTGGGTCGAAACCGCATACGGCCGTGAGCTCGACGACGCCGTGAAGCGCCGCATCACCGAGTCCATCCCCCTCAAGCGGTGGGCGACGCCCCAGGACGTCGCGCACGCCGCGGTCTACCTCGCCTCGGACGCCGCCGGCTACGTCACCGGACAGATGCTCCTGGTCAACGGCGGCGCCATCATGTAGCGCAGGGAAGGAGAAAATACCATGAACAAGAAGGATCCGACCTACACCGAGGAACAGATCCAAGAGAAGCTCAAAGCGTTCCCCGGATGGTGGTACGAGGACGGCTGGATCCGCCGCAACTACAAGACCGATGGCTGGCCGACCACGCTGATGCTGGTCACCGCCATCGGGTACTTCGCCGAGGCGGCGTACCATCATCCCGACCTCGCGGTCACGTGGGGACGCGTGATCGTGAAGCTGAAAAACCACGCCGCGGGGGGCGTCACCGACAAGGACTTCGAGTTGGCCCGCAAGATCGAGGAGGTCGTGCTGTGGCGGCCGGCGGCGGGCGGCGCGCTCGAAGGGACGCCCAACAAGTTCGTGCGCTCCGGCGATCCGCGGTGAGCGGCGGGCGACCCCCGGCGGGCAACCCGCGACGCGTGCTGTTCGTCACGGGGAAGCTCGCCGAGCCGGCCCTTCGCCACACCCTCGGCGAGATGGCGCCGCCGTTCGCCTACGACGTCGCCGTCATGCGTATCACGGTTGCGGCGCTCATGACGACGCCGTGGATCGCCCGCTTCCTCGAGGTCCCGCCCGACACCGACCTCGTCCTGATCCCCGGCCTGTGCGAGGGCGACCCCGCAGCCATCGCCGCGAAAGCGCGCACCCGCGTTGAGAAGGGGCCGACCGATCTGCGCGAGATTCCGGACTACTTCGGCCACGAAGCGACGCCGCCCGCATCCGGAGCCTACGATATCGAGATCGTCGCCGAGGTGAACAACGCCCCCCGGCTGCCACGCGAGGCCGTGCGGCGGGAGGCCCAGTACTACCGCGCCAGCGGGGCGGACGTCATCGACATCGGCTGCACCCCGGGGCTCGCGTATCCCGACCTCGGCGACGTGGTGGGCGAGCTCGTGGCCGCCGGGATGCGGGTGAGTATCGACTCATTCGACCCCGGAGAGATCCGCGCCGCCGTGGCAGCCGGCGCCGAGCTCGTCCTCAGCGTGAACGGCTCGAACCTCGACGCGGCCCGCGAGCTCGCGGGCACGAAGGCTCGCGTCGTGGCGATCCCCGACTTCGGGACGGGGCTCGAGACCCTCGAGCCGACGGTCACCGCCCTGGAGCGGTGGGGCGTGCCCTATCTCATCGACCCGATCATCGAGCCGATCGGCTTCGGCTTCATGGCCTCGCTCGAGCGCTTCGCGGAGACACACCGCCGCTACCCCGCCACCCCGCTGTTCATGGGCATCGGCAACATCACGGAGCTCACGGCCGCCGACACGACCGGTGTGAACGCGCTGCTCGTGGCCATCTGCGAGGAGGTCGGCGTGCGGGCGGTGCTCACGACCGAGGTGATCCCCTGGGCGCGCGGCGCCGTGCGGGAAATCGACGTCGCCCGACGGTTGATGCACCACGCCATCGCCCGCCAGGCGTTGCCCAAGGGCGTGGACGACCGGCTCGTGACGCTGAAGGATCCGAAGATCCTCGCCTACGGCGAAGAGGAGCTGCGCGCGCTGCATCGGGCTCTGACCGATCCCAACTTCCGCGTCTTCGCGGACGGCCAGACGATTACGGTGTTCAACAACGAGCTCTTCGTCCGCGGCACGGATATCAACGAGCTGTTCGCACAGCTGGGCGTGGACGAGGCGACCCATGCGTTCTACCTCGGGCGCGAGCTGATGAAGGCGAAGATCGCGATCACGCTCGGCAAGACCTACCGTCAGGAAGGCCAGCTCCAGTGGGGGTACCTCACGCCCCCGGAAGAGCCCTCCAAGCACGTCCGGCTCACCCAGCGCTCCCGCCGCCGCCGGGCTCGGCGGTGAGCGGGGCGCTCCCGTTGGTCGAGGAGCTGGCCCCGCTCCCCGACCCGCTGGCCGCCTGCCGGCGCTTCGCGGACCTGCCGTTCTTCCTGTTCCTGGACAGCGCGACCGACCCCGAGCACCTCGGGCGTTACTCCTTCCTCGCCGCGGACCCGGCGACCGTAGTGCGCAGCAAGAACGTCCTGACCCAGCAGCGCTCCCCGGCCGGAGCGTGGATCCGCGTTGCAGGGGATCCGTTGACGCACATGCGGACGCTGCTCGCGCCCCACCACGCCGAGCCCGTCGCCGAGGTGCCGCCGTTCCAGGGCGGGGCGGCCGGCTACCTCGGCTACGATTGGGGCGCGATGCTCGAGCGCATCCCGCGCCCTCGCTACGACGACCTCGCCATCCCCGACGTCGTCCTCGGTCTCTACGACTGGGTGATCGCGTGGGACCACCAAGCGCAGCGGGCGTGGGTGATCTCGACGGGGATTCCCGAGCAGGGGACGGCTCGTACGGAGCGGGCGGCGCGCCGACTGGCGTTCGCGAAGGAAAGACTGGCGGTGAGAGAGCGCGACGCAGCCCGTCTCACTGCCTATGCGCCTGACCGCCTATCCGCCCCTTCGTATGCCGTTCCCGACCTCCCCGGCGTGCGCTCCAACTTCACCCGCGCGGCGTACCTCGACGCAGTCGCCCGCACCATCGAGTACATCTACGCCGGCGACATCTTCCAGGCGAACCTGTCGCAACGGCTCCAGGCGCCGCTCTCCGAGCCGCCGCTCGAGCTGTACGCGCGGCTGCGGCGAGTGAACCCCGCTCCCTTCGCGGCGTACCTCGACTTCGGGGACTTCGTGGTGGCGAGCGCGTCCCCGGAGCGGTTCCTGCGGGTGCACGACGGCCCGCTGGTCGAGGCGCGACCGATCAAGGGCACGCGCCCGCGAGGAATCAGCCCGGAGCACGACCTGCTGCTCGCGCTGTCGCTCGCCGAGAGCGAGAAGGACCGCGCCGAGAACGTCATGATCGTGGACCTCCTCCGCAACGACCTGTCGCGCGTGTGCCGCCCGGGGAGCGTGCGCGTGCCCGAGTTGTTCGCGCTCGAGCACTACGCCACCGTGCACCATCTCGTCTCGACGGTCGTGGGGGAGCTCGCCCCGGAGCACGACGCGGCGGACCTCGTGCGCGCGGCGTTTCCCGGCGGCTCGATCACGGGAGCGCCCAAAGTGCGGGCGATGCAGATCATCGCCGAGCTCGAGCCGACCCAGCGCGCCGTGTACTGCGGCTCGATCGGCTATTGGAGCACGAGCGGGACCCTCGATCTGAGCATCGTCATCCGCACTTGTCTCGCGCTCGGCCGCGACGTGTATTTTCAGGTCGGGGGCGGGATCGTGGCCGACTCCGATCCCGAGCAGGAATACCGGGAAACGCTCGACAAGGCGGGCGGCGTGATCGCCGCGCTCGCCGGAACCTCATGATCCTGCTCATCGACAACTACGACTCCTTCGTCTACAACCTGGCCCGCTACGTGCGCGAGCTGGGGGAGGATCCCGTCGTCCGCCGTCACGACGCCACGTCGCCCGGGGACATCGAAGCGCTGCGGCCGTCGCACATCATCATCTCGCCGGGCCCGTGCTCACCCGCCGAGGCCGGGATCTCGATCGAGGTCGTGCGGCGCTTCGGGCCCACGATTCCCATTCTCGGGGTCTGCCTCGGCCACCAGTGCATCGGGGCGGCCTACGGCGCCGCGATCGTGCGGGCCGGGCGGCCGATGCACGGCAAGACATCCGCCATCCGGCACGACGGCCGGGGCATCTTTGCCGGGCTCCCCAACCCCTTCCCCGCAGCGCGCTACCACTCCCTCGTGATCGGCCGGGACTCGCTGCCGGGCGAGCTCCGCGTCACCGCCACCGCGGAGGACGGTGAGATCATGGCGGTCGAGCACGCGCGGCATCGCGTGATCGGCCTGCAGTTTCACCCTGAATCGGTGCTCACCGAGCACGGGTACCGCCTGCTCGCCCGATTCCTGCGCGGTGCGGAGGCACCAGCCCACCCTACAGGACTCCCTGACGGTCGCGCGCTGCCCGTGCGGGCCGACGGCGGCGTGCGCGTGCCGGACGTCGCTCCGCTCGCATTCCGCGCGTGATCATCGAGTCGATCCTCACGACGCTGGACCCCGCCGGCGCGGTGAACTTCGCTCCCATGGGCGTCGAGTGGGGCGAGGACGAGATCGTCATCAAGCCGTTCCTCGAGACCGCCACGTTCAGGAATCTGAGCGCCACCAGGGCGGCGGTGGTGAACCTCACGGACGACGTCCTGCTGTTCGCGCGCGCCGCGATTTCGAGCCCGCAGTTTCCGGCGGGGCCGGCGTCCGTGGTCCGGGGGGCCGTGCTCGAGGCCGCGTGCTCCTGGCGCGAGCTCGAGGTCCGCGCGATCGACGCCACGCCGCCGCGCTCGCGCGTCGTCACGGCCGTCGTGCACCGGGGCTTCCGGCGCGAGTTCCTCGGCTTCAACCGAGCGAAGCACGCCGTCATCGAGGCGGCGATCCTCGCCACGCGGACGCATCTCTTGCCGCCGGACCAGATCCGCGACGAGTTCGCACGGCTCCAGGTCATCGTGGACAAGACGGCCGGCCCGCGGGAGCGGGACGCGATGGCGCTGCTCACTGAGTACGTGCGCGCGGCGCCACGCCCCCAGCCGGCGGCGTCATGAGCGCGCCGGGCCCCGTCTTCGTCGAGGCGCCGGCGCGCCTCCACTTCGGCGTCCTCGACCTGCGCGGCGACCTGGGCCGCCGCTTCGGCGGCGTGGGCGCAGCGGTGCCGTCGCCGTCGCTCCTCGTCGAAGCCCGCCCCGCCCCCGCCCCCGCCCCCGCGCTTTCGGCCGAAGGCCCCGACGCCGACCGCGCCCTCGAGTTCGCGCGCCGCTTCGCCGGGCATCACGGCCTCGCCGGGGCAGGGGCGCACCTAGTCGTCCACCGTGCCATCCCCGCGCACGCAGGGTTGGGCTCCGGCACGCAGCTCGCCCTCGCGGTGGCCCGGGCCCTCGCCGAGCTGCAGGGACTACCGACCGAGGTGACCGCGCTGGCGCGCGCCGTGGGGCGGGCCCGCCGCTCCGCCATCGGGACCTGGACCTTCGCCCACGGCGGCTTCGTGCTGGAGGGTGGCCGCAAGGGAGAGGACGGCGCCGTGGCGCCGCTGCTCGCCCGCCTGCCGCTCCCCAGCGAGTGGCGCTGCGTCGTGGTCGTGCCGCGCGGCAAGCCCGGCCTCACTGGTGAGGAGGAGGCGGCGGCGTTCGCCCGCCTGCCCGCGCCGGCGGCGCACGACGTCGAGCGGGTCGCCCATCTCGTGCTCATGCAGCTCTTGCCCGCGATCGCCGAGGCGGACCTGCCGACCTTCGGGGCGGCGCTCGCCGAAGTGCAGCGGATCACGGGCGGCTGGTTCGCCCCCGCCCAAGGGGGTGTGTTCGCTCCCGGTCAAACGGGTGAGATGGTCGAGCGGCTGCGAGACTGGGGCGCGGCGGGCGTGGGGCAGAGCTCGTGGGGCCCGGCGGTATACGGGATCACGGCGAGCGCGGAGGAGTCGCAGGTCATCGCCGCTCGCGCCCGCGCCGTGCTCGGCTCAGGGGGGGTGGTATACGACGGCGGCTTCAGCGCGCAGGGGGCGCGCGTGACGCGTGGGGCGCCCCCCGATTCCCCCTGAAAACGTGGGGCTTTTGACCCTGATTGACAGTGGGGCGAAGGGGGGATATAACCTAACTCCCCGGTGGAAATCTGCCTGGAGGAAAGTCCGGTATGTGTCGGGCCTGTTGGGAACGTGGACCCCCGTGACGCGCGCAGGTGCTCGCACGCTGACAGGCAAGGTTGCGTGAAACACTTTCACCATCCTCATCACTCAACATGAGGTCAGCTATGAACCGATTTAAACTGCTGTCCGGCATCGCGGCGAGCGTGATGGTGCTCGCGGCGTCCGCCGTCGCCCAGAATCCGGGCGAGTGGACCATGACGGGTCGGACTCCCGACCTGCAGCGGTTCAGTCCGCTCACTCAGATTACCAAGGCGAATGTGAAGGGCCTCAAGGCCTCGTGGACGTTCTCGACCGGCGTCCTCAACGGCCACGAGGGCAATCCGCTGGTGATCAACAACGTCATGTACGTGCACAGCGCGTTCCCGAACATCGTGTTCGCCCTCGATCTCACCAAGCCGGGCGCGCCGATGATTTGGAAGCACGTCCCGGCCCAGCCCGCCGAGGCGAAGCCGATCGCGTGCTGCGATCTGGTGAACCGTGGGCTCGCCTACCATCCGAGTGGCAAGCTGTTCATCGAGCTGCTCGCGGGCGACCTGCTGGCGCTGGATGCGAAGACGGGCAAGCAGCTGTGGCGCGTTCCGCACGCCGACTACAAGACCGGCTCGACCATGACCAATGCGCCGATCGTGATCAAGGACATCGTGATCGCGGGGATCTCGGGCGGTGAGTTCGGGGTCCGCGGCCGGGTGAGTGCGTTCGACGTCAACACCGGCCAGAAGCGGTGGACGATGTACAGCACGGGGCCCGACGCAGAGGTCGGGATTGAAGGAGACGCCAACGCCAACTACGCGTCGCACCGGGGGAAGGACCTCGGCGTCAGCACGTGGACCGGCGACGAGTGGACGCGCGGCGGCGGGACGACCTGGGGCTGGTATTCGTACGACCCCGAGTTGAACCTGTTCTACTACAGCAGCGGCAACCCGGGCAGTTGGAATCCTGATCAGCGGCCGGGCGACAACAAGTGGTCGATGACCATCTGGGCCCGCAATCCGGAAACCGGCAAGGTCAAGTGGGCATACCAGATGACGCCGCACGACGAGTGGGACTACGACGGCGTGAACGAGAACGTGCTCGTCGATCTCACCATCGGTGGCAAGCCGACGAAGGCGCTGGTGCACTTCGACCGCAACGGCTTCGGCTACACGGTGGACCGGACGAACGGCAAGGTCCTCGTGGCCAAGCCCTTCGGGCCGGTGAACTGGGCCTCGAGCATCGATCTGACGACGGGCGTGCCGGTGCGCAATCCGCAGTACGGCACCACCTCGAAGAAGAACACCGAGGGGATCTGTCCCGCCGCGATCGGCTTCAAGGACCAGCAGCCGTCGGCGTACTCGCCGCAGACCAAACTCTTCTACGTTCCCGTGAACAACATCTGCATGGACTACGAGGGCGTGGAAGTGAAGTACTCCGCCGGTCAGCCGTACGTCGGCGCGATCGTGCGCATGTTCCCCGGCCCGGGCGGTAACCGCGGCCGCTTCATCGCATGGGATCCGACGACCGGCACGATCAAGTGGGAGATCAAGGAGAACCTGGCGGCCTACGGCGGCGCCCTCGCGACCGCCGGCGGCGTGGTCTTCTACGGCACGATGGAAGGCTGGTTGAAGGCCGTAGACCAGAACACCGGCACGGAGCTGTGGCGGTTCAAGTGCCCGTCGGGCATCATCGGCAACCCCATGACCTACCTCGGGCCGGACGGCAAGCAGTACGTCGCTGTGCTCTCGGGGGTCGGCGGATGGGCCGGGGCCGGCGTGGCGCTCGGGATCGGACCTGAAGATCCGACGGCCGCGCTGGGCGCGATTGGCGCCTTCGGCGACTACATCAACATCAGCAACGCGGGCGGCACACTGCTCGTGTTCTCGCTGTAGGGCCGAGGCAGAGTAGACTCCCACAGGCTTCCGCTGTGGGCAAGGCACCCGGTGTCGGAGCGAAGCGGGCTCCGGCACCGGGTGTAGTATTGAGCCAGCTCTCCACAACCACACGACGGGACGATCGATGCGCCGCACACCGATGAAGCTCGCGGGGGCTGCCCTCGTCGCAGCGCTCGTAGCCATCACCCTGGGCAGCGGGCCGCGGCGGGGAATCACCGAGCTGCGAGTCTGCGCCGACCCGTACAACCTCCCCTTCTCGAACGACCGCGGGGAGGGCTTCGAGAACAAGATCGCGCAGCTCGTCGCGACCGACTTGAACGCCGCGGTGATCAACTACTGGTGGCCCGAGCGGCGCGGCTTTCTGCGCAACTCCATCCTCGGGGGCTTCTGCGACGTGCTCATCAACGTGCCCGTCGGTTTCGATCCCGTCGCGACCACCAAGCCGTACTACCGCTCGACGTACTACCTCGTGTACCGCGCCGACCGCGGGCTGAACCTCCGCTCGCTCGATGACACGCTGCTCAAGCACCTCAAGATCGGCGTCAACATGATCGGCTACGACTACACGCAAACGCCGCCCGCGCACGCGCTGAGCGCCCGCGGCATCCTCGGCCTGGTCGGCTTCGGGAATTTCCTCAATCCGGACCCGCACGCCGACCACCCGCAAGACATCGTCGAGGCGGTCGCGAAGGACTCGATCAACGTCGCGGTCGTGTGGGGCCCAAAGGCGGGCTACTGGGTGAAGCGTCAGTCCGTGCGGCTGACGATGGTCCCGCTCCCTGATTCAGACGTCGTCTCCGGCCTGCCGTTCGCCTTCAGCATGGCGATGGGCGTCCGCCACCGCGACAAGGAGCTCAAGGCGCAGCTCGACTCCGTCATCGACCGGCGGCGTGGCGAGATCCTCGGCATCCTGCACGACTACGACGTCCCCATGCTGGAGCTGCACAGCGCTCGTCAGCCTACCGCACCCGACCCAGCGGCGCGGGACACCGGGCGCGACAGTCTTCTCGTATCGGACTCGATCTACCAAGGATGGAAGTGGTGGCACGTGTACTGCTTCCGGTGCCACGGCGAGGATGCGATCGGCGGCGTGAACCCCGCCGCGCCCGACCTCCGCTGGGTGCTGAGTACCGCGGGCAAGGCCTTCCCCCGCGACTCGTTCGAGTACACGGCATGGAACGGCCGCCCCGAAAAGGGGATGCCGGCGTGGAAGGTGTTGCTGGACACGTCCGCCATTAAAGAGATCTACCTCTACGCGAAGGCGCGCAGCGACGGCTGGCTCAAGCCCGGGCGGCCCCACCGCGAGTCGGACCTCAAGAAGACCCAGTGACACACGGCGCGAGGGATGTCGCCTTGGCCCTGGCGGCCCTGAGCGCCCTCGCACCCGCGCCGGGCCCGGCGCAAGACGGGGCGACGCGCACCTCGGTCGCCGTCGTGGAGTTCGTCACCGTAGACGCCAGCGCCTATCCCAATGCGGACAGCGTGCGCACCGCACTGGGCTCGAGCGGCCACACGCCAGAAGGCTGGCTCGCCGCCGACCTCATGGCGAGCGGACGCTACGTCCCTACCGCGGAGCCCCGCGTCGCAGCCGCGCTCACCGCCCGCGGGCTCACTCCCCGCGACTGCAGCGACCTCACCTGCGCCGTGGCCCTGGGCCGGGCCCTGGGCGTGGACCGGGTCGTGACCGGGCGCATCAGCCGGCTCTCCAACCTGATCTGGTTGCTGTACGGGGCGATGGTGGACGTGGCGACGGGCCGGGTCCGCTATCGCGACGAGTTCGAGATCAAGGGTGACATCGTCGACCTGCTGCCGAAGGCGACACTGGCGATGGCGCGGCGGCTCGCGACCGCCGACTCGCCGGCTGTCGAGCCCCCTGCACAGGGGCCCCAGCGGGAGCGGCTTACCCGCGAGCAAGTGCTCGCGGCCCTCGCCGCAGCCACCCCGCAGCACCCCGCGGACCTGACGGGCAAGGACCTCTCCGGGCTCGATCTGGCGGGGGTAGACTTCAAGCGGGCCAACTTGTCCCGCTGCCGCTGCGTGGGCACCAACTTCTCCAAAGCCCAGATGTTCTCCGTCACGCTGTCGGACGCCGTGGCGAGCCAGGCGGTCTTCGCCGGGACGACCCTCGATGTCGCCGTCATGTACCGCGTCGACTTGCGCCACGCCAATCTGCGCGATGCGAGTCTGTTCGCGACCATCCTGATGGGCGCCGACCTCTCGGACGCCGACCTCACGGGCGCCCGTGTCATCGCCGTCATGACCAATGCCCAGCTCGTGCGTGCCACGCTGGCGCACGCCAACCTGGGCGCCGATCCGGGGAACCAATCGATGGGGGTGATGCGCACCGACGTGACGAGCGCCGACCTCTCTGGCGCCGACCTCACGGGCGCGAACCTGCGCAAGGTCAATTTCACGCGTGCCAACCTGACCGGAGTCGACCTCACCGACGCCGACGTCACCGGCGCGGACCTCACGGGGACCATCTTGCGTACTATCCGGGGCCGGGACCGCATCCGGGGGCTCGACAAGGCCCTCAATCGAGACCAGGCGATCTTCAACGACTGACATCGCATCGGGGAGGTATCTGATGGCCGCACGCGCTTCCAGCGTCGTGGCGCTCGCGCTGTGTGCGACGGCCGCACCGGCGCAGAGTCCCGGGCCGCTGTTGTACGTCAGCAATGAAATCGCGAACACCATCAGCGTGATCGCGCCTGCGAGCGGCTCGGTGGTGCGCACCATCGCCGTGGGCAAGCGGCCGCGCGGGATGGCGCTGAGCCCCGACGGGCACACCGTCTATGTCGCGCTCGGCCAGGACGATGCGATCGGCGTGATCGACGTCGCCAGGGCCGCGGTGACGGGGACCGTGCCGGCGGGGCGGGATCCCGAGCTCGTGGTCGTGAGCCCCGACGGCCACACGCTGTTCGTGTCGAACGAGGAGATCGCCCACGCATCGGCGATCGATGTCGCGACGGGACAGATCCGGTTTTCCACGCCGGTGGGGGTCGAGCCCGAGGGGATCGGCATCACGCGGGACGGCAAGAAGGTGTACGTCACCGCGGAAACGAGCAACAACGTTTCGGTCCTCGACGCCGCGACCGGCCGGGAGCTGCGAACGATCCACGTCGGCGACAATCCCCGCACCGTCGCCTTCACGCCGGACGGCCGCCACGCGTGGGTGACGGCGGAAGCGGGCGGCAACGTCACGATCCTCGACATGAACACAGACAGCGTGCTCGGGCAGTTCCCGATCCGCGACCAGAAGACGAAGCCCGTGCGCGTCGCCTTCTCGCCGGACGGACGCCTCGCGTACGTGACGGAGGGAGCGGCTGGAAGCGTCAGCGTGGTCGACGTGGCGGCGCGCCGGGTGATCGACACGATCGTCGTGGGGCGGCGCCCGTGGGGGATCGCGCTCACGCCCGACGGCAGCCGGCTCTACACGGCCGACGGACGGTCGAACACTGTTTCGGTGATCGACACCAAGACCCGGAAAGTGGTCGCGGCCATCCCCGTGGGCGAGCGGCCCAACGACCTGCTCTACATTCCGTGACGGGGAGGCCGCTCAGCCGAGCGGCAAGCGGGCGAGCAGTGATCCGGGCCGGCGCAGCCGCAGCCAGCCGTCCAACCCCCAGTAGCGTCCCGCCCGCGCGGACAGAATGACCACCAGGCTCACGATGAGCATGTAGTGGAAGCCCTGTTGCGCGGAGCCCTGCCACTGCACTGCCAGCCCGTAGTTGGCGACCAGGAACAGGCCCAGGCCCGCGGCGAGCGCCGTGAGGAAGCCGCAGGTGAGGCCGAGTCCCACGGCGACCTCGCCGAAGGCGGTGAGCTGAGCGAAGACCTGACTGTGTGGAATCACCGTGTTCTGCATGAAGTCGCGGAAGAAACCGACGGGATTGCCTTCGCCGTACTTCCCGACGAGGATCGGCAAGACGTGGAGCCATCGCTCGGACGCGGTGGGCAACGGCAGGAAACCCCACAGCAGGGTCACGCTCAGCTTCGTGACGAGCGCCTTCAGGAACCACAGGCCGACGGCGATCCGCAGGACCGCGAGCCAGCGCTCGGGTGAACGCATCGTCGGAACCGCCAGCGGCTGGACATCCATCGACTGAGGTCCTCCTCGGCTGGAAATAGACCGCCTCCCCGCCTCCCTAGCTACCCCGGCGACCGGCACGTGGCCGCCGGCTCACTTCCCCACGCAGAAGCTCGCGAACACCCGGTCCAGCACGTCGTCCGGCGTCACGACGCCGATCAAGTCGTCGAGCGCGCCCACCGCCGCGCGCAGGTGCGTCGCCGCGGCCGCCGCATCCACCCCGCCCTGCCGCGCCGCCCAGAACGCGTCGACCTCCCCAAGCGCCCGCTCGAGTGCCAGCCGATGTCGCGCCCGCGTCACGACGGGCTCCACGTCGCCCAGCTCGAGCAGCCGCCCGAACGCTACCTCCGCGAGCCGCCGCTTGAGCGCGTCGAGCCCCTCCCCCGTCACCGCCGAGACGGCGGGGACCGGGGACGGGGGACGAGGGATAGGGAGCAGGTCCGCCTTCGTCCGCACAATGACGACAGGGGCGGTGCTTGCCGCGAGAAAGGTCTCGCGTTCGCCCGGGTTCCCCGACCCCCGTCCCTCGTCCGCTGCGTCGCAGAACAGAATCAGGTCCGCCGCTGTCAGATACTTCCGGCTCACCTCGATCCCCAGGCGCTCGATGCGATCCTCGCTCGCCCGCAGTCCCGCCGTATCGACCAACCGGAACGGGAATCCCTCGATCACGGCGGCGGCCTCGATGGCGTCGCGGGTCGTGCCCGGGACCTCCGTGACGATCGCCCGCTCGCGCCCCAGGAGCGCGTTGAAGAGCGACGATTTCCCGGCGTTGGGGCGGCCCGCGATGACGAGCAGCGCCCCCTCGTGCAGCCGCTCCCCTTCGGGCGCGGTCGCGAGGAGATTCGCCAGGCACCCACGCACCACCTCCCACGCACCACGCACCCGCTCCGGCTCCACGGGACCCTCGTCCTCCTCCGGGAAGTCGATGTCGTAGGCGATCAGCGCCTCGAGCTGGAGGAGCTCGACGCGCAGCGTCTCGAGCCGCTGCGACAGCCCGCGATCGAGCTGCTGCAGCGCGCGGCGCCGCTGTGCCGGGGAGCCGGCGTCGATCAGATCGCCCGTCGCTTCGGCCTGCAACAAGTCCAGCTTGCCGTTCAGGAGCGCGCGGCGCGTGAACTCACCGGGCTGGGCCGGGCGGGCACCCGCCAGGACAAAGGCGGCGACGCACGCGGCGGGAACGAGGAGCCCGCCGTGCGTCGTGACCTCCACCAGATCCTCGCCCGTGAACGAGCGCGGCCCGGGAAAGCACGCCGTCAGGACCTCATCGAGCGGCTCGCCGCTGGCGGGGTGGACGAGGCGCGCGCGGCGCGCCGTGCGGGGCGGCGCGGAGAGGAATGGGCGGAGGCAACGGGCCGCGACGTCGAACGCCCCCGTGCCGGAAAGACGGAGCAGCGCCAGCGCGGAACGGCCGGGCGGGGTGGCCAGGGCCACGATGGGATCGGACAGCACGGGTCCCGGCTAAGTCGGAGGCCTGCCCTGCTGCCGCAGCCGCCGCCGCGCGATCAGGTACTGCTGCGGAATGCTGAACACGTTCTGGACGGCGTAGTATAGGTTCAGGCCGGAGGCGAAGCGAAACAGCACCACCGTCATCACCAGCGGCATCGTGTACGTCATCATCCGCGCCTGCGGGTTGGGCGGCACGCCGAGCTGGCCGACCTTGGAGAGCACGAACATGGACAGGCCCATCAGCACGGGGATGATGTAATACGGGTCGTGGCGCGACAGGTCGGGGAGCCACAGGAACGGCACGCCCCGGAACTCGATCGTGTTCGCGAACACGAAGAACAGCGCGAACAACACCGGCATGGGGAGGAGCATCGGCAGGCACCCACCGAACGGGTTCACTTGATGCTCTTTGTAGATGCGCAGCATCTCGCGCTGCAGCTTCTCCGGCTCGTTCTTGAAGCGATCCTGTGTCTCCTTGATGAGGGGCGCAACCGCCTGCATACGAATGCTCGACTCCATCGCCTTCTGGTTCAGCGGCCAGAGGAGCAGGCGCACGAGCACGCCGAAGATGACGAGCACCCAGCCGTAGGGCAGGTTCAAGCGCTCGTGCATCCACAAGAGGACGTTGACGACGAGAATCGACACCGGGTGAATGGCCGGCCGCAGGATGCCGCCGTAGGGGTTCGCATCGTCGAAGTCGTGGCCGAGGCGCGCCAGCCGCCGATGCTCGAGCGGGCCCACATACAGCTCGTAGCGAAAGTCACCCGTCGGCGGGACCGGCAACGTGACTCGCAACGCCGCGCGAGCCGGGGGGCCACCGTTGCGCGGGCCCCCGACCACCACGCCACCACCGAACCGCGGCTGGTGCTCCTCCACCGCGAGGGCCGCCAGCAGAAAGTACTTCGACTTCACGCCGGCCCACTCGAACGGCCCGTCCAACACCTTCACTTCGGCCGGCTTCACCGACCCGAACGAGGTGCTCTGGGTCTGCGTCGCTTTCGTCACGACAGCGTAGTGTCGCCGGTCGTCCACCGTGTCCGCTTCTACCGACCGCAACCCATCGCCCAGGCTCACGACGAGCACCGCGCCCGCGGGACCAAGGCCCGTGATGTGACCCCGCACGCCGAAGCGATAGTCGTCGGGACGGAACGTGTAGCGGACCTCGACGCGGGCAGCACCCCGCTGCGCGGTGAGACTCAACGCCGAGCTGTCCCCTACGACGCGCACGTCGCGCTCGCTCGGCGTAAAGCTCCAATCCGCGAGCGAAACTGTGTCCGCGCCGAGCACCAGCCACTGGTCAAGGAGTGGCCGGTCGGCCGGGACGAGCTGCACGGGGCGCCCCGAGTCCCCCGGCGCAAATGACTTGTATTCAAGGAGTTGCGTCTGGACGAGCCGCCCCCCCAAGGTGCTGAAGCCAAACCGGTATTGCGGGCTCGTAACCCACACAGTCTCGGCGGACAGGCGGTCGGACGGTCGGGCGGTCGGTAGCTCGGGGTTGGGTACGGGCGGGGGCGTGGCCGGCGCGCGGCCCGTGTCACGGACCACCGGACCCCCTGTCCGTCTGGCCGCCGGTTTCGAAGGAAACAGGATACTCGGCAGCACCGCCACGATGAGCATGAGCACGATGGCCAGGATAACGCGTCGTTCCACGGTTGGATCCTAGGGCACCGGGTCGTAGCCGCCCGGGTGCAGCGGGTGGCAGCGCAGGATGCGCTTCACGCCCAGCCAACTTCCTTTGAGCGCACCGTGACGCTCGACCGCCTCGAGCGTGTACTGCGAGCAGCTGGGCGTGAAACGACACTGCGTGAACACCAGATGCGACAGCGTCATTTGGTAGGCGCGGATCAGTCCCATCGCCGCGCGACGCGGCGAGCGACGCCAATTCATGTGACGCGGCTCACGCAGGCCGTCAATTCGGCGCGCAGGTCTGCAAAGGAGGCGGCGTACGCAGAGCGCTTCGCTCGCACCACGAGATCAACGGAGGGCAGCTTGCCAAGGAGCTCGCGCCGGAGAATCTCTCGCAGGCGTCGGCGCACCCGGTTGCGGGCCACGGCGGTGTGCTGAAAGCGGGGGACGATGACTCCGGTGCGCGGGTGACCCGCGTGGTTGGGGCGCCAGGCGATGTCGGTGTGCATGCTGTGGAGGCGCCGCCCTTCGTCCCAGCAGGCGGCGAGATCCGAGCCGCGCGCGAGGCGCACGCGGCGCGGGAACCGCTCGCCCGTTAGCGGCTCCCGTGCTTCGAGGGGAGGCGCACTGCGAGGCGCTTGCGCCCCTTCTTCCGCCGACGCGAGAGCACGGCGCGGCCCCACACGGTCTTCATGCGCGCTCGGAAACCATGCTTCTTGATGCGCCGCGTGTTGCGCGGACGATACGTCGGACCCATGGAGACCCCTCGTGAGGCGGGGAAACGTACACGCTTGCGGCGGGACGGGTCAAGGTTGACTTTTCCACATGCGAGGCGTAGTTTCGGGCCGCCCTTCTGGACGTCCCACCTTTGTCATTCGTCGATGGAGCAGTCTACTAAAGAAGCCTGGAAGCGCCTGCTCGACGAGGCGCGACGCGAACTTCCCGACGCGACGGTGCGGACCTGGCTCGAACCGGCCGTGCCGATCGCGCTCGACGACGGCCGGCTGATCGTGGGGGCGCCGGACCAGTTCGCGGTGGAGTGGAACGAGACGAAGCACGGGGACGTGCTGGCACGTGCCGCCGAGCGGGTGTTCGGCCGTCCCACCGCTGTCGTGTTCCGCGTACAGGAAGACCGTCAGCAGCGCCCACAGATGGACTTCTTCGTGGCGCCGCGGGCCGAGGCGGGCACGGACAAGTCCGCGATTGCGACCACTCCCCTCAACGAGCGCTACACCTTCGAGACCTTCGTCATCGGCAAGTCGAACGAGCTCGCCGCCGCCGCGGCGCACGCGGTGGCGGAGGCGCCGGGCAAGACCTACAACCCGCTCTTCATCTACGGCGCCACCGGCCTCGGGAAGACGCACCTGATGCAGGCGATCGCCCACGCGGTGCTCAAGCGGAACCCGAGCACGCGGCTGCAGTACTTCGGGGCCGAGCAGTTCATCAACGAGGTCATCGAGTCGATCCACGCGCGCACGATGTCGGAATTCCGGCGGCGCTACCGCAACGACGTCGATCTCTTCCTAGTGGACGACGTGCATTTCCTGGAAGGCAAGGAGATGACCCAGGAGGAGTTCTTCCACACGTTCAACGCGCTGTTCGAGGCGCACAAGCAGATCGTGCTCACATCGGACCGGCCGCCCAAGGAGATCCCCGGGCTCGAGGACCGGCTCATCTCCCGTTTCGAATGGGGCATGGTCGCGGACATCGGGCACCCGGATCTCGAGCACCGGATCGCCATCCTGCGCAAGAAGGCCGAGCAGGATCACCTCGAGCTCACGATCCCCGACGACGTGTTGCGCTTCATCGCCGAACACGTGCGGTCGAGCGTCCGCGAGCTGGAGGGCTGCATCATCAAGCTGCTGCTCTTCGCCTCGCTCAAGAACCGGGAGGTAACGATCGAGCTCGCGCGCGAGGCCCTCTCAGACAAGATCCGCCAAGGGGAGGAAGGGGCGAGCTACATCGGCCATCCGACGCCGAGCATCGACCGCGTGCAGGAGGTCGTGGCGCGCCGTTGGGGGGTCACCCCCGAGGGCCTGCGTTCCAAGGCCCGCACCAAGACCCTCACCGTCCCCCGCCAGGTCGCGATGTACCTCGCCCGCGACATGCTGGGGATGCAGCTCGTGGAGATCGGGCAGGCGTTCGGTGGGCGGGATCACTCCACCGTGATTCACTCGGTCGACAAGGTGGAGCGGCAAATGATCCGCGACCGGACGTTCAAGGAGCGCGTCGAGATGGCGCGCCAGGAGTTGTCCGCACTGTAGCCCACATGCGGATTGGAAATGTGGGCGGGGTGTTGGGTGGAGGGCGAGGGCGTGGAAACGGCACGTTCTTTCCCCACACCGCACGTCCTACTCACATGAACTGGCGGAGGCAGCGGGCCGCGGGGTCTGGAGTTGTGGCCCTCACCCACATTTCCCCGCGCTCTACTACTACTACTAGTCTTATGAAGTAGTATAGAAGTAGCTTCTCTTACCCACACACGAAGGGGCAGCGCAGCCGCATGAAGTTCACGATCACCCGGGAGCAGCTGCAGGAAGGCTTGATGGCAGTGGCGGCAGCGATCCCTGCCAAGACGACGCTGCCAGTCCTGGCTAACGTGTTGGTCGAGGCCGCGAAGCCCGGCCTCCGGCTCTCCGGCACCGACCTGGACATCGCCGTGAGCACAACCGTCCCGGCCGAGGTGGACGTGGAGGGAGCCGTCACGCTGCCCGCCAAGAAGCTGGTCGACATCGCCCGGGAGCTCCCGGGCGGTCCCGTCCGCGTCACGGCGGCGGGCGAAGCACGGGTCTCGCTCGAGTGCGGGAGGGCGAAGTTCAAGCTGCTGGGCCTGCCGCGCGAGGAATTCCCTTCGTTCCCGGCCGTCAAGTTCGACGGCGCCTGGAAGGCGGCCGCGGGCGTCGTGCACAAGCTCGTGGGGCACGTGACGTTCGCCGCGTCCACGGAGGAAAGCCGGCCGATCCTGAACGGCGTGCTGTGGGAGCTGCGGGCCGATCGCATGCGCATGGTCGCGACGAACGGCCACCGGCTTGCTAAGATGGATGTGCCGGCCAAAGGCGGCTCGACCGCCGACTTGATCGTGCCGCCCAAGGCGCTGGAGCAGGTGCGGCGCCTGTATGCCGCCGACGCCGAGATCGAGGTCGCAAAGAGCGACAACCACATCGGCTTCCGCGCGGGCGGCACGCTCGTATTCTCGCGCCTGATCGAAGGACCGTATCCGAATTACGAGCAGGTGATCCCGCGCGAGAACGACAAGGCGGCGACGGTCGACAAGGCCGCGATGACGGGGGCGCTACGCCGCATGAGCGTGGTCGCGAGCGACCAGACGCACAGGATCCGGCTCGCCTTCGCCGGTGGCACGGTGAAGTTCTCGGTGCAAACGCCCGACCTGGGGGAGGCCCAGGACGAGCTCCCCGTCACCTACGAGGGCGAGCCGCTGGAGATCGGGTTCAACGCCGTGTACCTGCTCGAGATCCTCAAGTACATGCCGACCGACGAGGTCCGGTTCACCTTCAAGGCCCCCGAGCGCGCGGCCACCGTGGAGCCGGTGGGGTGGAACGATCCGGCGAGCTACATGGCGCTGGTGATGCCCTTGCGGTTGGTGGATTGAGGAGCGAGACGCCTAGCGTTTTCCTGTGGTGTCACGCAGGGTGTCCGTTGGCGCCGGGATCTCGATCTTGAGCGACTCCGGCGCCGGCACCGCGACCTCCGGCACCACCAGCGAATCGATTTCCTCCCCTTCCGGCGGTATGTACACGTCCACTCCGTGATAGCGCGCCAGGATGAGATTGCGGCGCTCCAGCAACCGGTCGACCCGGAACGTGGGATTGGACGTCCGGGGATGCGGTAGCGTGGCGGCGAGGGCCGCGGCCTGCCGCTCGTCGAGGCTCGCGGCCGGTACGCCGAAGTACGCCCGGCTTGCGGCGTCCGCGCCCCAGATCCCGGGTCCCCACTCTGCCACGTTGAGATACAGCTCGAGGATGCGGTCCTTGGAGAGCGCGAGCTCGAGCGACAGTGCCGTGACCGCCTCCTTGAGCTTGCGGAGCGGATTGCGCGACTGCGACAGGTAGAGGTTCTTCGCGAGCTGCTGCGTGATGGTGCTCGCGCCCCGCAGCCGGTCGCGGTGCCGCCACAGGCCGGCCAGCGTGGCCCACCAGCCGTCGCGCCCGTTCACGCCCAGCGCATCCGCGATCTCGGTCGGATCGATGCCCCGGTGCGTGCGAAAGCGTGAATCCTCACCGATGATGACCATGCGCTGGAGCAGCGGCGAGATGTCCCGCAGGGCGGACGGTCGGACCGTCGGACCGGCGGACCCTTGGTCCGCCCGCAGTCGCATCATCGCGGTCTCGCGCGGCCAGTGATCGCGCCACCACACGGGCGGCGGCCACACCCCGACGAGCCACGCGAGCGCTACGGCTGCGAACCCTAGCGCCCAGCGCCCGCGCTTCCTACGTTTCGCGTCCGCCATGGGCACGCTGGATCTCTCCACGCTCCGTCGTCGCCTGCAACAGGCCCTGGGCGACGAATTTACCGTCGGTGCCCTCCTGGGCGAAGGCGGCTTCGCCGCCGTCTTTCGAGTTCACGACGCCGCGCTCAACCGCGACGTGGCAATCAAGGTCCTCGACCTCGGTCTCACGCCCTCCCCCGCGCTCGCCGAGCGGTTCGTGCGCGAGGCGCGCACCATCGCTCACCTGGAGCACGCCAACATCGTGCCGATCTACAAGGTGGGCGGTTTCAAGAACGAGGTGCTCTACATCGTCATGCGCTGCGTCGACGGGCCGTCGCTACGCCAGCTGCTGGAGAAGCAGCGGCGCCTG
>QHUR01000182.1 GCA_003221995.1 Gemmatimonadota bacterium | reverse complement strand
CAGCTCGTGGTCCAGATGCCCGCCACGAGCGTTCCGGACTACGAGAACATCGTGGCGCGCCTGAACGGCGTTCCCGCGCTCGTCGACCAGACGATCGTGCTGCTGGGAAAGGGGCTCGAAGAAGGGATCACGCCGCCCCGGGTGACACTGCGCGACGTCGCCGACCAAATCCGTGCGCTCACCCCCGAGGACCCCCTCGCGAGCCCACTGCTCCGGCCGTTCGCGGAGTTCCCCCAGAACATCTCCGCAAGCGAGCGGGAGCGCCTGACGCAGGCGGCCGTGGCGGCGTACTCGCAGCGCGTGGCCCCGGCCTACCGCAAGCTGTACGACTACTTCGTCGGCACCTACCTGCCGAAGACGCGCGAGTCGATCGGGATGAGCGCATTGCCGGACGGCGCGGCCTGGTACGCCTATCGAGTCCGCCAGTTCACGACCACGTCGCTCACGCCCGAGCAGATCCACGAGCTCGGCCTGCGCGAGGTGAAGCGCATCCGGGCACAGATGGACAGCGTCATCGCGAGCACCGGGTTCAAGGGCAGCTTCGCCGACTTCGCGCGCTTCCTGCGCACCGACCCGCAGTTCTTTTACGACGACTCGGCCAGCCTGGTGCGCGGCTACCGCGACATCGCAAAGCGGATCGATCCGGGCCTCGTCAAGCTGTTCGGCCGGCTGCCGCGCCTGCCGTACGGGGTCACGACGATTCCGTCCTACATGGCGAAGTCGCAGACCACGGCCTACTACCAGGGCGGCTCGCTCCAGGCGGGGCGGCCGGGCTACTTCTTCGTCAACACCTATGACGTCAAGTCGCGGCCCAAGTGGGAGATGGAAGCACTCTCCTTGCACGAGTCCGTGCCGGGCCACCACCTGCAAATCGCGCTGGCGCAGGAGCTGGAAGGCCTGCCCGACTTCCGCCGCTACGACTCCTACACCGCCTTCATCGAGGGCTGGGGGCTCTACGCCGAGGGGCTCGGCCCCGAGCTCGGGATGTACCAGGACCCCTACGCCAAGTTCGGTCAGCTGACCTACGAGATGTGGCGCGCAATCCGGCTCGTGCTCGACACGGGGATCCACACGATGGGGTGGACGCGCCAGCAGGCGATCGACTTCTTCAAGGACAACGCACCCAAGACGGAGCAGGACATCACGGTCGAGGTGGACCGCTACATCGTGTGGCCCGGGCAGGCGCTGGCGTACAAGATCGGCCAGTTGAAGTTGAGGGAGCTGCGCGAGGCCGCGGCCGTCCGGCTGGGGCCGAAGTTCGACATCCGCGCCTTCCACGACGAGGTCCTGAAGAACGGCGCGCTGCCGCTCGACGTGCTCGAGGCGCACATGCGCGAGTGGCTGGCTACTCCTCCGGCGGCCCGCCCGCCGTGGCGAGCTGATCGGCCTTGACCTTTCCCGGGTCGAACTTCTGTGCCGCGGCGAGCATCCTGGCGATCGTCTCGTCGTACTCCGCCTTCGCGCCTCGCTTGAAGCGCAGCGGGTTGATGCGCGCCACGACGAACGCCTTCAGATAGGGGCTCTGGAAGCCCCGCGCCTTCAGGGACGCCACGGCCTCGCCCACGGCGGCGTCGAGGGCGAGGAGCTTCCGGGCGCGCTCCTGCCGGGTCTCGAGCGCCTGGGACAGCTTGGCGCCGAGGAAGCTCTCGATCCGCTTCAGCACGGGATTGTAGACGCCGCCCGCGAAGCGGCCGTTCTCCTGGTAGCACAGGCCGAGCGTGAGCAGGGCCGGCTCCTCGAACTCCGTCGCGAACTCCTTCTCGGGCCGGTCGTCGAGCGTGGCGAGACCCTGCGCGAGGCGGATGACCTCGAGCGCCTTCTCCCGCAGGTTGTGCGCCTTCTCGGTGTTGAGCGCGAGGATGCGGTGCGCCACGGCCGGCTCCGGCACGACGAGGGCCACGATCGCGCGCGCGCCGAGCTGTCGCAGCGCCCCCAGCCGGTGGTACCCGTTCGGTGTCCAGTACTTGCCGTCCGCGGCGCGCACGGCGATCACGGGGTCGAGGAATCGGTCCAGCTTGTCGATCGCGCCGGCGAGGCGGGCGACGTGCGCCTCGGACAGGTCGCGCTGGTAGGGAGTGGGCTCGACCTTGTCGAGGGGCAGCGCGGCGAGGATCTGCCAGTTCCCGCCCAGCGGGTCGCGGTACGCGCCGAGCACCGTGCCGCCGTCCGCGGCGATCGTTTCGCGAAGGTGCTCCACAGTCGCTGGAGGAGATGACGCAGCCACCTGCTTGGGCGTGAGGCCGCGCGATTCCGGCTCCGCGGCCTTTTTCTTCTTGCGACGACGCTGCGCCTGCTCGGCCATGGGTCGCCTCGAGGAAGGCCGGCTCAAAGTTACCACGTCCTCACGGCGCTGCTTCGTTGACGGCGCCCGTCTCGGGGTTACTTTCCTGTGCCTTTCCGCTTCGTGACCGACACCGGGGACACTCGACGCCGTGCCGCGATTGAGACTCTGGCTCTGCCCGCTCCCCCTCGTCGCCCTGGCCGTCGTGGCCTGCGGCGGCCCGTTTCCCCAAAGCACGCTGCGCCCTCGGTCCGACTTCGCCGGGCAGGTCGATCAGCTCTTCACGAGCATTTTCTGGTGGGCGGTCGTCGTGTTCGTCGTCGTGGAGGGGCTGCTCTGCTACGCGGTGGTCCGATACCGGCACCGGGAGGGGCGCCCGGCGCCGAAGCCCGTCCACGGTCACACGGCGCTCGAGATCGCCTGGACGCTCGCTCCGGCGGTCATCCTCGTGTTCATCGCCGTGCCCACGATGCGCACCATCTTCGCCACCGCTGGGGAAGCGCCGGCGACCGCCCTGAAGGTGGAGGTGATCGGGCACCAGTGGTGGTGGGAGTACCGCTATCCCGACCTCCATATCGTCACGGCGAACGAGCTGTCCCTGCCGGTGGGCCAGCCGGTGCAGGTCTCGATCACCTCCGCCGACGTGATCCACAGCTTTTGGGCGCCCGCGCTGGGGGGCAAGCGCGACGCGATCCCGGGGCACCTGACGCGGATCGCGTTCCGCCCCGACTCGGTGGGCGTCTACTCGGGCCAGTGCGCCGAGTTCTGCGGGGCGTCCCACGCGAACATGCGGCTTCGGGTGCTGGTGCTGCGCGATTCGGCGTTTCAGGCCTGGGTCCGCCGCCAGCAGGCGGCGCCCCTCGTGCCGCCCCGCGGCAGCCTCGAGGCACGGGGGCGCGACGTGTTCGCGAAGAGCGCCTGCATCGGCTGCCACACGATCGACGGCGTGTCGAAGGGGATCATCGGGCCGAACCTGAGCCACGTGGGCGGCCGTACGACGATCGCGGCGGGGCTGTTCCCCAACGACTCGCCGCACCTGGCGCGCTGGATCGCGAACGCGCCGTCGCTGAAGCCGGGAGCGCTGATGATGCAGATGCCGGTCACCGGGGCGGATCTCGCGGCCGTGATCGCCTACCTGCAGAGCCTGAAATGACGGGATCCCGGGGGCTCCGGAGCTGGCTCACGACGACCGATCACAAGCGGATCGGCCTGCTGTACTTCTACACGGCGTTCGCGTTCTTCCTGGTCGGCGGGCTCGAGGCGCTCCTGATCCGCGCCCAGCTGGCGCGGCCCAACGGCACCGTCGTCGGCGCCGAGACGTACAACCAGCTGTTCACCATGCACGGCACGACGATGATATTCCTCGCGCTGATGCCGTTGTCGGCGGCGTTCTTCAACTACATCGTACCGCTACAGATCGGGGCCCGCGACGTCGCGTTCCCGCGCCTCAACGCGTTCAGTTACTGGGTGTTCCTGCTCGGCGGCCTGTTCCTGAACGCGAGCTGGATCGCCGGACCCGTGTTCCGGGCGGGCGTGCTGAACGTCGCGCCGGACGCCGGCTGGTTCGGCTACGCGACCCTCACCGAGCGGCAATACTCCCCCGGCCCGAACGTGGACTTCTGGCTGCTCGGCCTCCAGATCCTCGGTGTGTCCTCGCT
>QHUR01000090.1 GCA_003221995.1 Gemmatimonadota bacterium | reverse complement strand
CCCCGAGGGCGTCCCGCAGGAACTGCTGCTCGGCGGCGCACGCCTCGGGGAAGCGCTCCGCCACGGCCCGGATCGCGCAGTTGTGCTCCGCCACCCGGAACGTGCCGCTCGCGGCGCCCGGCTCCCACTCCGCCATGTAGCCCGCGTCGCTCATCAGTCGGGCCACCGCCGCGATCCGCTCCGCGGGCGGGGCCTCCCCGAGCTGGGCCGCGAGCTTGCGAGCGAGCGCGGCATAATGGTCGGCGAACAGTTCCCCCACGGCACCGCGCCCGTCTTTTCGCGCGACCCGCTCCAGCAGCTCGGTGAGGGTCTCCTCGTACCGCTTCGGGAAGATCGCCTCGCCGTCGGGGCTGAGGCGGTAGGCGTGCGTGGGCGCACCCACGCCGCGCTGTTCGCGGTCGTAGGCGATGAGCGACTCGATCTCGAGCTCCTTAAGGTGGTGGCGGATCGCGTTGGGGGAGACGTCGAGCTTCGCGGCGAGCTCGTTCGCCGTGAGCGGCTGCGAGCACTTCAGCTCGAGCAGGATCGCACCCCGAAGTCCTTTGTGGACAGCGAGTTGCGGCAATGTGGTCCGGATCACCTGGGAATCCTAAGTGCATTTGTCGGGATTGTCAACTAAACGAAAGGAGATGTGGGCGAATTCGCAAGTGGCTGTCACCTGAAGACTTCAGATGTCAGGACTGTGATGTCTGATGTCTCGCGTCTCAATAGATGTCCCGATTCACCTCCCGCACCAGGCGCTCGTAATCGGCGGGCGTGTTGAGGTCGTCGATCACGGCGGGGTCGTCAGCCGCGACGCTGCGGATCCGGTCCTCGTGAGCGTGCAGCACGGCTCGGGCGCCATGCCGCGTCGCATCGCTGCTCGACTCCAGCTCCGCGAAGAGCTCGTGGTCCCAGATGACCGGATGACCGCGCCGCTCGCCGAACGTCGGGACGACCGCGGCGGCACCGGTGCGGCGATACGCCTCGATCAGCCGTTCGACGGTGGCGACGCGGACGTGGGGAAGGTCCACCGGCCAGACGAGCACCCCGGACGGTCGCACGGTCTGGAGCGCCCGCAACGCAGCTCGCAGCGAGGCGATCGACCCGCCCGTGACGTCGGTGTTCTCCACGACGACGCAGTCGTGCACCGCGAGTGCGGGACGGATGCGGGAAGCGTCCGGTCCCAGCACGACCAAGCGGGGCCTGACCTCCAGAGCCTCCAGTGCTTCCAGGATCCGGATCACGAAGGGCTGGCCGCGGAAGTCCAGGAGCGCTTTGGGAGTGCCCATGCGCTCGGAGCGCCCGGCCGCTAACACCAGCCCCGCGAGGGACATGCGCGAAAAGCATAGTTGCGGGACGCCAGGACGCCAAGTTGAGCGTCTTGCAACTGGGTCCGCGGCCCCCAAATTGGCGCCCCATGGCAGTCCGCCGCATTCGCCAACTGGGCGATCCCGTGCTGCGGGCCCGCTGCGAGCGGGTCCACGACCCGAAGTCCGCCGCGACGCGGCTCATCGCGGATGACCTGCGCGACACGCTGCGTGCCGCGAAGCGCAAGTACAGAATGGGCCGGGCCATCGCTGCCCCCCAAATCGGCGCGCCGGTGCGCATCGTGTTCGTGGAGGTCGACAAGCAGCGCTGGACGATGGTCAACCCCGAGATCACCGACGTGGGGCCTGAGGACTTCCTCGTGTGGGACGACTGCTTCTCGTTCCCCAACTTGCTTGTGCGAGTGACGCGCGCTTACACGGCGACGCTGACGTACACGGACCTGAAGGGGAAGCCGCGCACGATGCAACTCGATGGCCCGATGGCGGAGCTGTTGCAGCACGAGATCGACCACCTGGACGGGATCCTGGCCGTGGACCGCGCGAGCGGCCTCGACCCATTCGCCCTGCGGACGGAGTGGGAAAAGCAGCACAAGGACCCGGAGCGCTACGGCCCTCCGAAACCCCGGGAGATCTGACCCGTCGCAGCCCCGGCCCACCATCGCGACATCATCCCATCACCGGACCGCGATTCCGTAGCGCCGCCCGCACGCTAGATTGCGATACGACAGGGGTGCCCGCCGCGAGCGGGCTGAGATCACACCCTTTGAACCTGATCCGGCTAGCACCGGCGAAGGGAGTCGCGTATGACCGGCGTCACGCAGATGTTCTCCGCCCGCCAGGGCACGATCACCCCACAGATGCGGCGCGTCGCGCAACGCGAGGGGCTCCCCCCGGAGCTCATCCGCGACGAGAGCGCGCGCGGGCGGCTGATCATCCCCGCCAACGTCCGCCACCTCGCGCAGCGGCTGGATCCGATGGCCATCGGCGCGGTGGCGAGGGTCAAGATCAACGCCAACATCGGGAGCTCGGCCGTCGCGGCGAACCTCGATGAGGAGCTCGCCAAGCTGCACAACGCCGTCCACTACGGCGCGGATACGGTGATGGACCTGTCGACCGGCGGCGACATCGACGCCATCCGGGAGGCGATCATCGCCGCGTCGCCGGTGCCGGTCGGGACGGTGCCGATCTACCAGGCGGTCGAGGCGGCGCGCTCGGTGGAGGCGCTCACGGCGGACGACCTGCTCGCGATGATCGAGCACCAGGCGCGACAGGGCGTGGACTATGTCACGGTGCACTGCGGCATCCTGCGGGAGCACGTGCCGCTCGCGCTCGGCCGCGTCACGGGGATCGTGTCGCGGGGCGGGTCGTTGCTCGCCTACTGGATGATGCATCACAATCGGCAGAACCCGCTCTACACGCATTTCGACCGCATCCTCGAGATCGCGCGCACGTACGACGTCACGCTGTCGCTCGGCGACGGCTTGCGGCCCGGCTCGCTCGCCGACGCTACGGACAAGGCCCAGCTGGCCGAGCTCGTGACGTTGGGGGAGCTCACGGCGCGCGCCTGGGCGCAGGACGTGCAGGTGATGATCGAGGGGCCGGGGCACATCCCGATGCATCAGATCGAGGTGAACGTGCGGCTCGAGAAGGAGCTCTGCCACGAGGCGCCGTTCTACACGCTCGGGCCCTTGGTGACAGACATCGCCCCGGGCTACGACCACATCACCTCCGCCATCGGCGCGGCGATGATCGGCTGGTTCGGGGCCGACATGCTGTGCTACGTGACGCGCAAGGAGCACCTCGGGCTCCCGAACCCCGAGGAGGTGCGCGAGGGCGTGATCGCCTACAAGATCGCGGCGCACGCGGCGGACCTGGCACGGCGCCGCCCCGACGCCCGGGACCGCGACGACGCGCTCAGCCGGGCGCGCTACGCGTTCGACTGGAACGAGCAGTTCCGACTGGCGCTCGATCCCGAACGGGCGCGTGAGCTGCACGACGAGGCCCTGCCCGCGGAGTACTTCAAGTCAGCTGAGTTCTGCGCGATGTGCGGGCCCAAGTTTTGCTCGATGCACATCACGCGGGAGATCGAGAGAAAGCTGGCGCGGGAGACGGGGGAGGAGGGACGGGTGGCGCAGGCGGTGCCGGCCGTGACATGAGGAGCGTCTTGCCTCTGGAGAGAGTCACACCGTCGTCCCGCTGATGAGTCCGAAGGCCCGCACGGGGAAGCTTCCAAGCCCCTTCACCTTCGCCGGCACCGCGAAGAACCGGAATCCCTGATCCGGCAGTTCTCCCAGGCCGCACAGGTGCTCGACGATCGGGATCCCCGCGCCCAGCAGGATCGTATGCGCGGGGCGCGTGCCGTCCGTGTCGTCGTCAATGTTGAGCGAATCGATCCCCACGAGGGCGGCGCCGCCGTGCGCGAGCACCTCGGCCGCGGCACGAGTTAGGAACGGATGGCCCGAGGCGTAACGATCGGTGCGCCAGTGCGCGTCCCAACCGGTGTGGAGCAGCACGGCCTTCCCCTTCAGGTCCCGGCCGCGAAGCCGCGGCGCGTCGAGCGCGCGACCGTCTCGCCGGATCGCCCGGATCACCACGCCCGGCAGGTCCGCCACCGCCTCGAGGGGGTAAGCGGCGATGTCTTTCCCGTCTTCGAAGCGATGAAACGGTGCGTCGATGTACGTGCCGGTGTTCGCGAGCATCCCGATCTTGCCGATCTGGAAAGTCGTGCCGGGGGCATACCGAGCGCTCGAGGCGTCGCGGCTCAGCCAGTCGCCGATCACGGGCGCGGGGAGGCCCCGATAGGTCACCATCCCGTGCTCGATGGTGTGGCTGAGGTCGATCAACCGGGGCGACCGTGGACTCATGGGGCGGCTGGAGGCGTGGCGAGAAGTCGTGCCAGGGCCCGGAGCAGGAGCCCTTCCGGCGAGCCCCCGACCGGTGCTTCGCGCAGCACCACGGCGAGGCGCCGCCTGAGCAGCGGATCCCGCACCGCCCGGGCGGCGAACTCCAGGGTCAGTGGGACGAACCATGGCGCGCGCCGCGCGCCCGGGCCCGCGCGGGCGACGGCGGCGTACTGCTCGAACAGGGCCAGGAGAAACGCTCCCTTGGAGGGGAATTGGCGGTAGATGGCGCCCTTCGTGAAGCCCGCGGCGTCGGCCACCTCATCGAGGCTGCCGAGCTCGACGCCGCGCTCAGCAAACACACGCAGTCCCGCCTCGAGGAGGAGCACCCGGGTCTCACTCTTCCGCCTCGCGCGAATGATACCCATGGGGATCAAAGATACTGGTCAGAATCCCAACCGGCCAACCGAGCGACCCCCCGACCAGGGCGAAGGCGGGACGCTGCGACAACGTCTCGTGTGCGGTCTCCATGTGGTAGAACACAGTGAGGAGGACGAGCATTTCCGGTGCGGCGGGTAGGAACCCACTGCGCGGCGCGCACTTGACTGGGGGGGGGCCCAATCTATGTTTGCAGTTTGGCCCCGCCAGCGGAGCGAGGAGACGCCCGACGACCACGCATGCCGTACATCATCGCGGAACCCTGCATCGGCGTGAAGGATCGCTCCTGCGTAGACGTGTGCCCGGTGGACTGCATCTACGAGGGGGAGGACCAGCTCTACATTCACCCGGACGAGTGCATCGACTGCGGGGCATGCGAGCCGGAGTGCCCGGTCACGGCGATCTTCCCGGAGGAAGACACGCCGCCTCAGTGGAAGAGCTATATCGCCAAAAACCGGGACGTGTTCCAGGGCGCGAGCCCGCCTGGGAAGCCGGAGCGCAAGGGATCCTGAAGACGGCGAACCCCGGAGCTTGGCTCCGGGGCTCTCCTTTTTTAGCGGTTCGCGCGGCCTTCTTTCCCGGCCACCTGCCGCATCCCGGCCACGAGGAACTGCATCTGCCGCTGGAGGCGATCGAGCTCGCGGGTGGTGGCGAGCCCATAGGCGCCGTCCACCCCCGCGCGCACAGCGACGCGGTTCAGCCCGCGGGCCGTGTCGACGAAGTCGTCCACGAGCGCCCGCAGCGCGAAGTAGCGGCGCCGCTCATCATAGGACTCCTGAAAGTGCCGCACGATCTCCGCTGCCGGCAGGGCACGAGCCTGGCGCAGCAGCTCCTCGGGGCTCCGCCCCAGGAGCTCCTCCTTGTCCCAGACCTCGGTGCCCCCCGCCTCGGAGAACCACAGGCGACCACGCCACCACGCCTCGTCTTCGAGCCGTAGCCGCACCAACACCCGCCACTGCCGCCCGTCCACGTTGGCGTAGCCAACGAACCCCTGTCGGAAGGGCTCGATCTGATCCGATTTCTGCGCGGCACTCACCATTGAAGGCTAGCCCGCCGCCCCACTCGGGGGAAGGGCGTGTCCGCCGGCGAGCGTCGCGAGGAAGCCGGCGAGCGCGCGCGTCGTGCGCGCCGGACGCTCGAGGGGCACGGCATGCCCCGCGCCCGGCACGATCTCGACCTGGGCGTTCGCAATCAGGGCACCCATTGCCCGGACGACTGCCGGGGCGGCGATCTCGTCCTCCCCCCCGCCGATCACGAGCGCGGGCAGGCGCAGCCGGCGCAGCGTCTCCGTGGAATCGGGCCGGGCCCGCATCGCGCGCTGCGCGCCCACCATCCCCGCGACCGACCAACCGCCGGCCATCCGCCGCACTGCCGCCGCCGCCCCCGGCCGGGTGGCGCGCGTGGTGCGGCCGAGCAGCCTCGAGAGCATCCCGTCCGCAACGGCGGCCGGCCCCTCGCGCTCGGCCTGTGCGACAACCTGGTCGCGCGCACGCTGTCCCTCCGGCGTGTCGGCGTCGGGCTTCGTGGCCACGAGAACCAGGGCGCCCACTCGGTCGGCGTGCCGTCGCAGCAGCTCGAACACGATGTAGCCGCCCAGCGACTGGCCGCACACGGTGGCCCGCTCGATCCGGAGCGCGTCCAGAACCGCCGCCAGATCGTCCGCGTAGCGGGCCATCGTGTAGCCTCCGCCGGGCGCCGTCGAGGCGCGCACGCCTCGCAGATCGAGCGCGATGCGACGCCACCCGTGCAGAGACCCGAGCTGATGTCGCCACATCGTATGGTCGAACGGGAACCCGTGGACGAACAGCAGCGGCTCACCCTCGCCCCGCACCGCCACGGCGAGCTCGGCATCACCGGCGTGCACACGGATCGAGCGCGCCCGGCTCACTTCACTCGCCCAGGGGGAGCGCAAACGTGTGCCAGAACACGATGCGACGAAATCCGCGGCGGGCGAGCTCCGGGACCGCAGCGAAGGCCTTGGCGCCGTAGGTGGGATCGAGCACGAGCCCGTGCGGCGCGACGAGACGACGGGCCGCGTCGCCCGCGGGAGTGGGATGCCCGTACCCGGGGCCCACGCCATCCACCACCGCCAACGGGAAACGCGGAACGGGAGGCGGCAGGCGTATGCCGTGACGTGCCAGCAGCAGCGCCGCCCCGCGGGCCAGCCGGGTCGTGCGCCAGGCGTTCGCGACGAGCCGCGGTGCGACGCGCACGCCGACGATGGTCGTCGGCCACGCCAGTGCAGCCACGGCCAGCCCGAGCCCTGCCGCAGTCCCTCCGGTGCCGAGCGGCGTCACGATGGCGTCCGGCCACTCGGGCAACTGGCTCTCGAGCTCGAGACCGGCGAGCAGGTGCCCCACGACGGCGCGGGGATGCGCACCCCCGGACGGGATCCAGCGAACGGGGCCCATGCGCCGCGCCGCCCGCCAAGCTCGGAGCAGCGCCAGCGGCAAGCCCGCCGGGGAGCGCGCCCGCACGACCAGCGCCGCCCGGGCCGCGCACGCCGTCGCGACGGCGCGGCTCGCTTCCGTGTCGGGCTGCGGGAACTGGGCGAGGACAGTCCGAGCCCCGAGCGCACCCGCGTGGACCGTGGTGGCGAGGCAATGGCTCGAGCCCGTGCCCCCGGCGGTCAGGTACACGACGTCGGCCGGCGCCGGGCCGAGCAGGAACTCGAGCCCGCGGACCTTGTTGCCGCCGCAGCGGCGGGAGGACCGGTCCTCGCGCTTGAGCCAGAGCGCGGCTGCGCCGCACGCGGCGGCGAGCCCAGGCGCGGACTCGAGCGGGGTCGGCCAGTCACCGAGACTGCCCGGCGCGAGCGCACCGCGTATCTTTGGGCTCAACCCCGCTGCACTCGACACGCACGCTCCGTTCATGCGAGGACAACCGATGCGGGTCGCCACCGATTACATCCGTCACGCGGCCCGGCTGGCGCGCAAGTCCGCCGGCGACCCGCTGGGCGGGGCTCCCCAGCCGCCGGACCCCGAATTCTATCGCACCCTAGCGAAGGCGCTGGAAGAAGTCGCCGCCGCACTGGAGCAACTCGGCAAAGAAGAATGATGCACATCCGCACCGACGCCGCGCTCGCCGAGGTCGTCGCCGCGCTGCGGCGCGAGCCGCTCGTCGCAGCGGACACCGAGGCCGCGAGCTTTCACCGCTACCGCGACCGCATCTTCCTGGTCCAGCTCTCGAGCCCCCGACAGACCGCGATCATCGACCCTCTCGCGGTGCATGATCTCGCGCCCGTGGGGGAGCTGCTCGCCGACCCGCAGGTCGAGAAGGTCTTCCACGACGCGGACTACGACCTCCGCATCCTCGACCGAGACTACGGCTTCCACGCGCGGCGCTTGTGCGACACGCGGATCGCGGCACAGCTCGCCGGGGAGCGGGCCGTGGGACTCGCGGCGCTCTTGGACAAGTACCTCGGCGTAAGGCTCTCCAAGGAGCATCAAAAGGCCGACTGGTCGCGGCGGCCTCTGCCCCCGGCCATGCTCGAGTACGCCGCCGCCGACACGCGGCATCTGCCGGCGCTGCGCGAAGCGCTGCGGGCGCGGCTCGTGGCGCTGGGCCGTCTCGCCTGGGCGGAGGAGGAGTTCGCGCGGCTCGAGGCGCTGCGCTGGACCGGGTCGGGTGACGGGGCGGACGCCTACCTGCGCGTGAAGGGCGCGAAGGCGCTGGCCCCGCGGCAGCTCGCCACGCTGCGTGAGCTGTATCGCTGGCGGGAGGAGGTCGGGGCGCGGGCGGACACCGCCACGTTCCGGATCATCGGGAACGACGCGCTGCTCGCGGTGAGCAAGGCGCTACCCGAGACGCATGAGGCGCTGGGGCGCGTGGCGGGCCTCCCCGCGGTCCTCGCCCGCCGCCACGGCGAGGCCCTGCTCGCCGCGGTTCGCCGCGCGTTGACGCTGCCGGAGGCCCAGCTGCCGCGCATCGAGCGGACGGCGCGTCCGCCCAAGGACCCCGAGATCGACGCCCGAGTCGAGCGACTCAAGGCGGCCCGCAACCGCGTGGCCGCCGAGCTGGGACTCGATCCCGGCGTGCTGTGCGGGCGGGTCACGCTCGAAGCGGTCGCGCGCGCGCATCCAAAAGACGGCGCCGGGCTCGCCCAGGTGGAGGAGCTCCGGCGCTGGCAGATGGCGGCGCTGGGAGATGCGCTGCTCGCGGCGCTGCGCTAGAGTCCCATCAGCGCGCGGACCTTCGGATCGATCCGTTCGGGCGTCCAGTACGGCTCCCACACGATGTCGACATCGACGTCCTGCACGCCCTCGAGCGCCCGCACCACCTTGTACACGTCGTTCGTGATCATCGGCCCGGCCGGGCACCCCGGCGACGTGAGCGTCATCGCGATGCGCACGTCGCCGCCGGTCACCTCGACGTCGTACACGAGGCCCAGGTCGACGATGTTCATGTCGAGCTCGGGGTCCTTCACCTGCCGCAGCGCCCGGCGCACGGCTTCCTCGTTCAGCGTCGCAGTCGCCACCATGCTTCCTCCTCTCGTGACAACCTAGCCGGCGGGTCGGCCCGGCACCAGGCAGCGCCGTCGCGCCGCGATCCAGGCGTAGGCGCGCCGCGCGATCGGGCGCACGCCCGGCACCGCGAACAGCCAAGTCAGCCACCGCTTCCCCGGCAGCAGCCGCCCGAGCTCGGGCACCGCGTCCGCCCCCGCGACCACGCGACCGTCGGGCAGCACGAGGTGCATTGCCGCGGCGAGCGCGGGGAGGGGCAGCCCGAATTGGGCCACGCGGGCCGCGTCCTGGAACGGGATCAGCTCGATGCGGCCCTCGCGATCCCAGCGGGACAGCACCGCGACCGCGTCGCGGCAGAATCCGCACTCTCCGTCGTAAAACAGCGTGGGGCGGTCAGCGCGCGCCGGCATCGGACGCCTGCGCGGCGGCGTCGGCGAGCCGCCCGCGCACCTCCTTCAGCGCGGTGAACGAGCGCCGGGCCCGCGGCGCGTAGGCGCGATTGGTCAAGAGCACCACGAACAGATCCCGGTCCGGATCGATCCACAGCGAGGTGCCGGTCCATCCGGTGTGGCCGTAGCTGCGGGGTCCGAACAGATGCCCGGCGCTGCTCACCGCTTCCCCCGTGGGCAGCGCCTGCCATCCCAGCGCGCGCGCTTCCCCACCGGTTCCCCGCTCAGGCCCCGCACTCCGCGCGGTGAAGCGGCGCACCGTTTCCGCCTGGAGCAACGGGCGCCCGTCGGGGAAGGTGCCCTGCCGCAGCATGAACTGCGCGAACCGCGCCACGTCCGCAGCCGGAGCGAACAGCCCGGCGTGCCCCGCCACGCCGCCGACCCGCGCCGCGTTGCGGTCGTTCACGACGCCGGCGACGGGCGTCCCGCGCCACTCGCCCGTCGGGGCGGTGCGGTCAAACAGGGCGCGCCGCGGCCGGAACGTCGTCTGCGTCATGCCGAGGGGTGCGAGGATCTCGCGCGCCGTGAACCGGTCGAGCGGCTCCCCCGCCGCGCGGCGCACGATTTCGCCGGAAAGCATCGCGTTCAGGTCCGAGTAGATGACGCGCGTCCCCGGCGGCACGATCGGCGTCACATGGAACAGCGCGGCGAGCGCCGCGGCGCTGTCCGGCTCCTCGTACAAGGGGAGCGTGGCGCGCAGCCCGGACGTGTGGGTGAGGAGCTGCCGCACGGTGATCCCGGCCGTTCCGGGCCCGTCGAACTCCGGGACGTAGTGCGCCACCGGCGCGTCGAGGTCAAGCTTGCCGCGCTCCACCAGCAGCATGGCCGCGGTCGTGGTCGCAACAACCTTGGTCAGCGAGGCGAGATCGTAGAGCGTGCTCTCAGGCGACACCGGGCGCGCGGAGGGGGACCACGTGAGCCGCCCGTAGCCCTTGGCGAAGAGGATGGTGTCGCGGCGCCCCACGACGAACGCCGCTCCGGGGTAGGCGCCGGCGCGGATGCCGCCCAGAACGATCGGGTCAAAGGTGGCGGCGTCAAACCCGGGGTGCGCCGGGGTGAAAGAGACTGCGACTTGCAGCAGAACGACCGCTAGCACCACAGGCCCGGAATGCCGCGGCCGCAGGTGGGGCAGCGCCCGTGGGCCGCGAGCTTGTTTCGCTCGATGACGTAGCCGTAGCGCTCGATCAGGAGGTCGCCGCAGTCGGGGCAATAGGTGTTCTCCCAGCGGCCCACACGCCCCGGGAGGTTACCGGCGTAGATGAACTTGAGGCCGGCCGCCGCCCCGATCTCGCACGCCCGCACCAGCGTCTCCGCCGACGTGTCGTCGGGGTCAGTCATCCTGTAGTCCTTATGGAACGCCGTTACGTGCCAGGGGATCTCGGGCGACACCGACGCGAGGTACTCGGCTGCGCGCCGCAGCTGCGCCGTATCGTCGTTGAAGCCGGGCACGACCAGCGTCACGATCTCGACCCAGAAGCCTCGCTCGTACACCATGCGGACCGCGTCGAGCACATGCTGCAGCACGCCACCCAGCTCGCGATAGCGCTTATCGTCCATCGCCTTGAGATCGATCTTGTAGCAGTCGGTCCAGGGGCGGATGTAGTCGAGGACCTCGGGCGTGGCGTTGCCGTTCGAGATGAACGCGGTCTTCAACCCCTCGGCCCGGGCTACCTTGAAGACGTCCACCGCCCACTCGGCCGTGATGAGCGGCTCGTTGTAGGAGGAGCCGACGAGCTTCGCCCCCTGCCGGAGGGCCAAGCGCACCAGCGCGTCCGGCGTGACGTCGGTGGGCAGAACGCCCGCCGCGTCGTCGCGCAGCGCCTGCGACGTGAGCCAGTTTTGGCAGTAGCCGCAATGGAAATCACAGCCCAGCATGCCGAACGTGAGCGTGTCAGAGCCGGGGAGAGCGTGGAAGAAGGGCTTCTTCTCGGTCGGATCGCACTGCAGGGCGGCGACATAGCCGGCCGGCACCTGCAGCACCCCGTCCTTGTTGAAGCGCACCTTGCAGATGCCCCGGCGCCCGGGCTTCACGAGGCAGCGGTGGCCGCAGGCGAAGCAGCGCACCGCGCCGTCGGGCCGTCGCTCGACCAGCTCGCCCTCACGCACCCGCCCGTCCAGCGCTTGCGCGAGCGACGCCGGTCCACCGTCGGGGGTGTCGTGCTGCAGGAAGGAGGTGATGCCGCGGTGCACCATACGCTGCTGCCCTTTCCTCAATATACAGCCCGCCGCGCGCGGAAGCCGCTCAGCGGATCGAGCCAGGCGCGAGGTCGTAGAGCAGCATCGCGGTCTGGATGTCCCGGGGCGACAGGTCCCGCACCTTGGTGACCGGGTACATGATGTCGGTCGTGTCGGACGAGTGGTCGAGCCCGATGAGGTGGCCGATCTCGTGGAGCGCGATGACGCGCACCTCGTCCGTGCCGAGCGGGTGCCCTTTGGGATCGAAGGTGGCGAGGGTCACGATGGCGGTCTGGAGGTGTCCGTCCTGGTCCCAGGTGAGGTCGGTCTGGCCCGTCCGCTCCTCCTCGAACTGCACCTTCCACTTGAATCGCACCTCCGCCGCGGCGGAGTCCGCCGCGAGATCCCAGCGCACCGCCACGCCCGCCTCCTGCCAGCGCTGGAACGCGTCGCGGACGGCGCCGAGGAACTGCGGCTGGAAATTGGCCGCCGTCCCGGTCGCGAGGTATACCCGCACGGGCCGATGGAGGCGGTCATCCCAGCGGTGCAGCATCGAGTCGCCGGTCTCCGCCACGACTTCATTGAGATAGGTCAGGCCGGCGCTGGCGCGGATGCGGCGCCGCGTTTCGGAACGGGCGAGCAGCTCGGCGTACGAGACATTGGACGGCGCGACGACAGTGCCGGGGGCGCCGGGGGCGCCGGGGGCGGGGGGGACGAGGGCGGGCACGCGCGCTCCCTGCACGGCTGTGGTCTCCGACAGCGGCCCCGGACGGTGAGAGGCCGACGCCGTATCGACAGCTGAGAGCGCTCGGGGCGCCGGCCGGCGCGCGCGCACGCCTCCGAACGCGTCCCACAGCATGGCGCACACCAGCAGCACCGCGAGAGCGGCAAGCAGTGCGGAAATTCGCCGTTCGACCATGCGCGCAATATGCGGAACGCCGCGGTCCCGCCGCTAGCTTTGGGTGCCCGGCCTCTCTATGATTGTGGCCTCCGCATGCTGGGACAGTAGTTGTTCGCGCTCCCCGGGACCTTCCTCGTCCGTTGGCGCGGCTGGGTCATCGCGGCGTGGGCGGCGCTCGCGCTGCTCTTCGCGCCGCGAGCCAGCCACGTCCAGCAGGTGCTCGCGCTGCGGGGTGGGATCAGCGAAACCACGGAGGCCTCCCGCGCCACGGAGCTCCTCAAGCAGGCCTTCCCCAGCCCCTTCGCCGATTACGTCGCGATCGTGGTCCATGGTCCCGTACGCTGGACCAACCAGCGCTTCGAGCGGGTGCTCGACACGCTGAAGGCCGTCGCCGAGCGGCAGGCCTACGTGAGTCAGATCATCTCGGTCCGCTCGATCGGCGAATCCAGCTTCGTGAGCCCGGACCGCCGCACCACCTTCTTGATCGCCGCCCTCACCCCCGAGTTCACAAGCGACATCAGCAAGAGCGTCGTGCCCGACCTGCGCGCGGCCATCCGCGACGCGATGGGCCGAGCGCCCGGCGCGGATGGCTTCGACGTGATGGTGACGGGCTTTCCCGCGCTGGATCACGACGTGCGCACGATCAGCGCCGAGGACAGCGAGCGTGGCGAGCGGCGGGTCCTGCCCCTGACGCTCGTCGTGCTGATCGTGGCGTTTGGGGCGCTGGTGGCCGCGATGGTCCCCATCGTAGTCGGCGTGCTGGCGATCACGATCGCGCTGGGCCTCGTCACCATCGCGGCGAGGTACGTCCCCATGTCGGTGTTCGTGCTGAACATCACCACGATGGTGGGGCTCGGCGTGGGGATCGACTACTCGTTGCTCGTGGTCACGCGGTTCCGCGAGGAACTGAACCGCGGGCTCTCGCCGGTCGACGCCGCCGTGCGCACCGTCGAGACGGCCGGGTCGGCGGTGATCACGTCGGGGTTGACGGTGGTCGTCGGCTTCGCGGCGCTACTCACGACACCGCTCTCGGACACGCGGTCCGTGGGGGTGGGCGGACTGTTCGTGGTGCTCGTCGCCGTCCTGCTCGCGACGACATTTCTCCCCGCCGTGCTCGCCGTCCTGGGCCGCAACATCGATCGCCCCAAATGGCTGGCCCGCCCGCTCGCGACGTTTCACGCCCCCACGGGATGGGAGCGCTGGGCCCGCTGGCTGGGCCACCGCCCGTGGCGTGCCGTCGCCGCGGGCGGCAGCGCCGTCGTGCTGCTCGCCTTCCCGGCCACGCAGATCCGGCTCGGCCTTCCGGCGACGAACTGGTTCCCGCCGGAGTCCGAGTCCGGCCGGGGCCTGGCGGCGCTCCGGGCGATGGGGGCGAGCGGCGTGATCCAGCCCATCCGCGTGGTCGTGCAACTGCCCGAAGGCGAGCATGCGCCGAGGGGCCGCTGGCTCAGCGGCCTGAAGGCGCTCACCGACTCGATCCGCAAGGATCCCCGCGTGCGCGAGGTGCGCGGCGTGGCGAGCGTCCGGCCCCACATGTCCACGCTGCAGCTGCTGTTCTTCTACAGCGACCCCGCGGCGGCGCGCCAGAAGTACGCGAAGTTCTTCGACGCCTACTTGAGCACTGACGAACGCACCACGCTGCTGGACGTGATCCCCGCCGACACGGTATCGCTCGCGGGGATGATGGACGTCGCGCGCCATGTGCGGGCCGTCGTGCACCGCGGCGTGCGGGGATTGGGCGGCGCGGAGATCTTGGTGGGGGGCTTCGCCGCGTCCAACGTGGACACGCAACACGAGCTGCTGCGGCGCTTCCCCGAGACGATGGGCCTCGTCCTCGGCATCACGGCCATCATGTTGTTCGCCGCCTTTCGGTCGGTGCTCGTGCCGCTCAAAGCGGTGCTCCTGAACTGCCTCTCGGTGGGCGCCGCCTTCGGGCTCACCGTGCTCGTGTTCCAGCACGGCTACGGCGGGCGGCTCTTCGGCCTCGAGGGGCCGACCGAGGCGATCTGGGCCGTCGTGCCGGTGCTGGTGTTCGCCATCGTATTCGGCCTGTCAATGGACTACGAGGTGTTCCTGTTGACCCGTGTGAAGGAGGTTTTCGACAAGACGGGCCGCAACGACCACGCCACGATGGAGGGACTGTCCGCCACCGCGTCGACCATCACGAGCGCCGCCGCGATCATGATCCTCGTGTTCGGCACCTTCGCCTTCTCCCGCGTCCTCGCGGTACAACTCGTGGGATTCGGCCTCGCCGCCGCCGTGCTGCTGGACGCGACCCTGATCCGTATGGTCCTCGTGCCGGCCATCATGCACATCGCGGGAAGATGGAACTGGTGGCCAGGCGTGAGGGCGCCGAAGCTCGAGCGGGAAGTAGACGGTTAGACGAACAGGTAGACGCCCCGTCGCTGAGACGCCGAGTGGATGTGAGGGACGAGTGCGGAAGCAGGTCTTACTCGCGCCCTGCTCCTCAGATCCACTCAGCGTCTCGGCCGCTGGGCGTCTACCTCGTCGTCTCGGCGTCTAGCCGCTCAAGCTTTTCACCCCACAGGTCCCAGTGCCACGCCGCTACGCGCTGTCCGGTCCTCGGGTCCTTGAGCGGCTTGTACTGCAGCCACTCCTGGCGCAGTCCCAGATCGCGGCCCAGCGCGAGCAGCCTGTCGCGGTCCGCGCTCACGAGATGCACCATCGGCTCCCCGCGCAAGCGGTGGCGATGAAGCCAAACGCCGCCGTCCAGGGCGAAGCACATCCCCTCGCGGCGGCGTGCGAACTCTCGATAGGCGCCTGCTACTGGCAGAGTATACGGCCTTCGATCATACCGCTCACAGGGGGCGTCGCAGTGCCCGAGAAGAGATAGCACTTGTGCGTGGTGGTGGCGCTCGACGCCGTCGCCGACCATCCCGCGGGCGTGGCCTCATTGACGACCAGCGTGACTCCGGTCGACGCGGAGAAGTTGTTCATCTGCGCCAGGTTGGTCGTGTAGTTCGTGCTGTCGTAGAAGAAGGCTTCCTCGGCCGTTGCGAGGTTCCGCAGGTCCGACTTCATCGCGCCGATGTACGCCTTCTCCTTCGTGTTGGCGAACTTCGGAATCGCGATAGCCGCGAGGATCCCGATGATCACCACCACGATGAGGAGCTCGATCAGGGTAAAGCCACGTCGAGACAGCACCGCTCACCCTCCAGGGCGCTAAAGGGCGCCGAACCGTGGAGCTATAACCCGAGGCCCGGCGCCACCATATTGGGCGCCCCCCGCCGAACCTGCAAGAGCTATGCTTAACCCTTGGCATCGACCCAATTCCTTCCCACGCCGATACTTACGACGAGCGGTACACGCAATGTCGCCGCCGATTCCATGTGGCTTTTTACGAGCCCCGTTGCGTCCTCCTGCTCCGATTCCGGCACCTCGAACACCAGCTCGTCGTGCACTTGTAGCAGCATGCGGGTGGCGAGACCGCGCTCCCGCAGGGCCCGGTCGATCCCGATCATGGCGAGCTTGATGAGGTCGGCGGCCGAACCCTGCAGCGGCGAGTTCGTGGCCGTGCGTTCCCCGAAGGCGCGGATGTTGAAGTTCTTGTCCTTGAGCTGCGGAACGTAGCGCCGGCGGCCGAACAGCGTCTCCACATAGCCCTGGTCGCGGGCCTGGGCCACCGTGCGGTCGAGCCACGCGCGCACTCCCTGGAACCGCGTGAAGTACTGCTTGATGAACTCCGTTGCCTCCTCCTGCGTGATGCCGAGCTGGCGCGACAACGCGAACGGGCCCTGGCCGTAGATGGTGGCGAAGTTGATGGTCTTGGCGCGCGCCCGCATGTCGGGCGTCACCTCGTCCTGAGACACGCCGAAGATGATCGCGGCCGTCTGGCGGTGGATGTCCCCCCCCTCTGCGAAGGCGTGCAGGAAGGCGGGATCGCCGGACAGATGGGCGAGCAGCCGTAGCTCGATCTGCGAGTAATCGGCCGTGAGCAGCCGCCATCCGGGCGCCGCGACGAAAGCCCGACGGATCGCTTCACCCCGGGGAGTGCGGACGGGGATGTTCTGCAGGTTCGGCTCCGAGCTCGACAGGCGACCGGTCGCGGCCCCCGCCTGGTTGAAGCTCGTGTGGATGCGCCCCGTGGCCGGGTTCACGTACCCGGGCAAGGCGTCCACGTAGGTGGACTTGAGCTTCGCGAGCTCGCGGTACTCGATGAGGAGCCGGGGCACTTCATGCCCCAGCGCCGCGAGCTGCTCCAGCACCTCGAAGTCCGTGGACGCGCCAGTTTTGGTCTTCTTGAGCGCCGGCAGCTGGAGCTTCTCGAACAGGATGTGACGCAGCTGCGGCGTGGAGTTGATGTTGAAGTCCGTACCGGCGGCGCGATAGATGGCCTGCTCCAGCTCCCCCAGCTCCCGCGCGAACTGACGGGAGATCTGCCCCAGCACCTCCCGGTCCACCAGCACGCCGTGCCACTCCATATCCACGAGCACGGGGATGAGCGGCACCTCGATCGTGTCGAGCAGCCGGAAGAGCTGGTGATCCTCGAGCTCCGGCCGGAAGGCGTCTCGCAGCCGCAGCACGACCTCGCTGGAGGCGCAGCAGTAGCGCGCCGCCACGGCCACAGGCACCTCCGCGAACGGCTGCTCCCCCCGCCCCCCCCGCCCCCCCGGCCCACGGCCCACGACGCTGGCATAGGTCTGCATCTCGATTTCCAGCCGCTCCCGCGCGAGCTCGGCTAAGCCGTGGGAGCGCCGCGCCGGGTCGAGCACGAAGCTCGCGAGCATCGAGTCGTAGACGACGCCGGCCAGCTCCACGCCGTGACGCCGCAACACGAGCCAGTCATAGTTGACGTTGTGCCCTGCCTTGGGGACTTGCGGGTCCGCGAGCAGCGCTCGCAGCGGCGCCAGGGCCGGACTCGAGAGCGGCGGAAGGTTGCGCGGCGGCTCACCCGCGGCGAGCTCTCCATCAGGGGCCAGGTGGCCGAACGGCAGGTACCAGGACCGCTCCGGTCTCACGGCGAGCGACATCCCGACGAGCGTCGCGCGGAACGGGTCAACGGACGTGGTTTCTGTGTCCAAGGCGACGACGGGAGCCGTGCGGCACTCGGCGACGACCGCCGCGATGCCAGCCGCGTCATCCACGATCCGCGCGCCAGGCGCCGGCGAGGCTGCGGCCACCGCGGGCGGCGCGGGCGGCGGCGCCGGGGGCGTCTGGGGGGCGGGGCGGGCCGGGGGGGCCGGGGGGGCCGGGGGGGCCGCAACGAGACGCTCCAACCGCGGGATCAGGGACCGGAACTCCAGCTCCGTGAAGAGCTGCGTGAGCCGGGGGAGATCGGGGGGCCGCACCCGGAGGGCGTCGAGCTCGAGCGGCAGCGGTACGTCGCGCCGGATCGTGACGAGGTCGCGCGACAAGCGCGCCTCCGCGACCTGCGTGAGCAGCGCCTCGCGCGCGCGCTTCCCGCGTATCTCCGCCGCGCGCGCCAGAATGCCGTCGAGATCGCCGTACGCCTGGATCAGCTCGAGCGCCGTCTTGTCGCCGACTCCCTTCACGCCGGGGATGTTGTCCGAGCTGTCCCCCACGAGCGCGAGGTAATCCACGACCCGCGCCGGCGGCACGCCCAGCCGCTCACTCGCGTTCGACTCATCCACCCACTGCTCTTCCACGGCCGCGGGCCCGCCCCGGCCGGGGTTGAGCAGCACGACGTTCGGACCGATGAGCTGATAGAAATCCTTGTCGCCCGAGACGATGACCACGCGAAACCCCGCTCCCGCCGCGTGGGTGGCGAGCGTGCCGATCACGTCATCGGCCTCGTAGCCCTCCACGCCCACGAGCGGCACGCCGAACGCTGCGAGCAGCTGCGCGATCCGCTCGACCGAACGATCGAAGTCCTGTTGCAGCTCCTCGGAGAGCTTTTGGCGGGTGGCCTTGTAGGCGGGGTAGGTCTCCTGGCGGAACGACGTTCCCACGTCGTGTACCCAGCCAAGGCGCTCCGGTCGGTGCTGTTCCAGCAGGCGCAGCAGGAAATTCGTGACGCCCCACGCCGCCGACGTGTTCTCACCCCGCGTCGTCTTGAGCGGGCGTGCGATCATCGCGAAGAAGGCGCGATAGATCAGCGCGTAGCCGTCGACGAGGAAGAGCGTGGGCGCCGCTGGAGCAGCGGCGGAGGCGCCTGGCATGGGTGCAGAAGAATAATAGACCGCAAACAACAGCCCCGCCCTGCGAGGCTCGGGCGGGGCTGAGCGAATGGCGTGCGGAGCGATTACACTCGGACGACGTTCGCCGCGTGGAGCCCCTTCTCGCCGGTTTTCACCTCGAACTCGACGACCTGTCCTTCCGCCAGCGTCTTGAAGCCGTCCATCTGGATCGCCGAGAAGTGGACGAAGACGTCCTCGCCCCCCTCCTGCTCAATGAAGCCGTACCCCTTGGCGTCATTGAACCACTTCACCTTTCCCTTTGCCATTCGAGCTGCCTCCTGCGAAGTCGCACACTAGGGCTGAACAGCCTGCCCGGCACCGGTGTCGGGCGGGATAGATTTGCCGTGGGGCGAAAACGTTGTCAATACACGAGAGCGCGGCGGAGTGTCGCGACGGTGCACCGGCCTAACTGACCACCGCTCAATTGGTTGAGATCCCGTACAAAGCCCGATACAGCTCGCGGTTGCGCAGCACGGAGCGAACGTAGCCGCGCGTCTCCTGGTAGGGAATCAGCTCGATGAAGCGGTCGGGGTCGTCCGCTCCTTCGCGGCCCACCCAGCGGGTCACCGGGGACACGCCGGCGTTGTACGCCGCGATCGCGGGCTCGAGGCGGCCGCCGAAGCGCCGCAGCAGCTCCGCGAGGTGCGCGGCGCCGAGATGGAGGTTCAGGTCGGGGACGGTGATCCATTCGGGGGAAAACGTGACGTCGAGCCCGCGGGCAGTCAGCGCGGCCGTGCCGGGGAGGAGCTGCGCCAGTCCGCGCGCGCCGGCGGGGGAAAGCGCCTCGGGATCGAACACGCTCTCCTGCCGCACGATCGCCACGAATAGCAGGGGGTCCACGCCGAACTCTGCAGCCTCGGCCTCGACCGCGCCGCGGTTCGGCCAGGGGAAAATGGCGCGGAGCACACGGGGATCGTTGGGCACGCGCAGAGCCGCCTGCCACCCGAGCCGCACCGCCGCGGGCCCGAAGCCGCGCTGGGCAAGCCGGTCGCTCCAGACGAGCAACGCCTCCAACTCCTGCGGCGCGCGGGCCAGTACGCCGCGCACCTCGGCCTGGGCCTCGGAGTCGAGGCCCGCCAGCATCAGCGTGTCGAGCCGCCCGAGCGCCGCGACCACCCCGGGCGGGACGGGCGGCGGCGTGGCGGGCGCGAACGCGAGCGGCGGCGACCCGGTCTCCCTGCGGGCCCGCAGCCCGTAGTAGCCGATCGAGTCGTCGCGGGCCAGGCTGAGCCACATGGCCCGCGCCGCGGCCGTGTCGCCCCGCTGGAGCGCCAGTTTGCCCAGCCAGAAACGCGCCCCCATGCGCTGCGGCGCGCCCGCCGTGACCTCGGACTGGTACAGCGCCGCGGCGCTGTCGAGGAGGCCTCGCCGCGCGGCCTCGAAGGCCAGTCGGAATCGGGCGACCGAGGAGCGCGGGTCGACGGGGTACCGGGCGATCAGCTCGCCGAACCAGCGTGCGGCGCCGGCTGCGTCCCCGCGCTCGCCCCGCATGTCGCCGATCAGGTACAAGGCTGTCGGGGCAGCGGTGTCCGCCGGGTAGCTCTGCGCGAAGGCAGCCAGGGCTTCGTCGGCGCCGGGGTCCCCCAGGCGCACCAGCACCCGGGCGCGGCGGTAGATCGCGAGCGGCCCGACGAGCGAATCCGTTGCGGCCGCCCGATAGGCCCGCTCCGCGTCCCGGTAGCGACCCGCGCCCCCAAGCAGATCCCCGAGCAAGAGCAGCGTTGCCGCGCTCGAATCGCCGAGGCGCACGGCGCGCTCGACGAACCCGCGCGCGTCGCTTGCGCCGCCGTGTGACTTCATGGCGCGCCCCAAGGCGAGGAGCTCGGAGGGCGCGGCCGCGGGCACGGCGGCGAGCGCGACTCCCACGGCCGCCGCCGCCTCGTCCGAGTCCGGAGCGCGCGCCATGAGGTCGTAGAG
>QHUR01000178.1 GCA_003221995.1 Gemmatimonadota bacterium | reverse complement strand
AGCTCACGTACCTGCCCCTCCTGAAGTCCCGCCGTGAGGGCGAACGCGCCCGCTTCGATGGCGTCGCCGTCCGGCGCCGCGAGACCAGCCGCGCGCAGCGCGCCCGCGGACGCGTCGAGCTCGCCGGCGAGCGTGCGCACGGCCGCGATCACGCGGTCCGCCGGCACGCCCTTGGCCCCGCCTTCCAGAGCCTTTTGCATCAGCAGCTCGACCGGCAGGCCGCGCGCGGCGGCCGAATCAACGATCCCGCGCGCAGCCGCAACGACCTCCGCAGGCACGCGCCCGGCGAGCCGGGCCGCGACGTTCCCTTGCGCAGCGAGCCCGGCTGCGCCGAGCACCACGCAGACCGTCAGGCAAGGAGTTCTCACAAGGCGCGCGCTCCGGGGACGGCGACGACGCTGTTGCGACGACCGAAGCCGTCGTCCACCGCGGGCGCCGCCGGGTCGGTCACCCAGCGTTCGCCATCGACCACAAAGGCGTACTGGTGCTGCCCCGGCGCCAGGGCGAGGGTCGTCGTCCAGACCCCGGTCGTGCCCGCCGGGGCGAGGAGCGTGGCTTCCCGGTCCCACTGGTTGAACGTCCCGGCGATCGCCACGCGGTGCGCACGCGGCGCAAACAGCACGAAGCGCACGAGCACGCTCCCCTCTGCGGACGCCGCTGTCGGGGCGGCGGGTGCGCCGCGGGGCGTCGCATTCGGCCTGGCCAAGAGCAGCAGGACGAGCGCCGCCGCAGCCGCGAGGGCACCGACGGCCCACGGCCGCACCCGCAGCCGGATCTCCACGTCGCGCGGCGCGGAGATCCAGCGCCACACGCGCACCGCCCTGAAGGACTCCCTCGCGGTCGCAGGCGAGCCTGCCCGGCGGCGCACGGTCTCCATCACGCGCACATCGAGCCCGGGGGACAGCGTCACCGGCGTGCGGTCCAGCGCCGCCAGCATGCGGAGCGCCTCCTCGGCTTCCGGCCGCAACTCGAGCGGCAGGTCGCCGAGCGTCAGCTCGCCGTCCAGCACGCGCTTCACCAGGGGGTGGAATTCCCACGTCATCGGTGCTCCTCCAATTCATCCCGCAGCCGGTCGTACGCCCGGTGCATCCGCATCTTGAGCGAGGCTACCGTCGTGCCCGTCCGTTGGGCGATCTCCTCGTACGCCAACCCTTCCACGTGCTTCAACACGAACACCTCGCGCTGTTCCGGCGTCAGCACGTGGAGGGCTCGCGCGAGCGCGCTCCGGCGCTCGAACCGCTCCACGGCACCGTCGGGCCCGTCCGAGGAAGTGGCGACCTGCTGCGCATCCTCGAGGGGCCGGGGTTCGCGCAACCCGCGGCGCCGCTCCGCGAAGCAGCGGTTCCGCAGGATCAGAAAGAACCACCCGGCGAACCTGTCCGGCTCCCGGCACTGCTTCAGCTGGTCGAACGCGCGAATGAGGGCGTCCTGGATCGCGTCCTCGGCGGCGTCGGCCGAGCCGAGCATGTGTGCCGCGTACCGCGCATAGCGATCGCGGTAGCGCCGCACCAGTACGGCGAACTGCTCGACGTCCCCCGCGAGCACCGCCCGCACCACTGCGCCGTCGCTCGCTGGCTCCGCTCGACCCACCCGGTTTCCTCGCGCTTCCGTCGGCCCACCGGGATGCTAGGCCCTCGTGGGAGTAGCGGCAACCGTCACACTGAAAGAGTCCGCCCGGGCCGCACCGGTAACAGCGCGCGGCCCCGCTGCTTACGCCTCGTGTGTTACCCAACCCCCGGGGCGGGCGTCTTTAGGACGATCCGCAGGACGAGGGCAGTGTTGCGAGCGGAAACGGCAACTGAGAACCATCCGATGACTCTACCCGAGCGGCCACTCACGGCCGACACTACCCTGGTGGCTCGCATGGCCCGGGGCGATCGCACCGCCCTCGTCGAGCTGATGGCGCGCTACCGCACCACGGCCTACGCGGTCGCTTACGCCCTCCTGGTGAATCCGGAGGACACGGAGTCTGTCGTGAGCGAAGCGTTCGACGACCTCTGGCAGCGGGCCCAGGGGCCCGATCCAGACGGCAACGCCGTTCACGATCGCCTCACAAGCGTGATTCACTTGCTCGCGCAGCGCCGGATTGAGGCGCGCGCCAGATAGAGGGAGGACACACCATGCTTCGCAAGCTCGCAGCAGTCGCGGCGGCGCTGGTTTTCCCCGGCATCCTCGCGGCACAGGCGCCCGCCACGCACACCAATCACGCGTCGGACAACGGCCAGGCCAACATGGCCGCGGCGCGCGCCAGGGTAGCTGCAAACCGGGCGGCGCACGTGCGCGGCTGGGTGACGCATAGGGCGGACCGCAATGCCAACGCGGCGCTGCCGGCCACCCCGGCCACCCCGGCCACGCCGGGGTCCGCTACCCCAGCTACGCCATCACCACAATCCCATCGGCCCGCGAGCCCCGGCCAGTCCGGGATCCATCGACCGTAGGCTGGAGCGCAGGGAACCTTCCCACAGAGAAGACTGTAGGGGCACAGCATGCTGTGCCCCTCTGTTTTGCTGACCCATTCCCGCCCCGCACATAGCCGCTACGTTCCAGCCGAATGAAGCGTGCCCTCTTGGTGCTGGCGCTCGGCACACCGTGCGCCCAGACCTCGCTTGCGCAGACCCAGGCCTCGCTCGGCGTGGGTGTGGGCACGGTGCGCTTCCCCGGCGGCACGAGCTTCAGCTCCGCGACCTTCGCTCCGGCCCTGGAGTACGGGACCGAGGCGCGCTACGGGAGTGTCGCGGGCTCACTCGCCTCGCTCCCAGGAGGCGCTTGGTCGCTCCAGGGGCGGGCCGACGTGTGGGCCGCGACGCGGCCCCTGCTGGGACGCATGAGGCTCGGTGCCGAGGGCATCTGGGCCGGCACCAGGCGCACCGACGGCGGTTGGACCGCCGCAGCCCACGGGATCGGTGAGGCGTTGTGGTGGACCTCAAACTGGGGCGTGGGGGTGGGGGGGGGCCCGTCGGGCGGCTGGATCCAGGACGCTCCCTCGGTCGGCGCGTTCCACGCGCGCGCGCGCGCCTGGTGGCGGGCGGGCCCCGGGACAACCTGGCAGCTCGCTTTCGAACCGACCCACTTTCTCGGCGCCTGGTTCACAGACGTGAGCGGCGGTGTCACGCTCGAGCGCGGGCCGGTCAGCACGACGCTCTGGGCCGTCGGGCGAGTTTCCGACGCCTACGGCTCGAAGGGGGCGGCGAGCGTGTCGCTGCGCTGGTTCGTGGCTCCTGTCGTGTCGCTCGAGGCGAGCGGCGGCGGCTACCTCCCGGACCCGTACCAGGCTCTGGACCGCGCGGGCTATGTCACGGCCAGCCTGCGAGTGTGGGGCAGGCACCGGCCCTCGGTGGATGCGCCCACGCGCCGCTGGCCGCCCCTCGTGCCCGAGCGACGGGGGGACAGCGTCGTCGTCCGCTTCAGCTTCGAGGGCGCGAAGGCGGTAGCGATCGCGGGCGATTGGACCGCCTGGCGGCCGGTGCCGTTGCGGCCGCTCGCAGGCGACGAGTGGGAGGGCGCGTTCCTGCTCGAGTCGGGTCTCTACCACTTCAATGTCCTGGTCGATGGCTGGGACTGGGTGGTCCCGAACGGGGTCGCGACGGTGCGCGATGGGCTGGGGGGGTTGGTGGCGGTGCTACTCGTGCCGTAGGTGCGCTTGACCCCGCCCGTCCGACGCCCTACTCTGGCCGCGGGTCGGTGAAGCTGCTCGTCCCCATCAACGGAGGTCGCACATGGGCAAGATCAACTGGGGTCGCGTCGTGCTGGGCGGGCTGCTGGCGGGGCTGGTCCTCAACGTCATCGATTGGGTCGTCTACGGCAAGGTGCTCGCCGCCGACTTCAACGCGGCGCTGCAGGCCCTGGGCAAAGGGCCGATGACGGGATCGATGATCATCTGGTTCGTGATCTTTGATTTTCTCTTCGGCATCTTCCTCGTCTGGTTCTACGCCGCGATCCGGCCGCGCTTCGGGGCCGGTCCGCGGACCGCGGTGCTCGCGGGCTTCGCGATCTGGGTGCTGTACGGGTTGCTCCACGCCATCGGCGAGGCGCCGATGGGGCTGTTCCCGCTCCGACTCGCGGTG
>QHUR01000089.1 GCA_003221995.1 Gemmatimonadota bacterium | reverse complement strand
CGGGCCCTTGCGGTCGCGCCCCGCGTTGACCCGAAAGCGCGCGAGACCGCCGATCTCGTAGGCGAAGTCGGCGTCCCCGGTCTCCTTCCACTCGGCGCGGTTCCGCTCGGGCATCACGGCGAGCAGCATCAATTCAAGTTGCTCCGCCGGCACGCGCTCCCCTGCCTGCCGCTTCATCTCACCGTGGGTGCGGAAGATCGGCGGCTCACCCACGCGGAGGTGCAGGTCGGACGACTTGGTGTGGACCAGCTGGCGCAGCAGCTCCCCCAACGCTTGCTCGGCCGCCTTGTATTGGGGGGCCGGGACCTCGGCCGGCAGCACCGGCGCAGTAGCGGGGGCCGTCGGCCGCGCTGGCGGGCCCTCGACCATGGGCGCGGCGGCGGCGCTCGCGGGCGGGCGGGGCGGGGCTGGTGGGCCTGGTGGGGCCGTACGAGCCTGCGTGGGTGGGGGTGGCGCCGGGGGAACTGCGCGGGGCGAAGGGGTGGGGCGCGGCGTGCCACGGGGGGACGCCTCGCGCGCGGCCGCGGCCGGGACGACCGTTTCCTCAAGAGTCCCCTGCTCGAGAGGCGCGACCATCGCCGTGAGCCGCCCGCCCTCCGGTACGATGCGCACCCGCACTAGCCCCCGGTCCGCCACGTACTCGAACTCCGTCTCGGCCATCTGGTCGATGCGGTCCGCCGATTCGGACGGGGCCACCTCGACGAGCAGCGCGTAGATGTGCTGGTCCGTGAGCGGCTGGCGGCTCACCTTCCGAGACTTCCCGTCCTTGACCATCGTGACCGGCTCGTCGGGGAGGAGATACAGCTGTTCTCCCCGCTCTCGGAGCAGCACGTCCACGAACGGGTCGATCCGCGCGGGCATCGGGGCTCAGTCCAGTGGGCGCGCGTACAGCACGTGCGCCCGGTTGACGTAGTGAGTCGTCGCGTGCGTCCACATCGCGAAGAACGGCTCGTCGGACGCGTTCAGGTAGTCCAGCAGCCGGGCGTGGTACTCGGGGAGTTCCACGCTCGCCCACCCGCCCAGCGTGGAGCCGCCCACCAGTACCAGCTCGATCCCGAGCATGCGGGCGGCCGAAAGTCGCGCCGGGTCGGCGATCGGCGCCTGCCGGTCCACCGACACCGACACCGTGTGGACCTTCGACATGAGCAGCACTCCCTCCTCATCGGCGGGTCGGAAGGCGAAGAACCCTTCGCGCCGGTTCAGCATCTCGAGCACCGTCTCGGCTCCGTCGTGGTGCGGCTCGCGCTCCATCACGAACACGTCCCCGGGTCGGGACACACCCTGGTCGAGCAGCACGCTGGCCGACACGGGGGACCGGGGCAGGGAGAATTGCGACATGGGGGACACAACTTACAAACGAAACCGCAAACCGTCCAGGAAAACCGTCGAGGAAGAGCGTGATGCCTCTCCTTGACGCCTTTCCTAGTTGCCTAGCGGGTCTGACATTCGGACGAGATGGGGGCCGTGTTGTCGCAGGCGATCCGGTCGTCCATGCCGGCGGTGAGAGGGCCGCAGGCGGTCTGCTGCGCGCCGGCGACGGCGTCCTTCACGCTGCCGGCCCGGGCGCTGGCACAATTGGTGCGACCGCGGAACTCCACGCACACGCGACACGTCTGCGTGGCCCGCGCGGTGGTCAGGTAGAAGAAGAGCGCTGCGACGGCGGCGACGAGGGCGACGGCGTAGAGGGTGGAGCGCTTCACGCGGCGCGAAGCTAGGAGCGCCGCGCCGGGGTCGTCTGGGGCGGCGGCGCCGCGCGGAACTGCTCCCGCTCCGTGCTGCCCTCCATCGCGAGGGTCGTCGACTTGCCGTTCGTCGCCACCTGGGTCACCTCGTCGAAGTAGCCGACACCCACGAACTCCTGGTGGCGAATCGCCTCGTATCCGTCCCGTTCGGACGTGAACTCGCGCTCCTGCAGGTCGGCGTAGGCCGCCATTCCCCGTTCCTTGAACTCTTTCGCCAGCAGCCACAGGCTGTGGTTCAGCGCATGGAACGCCGACAGCGTGACGAACTGGAACTTGTAACCCATGCTGCCGAGCTCCTTCTGGAACGCGGCGATCTGGGCCTTGGTGAGGTGTTTCTTCCAGTTGAAGGACGGCGAACAGTTGTACGCGAGCAGCTTGCGGGGGAATCTGGCGTGCACCGCCTCCGCGAAGCAGCGGGCCTCCTCGATGTCGGGCTTCGAGGTTTCGAACCACAAGAGGTCCGCGTACAGCGCGTACGCGAGGGCCCGAGCGATCGCGGCTTCTACGCCGCTCTTGACGTGGAAGAACCCCTCGGTCGTGCGCTCGCCGGTGAGGAAGCGGCGGTCGTACTCGTCGCAGTCGCTCGTGAGCAGGGTGGCGCTGTTGGCGTCAGTGCGCGCGACGAGAATCGTATCCACCCCGCACACGTCGGCCGCTAGGCGCGCCGCGATGAGCTTCGTGATGAACTCGCTCGTCGGCACGAGCACCTTTCCGCCCAGATGCCCGCACTTCTTCACCGACGCGAGCTGGTCCTCGAAGTGCACCCCCGCCGCGCCCTCGGCAATCATGTTCTTCATGATCTCGAAGGCGTGTAGCGGGCCGCCGAACCCCGCCTCGGCGTCCGCCACCAGCGGCGCGAACCAGTAGATGGCGTGGTCCCCCTTCAGGTGGTGGATCTCGTCGGCGCGCTTCAGGGCATTGTTGATGCGGCGGAGCAGGGTGGGGACGCTGTCGGACGGATACAGGCTCTGGTCCGGGTACATCTGCAGCGCGTTATTCGCGTCGGCCGCCACCTGCCAGCCGCTCACGTAGATCGCCTGCAGGCCGGCCTGCACGAGCTGGAGGGCCTGGTTCCCGGTCACCGCCGACAGCGCGGGCACGAACGCCTCCTCCTGCAGCAGCTCCCACAGGCGGGCGGCGCCGAGCCGCGCGAGAGTGTACTCGATGTCGATGGAGCCGCGCAGCCGGTGGACGTCGCCGGCGCCGTAGGGGCGCGTGATCCCCTCCCAGCGACTGTCGGTCGCCCACTCGCGCTGGAGCGTGGTGATGAACTCCTGCCGTTCCATAACCGACCCCCGTCGCTCGCTTAGTCCAGGTACTCGTAGGCGACGAGCGTGAGGAACTCCGGGAAGTCCGACGCCGTCGCCATCTGCTCGAAAATTCGCGCCGCCAACGGGAATTTATCCCCGCCCCCGACATCGGGACCTACCCGTTCGGGTAGGGTCTCGATCACGCGCGCCAGCGTGTCGCGCACCAGCTGCTCGGTGACAGTACGGCCGTCGGAGAGGCGCGCTCCGTGGCGCAGCCACTGCCAGATCTGTGCCCGGGAGATCTCCGCCGTAGCAGCGTCCTCCATCAGGTTGTGAATCGGCACGCAACCCTGGCCGCCGAGCCAGGCCGCCAGGTACCGGATACCGACCTCGATGTTGGTGACGAGCCCGGCCTCGGTGATCTCGCCCCGGGGCACGGCGAGCAGGTCGCGCGCGGAGACCCGGACGTCCTCGCGCCGCACGCTAATCTGATGCGCACCCGCCACATGGGCGTCGAAGATCTCTCGGGCGACGGGCACGAGCGCCGGATGGGCGACCCACGTCCCGTCGTGGCCCTGCCGTACCTCGCGCAACTTGTCCTGTCGGACTTTCTCCAGCGCGGCGGCGTTTGCGGCCGGGTCGTGCTTGATGGGGATCTGCGCGGCCATCCCGCCCAGCGCATGAATGCCCCGGCGGTGGCATGTCTTGATGACGAGCTCGGCGTAGGCGCGGAGGAACGGTTGGTCCATGGTGACGCGGCCGCGGTCGGGGAGCACGCAGTCGGGGCGGCTCCTGAACTTCTTGATGAAGCTGAAGATGTAGTCCCAGCGGCCGCAGTTGAGACCCGCCGAGTGGTCCCGCAGCTCGTACAGGATCTCGTCGGTCTCGAATGCGGCGAGGATCGTCTCGATCAGCACGGTCGCCCGAATCGTGCCGCGCGCCAGCCCGAGCGCGTCCTGGGCGAAGTTGAACACTTCGTTCCACAGTCGCGCCTCGAGGTGGCTCTCCAGCTTAGGGAGATACCAGTACGGCCCCGTGCCGCGCTCGACGAGCTTGGAGGCGATGTGAAAGAAGCACAGGCCGAAATCGCACAGCGACGCCGAGACGGGCCGCCCGTCTACCAGGACGTGCTTCTCGATGAGGTGCCAGCCACGCGGGCGGACCATGAGGACCGCGGTCCGCGGGTTCGGCGCGTAGCGCCTGTTGTCGGGGCCGGTGAACGCGATTGTGCCGTGCACGGCGTCCACCAGGTTCTGGTGGCCGGAGATGGTGTTCTCCCAGGTAGGGGAGTGCGCGTCCTCGAAGTCGGCCATGAACACGCTCGCCCCCGAGTTGAGGGCGTTGATGACCATCTTGCGGTCGACCGGGCCGGTGATCTCGACCTTGCGCTCCAGCAGGTCGCCGGGGATCGGCGCGACCGTCCAGTCCCGCTCGCGCAGGGCGCGAGTCTCCGGGAGGAAGTCGGGCAGCCGCCCCTCCTCCAGCTCCTTGAGGCGTGCGGCCCGGCGCGCGAGCAGCTCCTGGCGCGTGGACTCGAAGCGGCGCGCAAGGTCGGCGATGAAGCGGAGCGCCGGGGGGGTTAGGATCGCTTCGCACCCGGCCGGCGCCGGGCGAGTCAGCTCCACACCGGGGACGGCGGGAGGGGCAGCTTGGGCCATGCCGAACGTTAGACCAAAGCGTGGGGAGTGGGGAGACCCGGCGTCACGTGGCCGCCGAGCGGGCCGGCTGCTCAGGCGCCAGGGGTAAGCGGACGAAGAAGCGCGAGCCTGCCCCGAGCACGCTTTCGGCCCACAGCTTGCCACCGAGGGCGTCCACGATACCCTGGCTGATGGCCAGGCCGAGGCCTGCTCCCCCATGTTCCCGGGTGGTCGAGCTGTCCAGCTGCCGGAACGGCTCGAACACGGCCTGGAGCTGGTCGGCTGGGATGCCCGCCCCCTGGTCCGCCACTTCCGTCACCGCGAAGCCGTTTTCGGACCACCAGCGCACCGTGACCCGGCCGCCGCGGGGCGAGAACTTGATCGCGTTGGACACCAGGTTCACGATCACCTGGACCAGGCGATCGCGCACCCCGAGGACCACCTGGGGTTCGGCGGGGGGTTCGGTCGCGACGGTCACGCCTTGCTCCTGCGCGAACGCCGCGACGGTCTCGACGCCAGCCGCGACGCCGTCCGCGAGCGGCACCGGCTCGAGCTGGAATTCCATGCGGCCGGCCTCGAGCCGCGAGAGGTCGAGCAGGTCGTTGATGAGCCGGATCATCCGGTCCGCGTTGCGGACGGCGATCTCGAGCAGCTCGCGCGCCGAGGCATCGCGCGGTCCGGCGGCGCCGGCGAGGAGCAGCGAGAGCGACGTCTTCACCGACGTCATCGGAGTCCGGAGCTCGTGGCTGGCTACCGAGACGAATTCGGACTTCGCCCGCTCGACTTCCACCTCGTGGGTCACGTCGCGGTACAGCACGATGTGGCCGAGCAGCGAGCCGCCGCTCTCCCGCACGGGGGCCACCACACGCTGGTACACAGCGCGCCGGGGAAACGTGAGCTCGACCCGGTCCCGCAGCGAGGCGTCGAGCGATAGGACCGTCTCCTGGCTCGCTAACGCAGTGGCGTCGACGAACGAGCCTCCGAGAAACCGGTGAACGGTCTCCACGCTCGCTCCCAGCACCGCTTCCCGCGGAATCCCGACGAGTCGCGCCATCTCGGCGTTGGCGTAGGCAATCTTGCGATCCCGCCCGACCATCATGATCGCGGCGTCGCTGGCGTCGATCAGCGCCTCCAGCTGGTTGCGCTGGCCTTGCACGGTCGCGTGCTCCCGCGCCAGGGCCTCCCGCTGCTGCGCGATCGTGCTCAGGAGCGTGGAGTAGTAGAGCGAGGTCTCGATTTGCCGCCCCAACACCACCGCCCAGTCGAGATCCTCCTCCGTGTAGTGCCCCTCCTGTTCGTGCCCGAAATTCAGCGCGCCGATCACGCGGTCGCCGACGTGCAACGGCACGATCATCGCCGAGACGCGCCTTCCCTCCTGCAGCAGTATGCCCTCCGTGCCCGGAAGCCCGTCCACCCGGATGGGGCGTCCTGTGCGGATTGCCTCCCCCGTCAGCCCCTGGTCGACGGGGAAGACGGCCTCGCCCGGTAGGAACCCCCCGCGCGCCTTGTCGTACAGCATTTGGATGTAGTAGTGCGTCGCCGACTCGTCGACGAGCACGACGCTGGCCCGCCGGAAGTCGAGCACGCGCTGGACCTTCTCGATGGCGCCCCGGAAGATCTCGCGCATGTCGACGGCGGCGCTGATCAAGGAGGTCAACTCGCCCACGACCGCGAGGCGGGCGGCCGACGATCGGGAGCTGCCCGAGGCCACCGTCGCGCGGTACTCGCGCGCGGTGGCCTCGAGCTCCTTGAGGGCCGCCACGGCCGCCCGCCACTCCTCCGGCACCGAGGTGCGTCGGTCCAACCACCCGCGCGCGAGATCCTCGAGATCGCCGGTCACGTGCGCGAGGCCGTCGGCCCCGAAGCTCGCGGCGGTACCGGTGAGCGAGTGCGCGGCCCGGTACAGCGCCTCCGCGTCCTCGGCGCGGAACCCCTGCTCGAGCTGCGCCAGCGCCGTCCGCATCGTTTCGATGCGCCGCCCCAGCCCCGCCACGAACTCGGCCCGCACCTCGGCGAACGGATCGGGGGCTGTCATCGGCACAAGTCGCGCACCTGCTGCGCCAGGGTCTCGGGCTGGAAGGGCTTGAACAGCACGCCGGCCGCCCCGGTCTCGGCGATGCGGCGCTCGTCCAGGTCATGGCGGGCGGTCAACAGCACGACCGGTATGCCTGCCGTCGCCGGGTCCGCCTTGAGCCGCCGACACACCTCGTAGCCGTCCATCTCCGGCATCATCAGGTCCACGAGGACGACGTCCGGGGGCGTGGTCTTGGCGAGCTCGATCCCGGAGGCACCCGAGCTGGCCGTCCGCACGTGCCAACCGGCCGTGAACTCGAGCGTGCGCCGGACCAGCAGGAGCAGATCCCGATCGTCGTCAATGATCAGGGCTGCGTGGGGGGTAGCGGCCATAGGTCCTGGCTGCGCACGGGGCTGGCGCCAATATTAGCGGGGCGCGCGACTAATATCGGACTCATGATGGCCAAAGTCTACATCCTCGACGACGATGTCATACACGCCAAGCTGGTCGCCGCCAACTTGGGACCCGGGCGATTCCGGACCCAGGTGTTCGACCGCCCCGACGCGCTGCTGGCGCATCACGCCGAGGAGCCGGCGGACGCGATCATCACCGACCTCGTGATGCCCGACCTCGACGGCGTCGAAGTGACCCGGCGGTTGCGCAGCGGCGACCGACACCTGCCGATCTTCGTGTTGACCGGGCATGCCGACGTTGCGACCGCGATCGACGCCTTGAAGGCCGGTGCGACGGAATACCTGACCAAGCCGGTCAACATCGATGAGCTGACCACGCTGCTCACCCGGGCGCTCGCGGAGCGGCCGCTGCTGGAGGAAGGGGCCTCGCTCGAGCAGGCTCGGGGTAAGGAATACTCGGTCGAGGCGATCCTCGGCCAGCATCCGCAGGTCGAAGCGGTCCGCGCGTTCGTGCGCCGCACGGCGGCGGTCCCGCGCCCAAGCGTGCTCCTCCTGGGCGAGAGCGGCACCGGGAAAAATCTCGTCGCCCGCGCGATCCACTATTCCAGCGCGCACTCGGCGGGGCGGTTCGTCGAGATCAACTGCTCGGCGCTGCCCGCCACCCTGCTCGAGGCCGAGCTGTTCGGCTACAAGAAGGGTGCCTTCACCGACGCCCGGGAGGCCAAGCGCGGACTCATCGAGGTGGCCGACGGCGGTACCTTGTTCCTCGACGAAATCGCGGAGCTCGGCTCGGAGGTGCAGGCGAAGCTGCTTAACTTCCTCGAGAGCCGGCGCTTTCGCCGGCTCGGCGGCACCGACGAGATCGAGGTCGGCCTGCGCCTCATCACGGCCACCAACCGCGACCTGAAAGAGCAGGTGGACGCCGGGAAGTTCAGGGCCGATCTCTATTATCGGATCACGGTCGCCGCCGTCACCCTGCCCCCGTTGCGCGAAATCAAGAGTGACATTCCGCTCCTCGCCGACCACTTTCGCGAGACGTTCAACCGCGAGTTCAAGAAGCGGGTCGAGTCGCTCGACGCGACGGCGCTCGAGGCCCTCCAGGCTTGGAACTGGCCGGGGAACGTGCGAGAGCTCCGCAACGTGATCGAGCGAGCGCTGATCTTCGGTGACGGGCCTAGCCTGAAACGCTCCGACCTGCCAGCGCTCGGGCAACGCGAGCGCCGCGCGCGGGGGGAGGGGGATTCGCGCCCTGACAAGTTCCAACTTCCGAAGGGCCTCTCGCTCGCTGAGGCCGAGCGGGAGTACATCCGCCACACGCTCGAAGACACCAGCGGCAATATCCAGCGGGCCGCGGAGATCTTGGGCATCTCCCGCAAGAACCTGTGGGAGAAGCGCAAGAAGTACGGGCTGCTCGAGCCGAGCTCCGACAGCGGAGAGCCGGGCTGATACCGTTCGGGTTACCGAGTGGTAACGGAACTTCCGGACGTCCACTCCCGCCTCGCGGCGAAGCCTGCTAACTCATTGCGATTGGGGCCGTTGTGCAATGGGTCGGTAGGCACGGGGCTTGCGCTTCTCCCAAGCAAGATGAAGACCCGGCTTCTTTTGTCCGGCGGCATCCTCGCGGCTTCCCTCGGCCTCGCAGGAGCGGCGTCGGCGCAAACGATCTCGTCCGCCGCCAATCAGACGTTCGTGGTGGCCGACCCGAGCACGCCGATCAGCCCGATCACGATCACCGACAAGACACCGCCCTCGATCAAGGGGAACAAGGACATAAGAGTGCGGATTCCCGCGGGCCTGAACATGACGTGGGATCCCACCATCCCGACCGCGACGATCACGGGCTCGGGGGCGAGCAAGGTCTCGACGACCGTGAGCTACGGCAACGGCAACCTTGATCTCGTGATCAACGTCGTTATCAACTTCGCGGCGGGCGACCAGATCACCGTCTCCGGGCTCAACTTCAGGAACTTCACCGCCCCATCGGCGGCGAGTAGCCTGGGGTTGATCGTCGGCGGAGCTGGCGGCGGCGTCGTCGCGACTGATAACCGGACCAAGACGATCGTGGCGAAGGTTTACGCCGTGTCGGTGAGCCCGCACGCCACGACCGCCAGTCAGCTGCCGAGCAACGGCGTCAACTACACGGTGGCCTTCACGGTGACGAACAGCGGCAACGGGTCCACCAGTTACGATCTGCTGACGGCCAGGCGGCCCGGCACGGTGCTCACGACCGTCTCGATTGCCGGCGCGGGGATCACGCAGGGAGCGAACCCCGACAGTGCACGCCTGACGAGCCTGCTGGGAGGCAGCTCCGCTACCGCCACGGTGACGTACTCGGTGGGGATGGCCGCTTCGGGAACGATGGACACGCTGATCTTCAAGGCCCGGGCGGTCGGGAGTCCGGCGACGGCGGACACCGGGAAGCTGACGCTCACCGTGGTGCGGCCGACCATGACGATCACCAAGAGCGTGAGTCCGGGCGGCACGCAGCTGCCGGGCGCGAACCTGGCGTATACGGTCACCATCAGCAACATCGGCAGCAGCAATGCAGCGAGCGTCGTGGTCGTGGATACGCTTCCCGCCGCGGTCCAGTTCCAGGTGGGCAGCGTCGTGAACACTCTGCCCGCGGGCGTGTCGGTCGTAGTCGATTACTCGAACAACGGCGGCGCGACGTGGACGTACGTTCCGGCCAGCGGCGCGTGTAGCGCGCCGGCCGGCTACGACCGCTGCGTCAATCGCGTTCGCTGGCGCTTGCAGAACCCCCTCAGCTCCTCCGCGCCGAACAACACCGGCACGCTGCAGTTCGTCGCACAAATTCGCTGATTTGGCGGGCGAGCCGGAGCCCGCTCGTTACTCCTCGCGTTACCGTTTCGTAACACCAGCACCCCTTTGGGGATGCCTGTCGGCCGCCCCTAGAATCATAACTCACACGTTGAAAATGGGTTAGGTGCCATCAGCACGATGGGCATAGGACCTGCCCCCTCGCAAAGGGGAAAGGAGCGCACCGCGCATGATTTTACGCTGCCCCCGTTGCTCGGAGCTGAAGTTCTTCGGCCGCACGCAGGTCTTGGGCGAGCTCGTGGTCTGCCCGGCGTGCAAAGCGGTCTTCCGGTGGGGAGAGGCGGGCACGGGTCCCTCTGGCGCGGACAGCAAGGCGCCCGGGACCCCGGAGGCACGCCGGTCCCAAGGGAAACGAGGCAAACGATGACTTGCAAGGAGGTGTCGGCCATGAAGCTGCTGCGATTGCTGCTCGTCGCGATGCTGGGCGTCGCATCGCTCCCGCCCCGCGCCACGGCGGCGCAGGCCCAGGCTCCCACGCCGCTCGTGATCACCGCCCACAACGTGACCGCCGCAACGGCGCCCGCGCGGGACAACAGCGCGGTGGCACGCCCTGGCGACGTGATCCGCTACACCCTGGTCTTCACGAACGTGACCGCCGGGCCCGTGAAGAACATCCAGTTCGTGGACCCGATCCCCAAGGGGATGGTCTACGTCCTCGGCTCGGCTACGGGCGACCGCCCCGTGCGGGTCGAGTACTCCATCGACGGCGGCAAGAGTTATTCGGCTCGGCCGGTAATCGCGGTGGTCGAAGACGGCAAGAAGGTGGAGACTCCCGCGCCGCGGGAGCGCTACACGCACGTGCGCTGGACGGTGCTGGGATCCCTAGACCCGAAAGCGCGAGTCATGGCGGAGTTTCGCACCCAGGTGAGTGAAGCGCCGGGCGAGGCGAAGTAGGCATCCCGGCAACTGATCGAACACCGAGGAGGAATCACAGATGTTCAGGCACTTGCGGTTTACCTACAGCCTCGCCCTCGCTGCGATGGCCCTGGTGGCTGTCGTCGGGGAGGCGCTGGCGCAGACGCCGGAAGGCACGGTCATCACGAACACGGCGACCGCGACCTACACCGACGCGAACAACAACCCCTACGCCGCGGTCAGCGGCTCGGTCTCGGTGACGGTCGGCTTCAAGGCCGGCCTGACGGTGACCGCCAACACACCCACTCCGAGCTCCGCGTCGCCCAGTACGGCGGACACGATGACGTTCACGGCGGCGAACGTGGGGAACGGCACGGACAGTGTCACGATCTCCGAGAACATCTCCGTCGCGGGGGTGATCACGGTGACGGGGTACCGCTACGGCGCCACGACCTATGGCACGCTGGCGGCCCTGAACACGGCGCTCGCGAGCGTCGCAATCGCCCAGGGTGGCTCGATCACGCTCAAGATCGTCTACAACGTGGCGAGCGGTCAGGGTGGCGTGAGCACCGTCTACACGCTCACCGCCAACTCGCGGCGCACGCCCGCGACCTCGGGCAACGCCGCCAGCACCGTCACGCCGGCGACAACGTACGCCGCGGCGACGACGCCTGACGGGGGCCAGAACGTGCAGCGCCTCCCGGGGAACGGCTATTCGTTCACGTTCAGCGTCGGCAACAACGGGAACGGGAACGATAACTTCGACGTCATCGCCACGAGCCCGGGCTCGCCGGTCATCACGATCGTGTCGGTGAACGGCGTCGCCGGCGATAGCACGCGCATCACGCTGGCGCCCGCGGCGTCGCAGACGGTCGCCGTCGTGTACAACGTGGCGAACGTGGCAGGCGGCTCGACGGACACGCTGTATCTGCGCGCCCGGTCGGTGGGGCAGCCCGCGACGTTCGACGACGGCTTCATGGATCTGACCGTCATCAAGCCGAACGTCACGCTCGCGAAGGCCGCGTACCTGGACGACGGCGTCACCCCCGTCTCGAGCGGCGTGGTCCCCGGGCAGGTCATCCGGTATCGGTTCACGGTTACCAACAGTGGGGGCAGCTCCGCGTCGAGCGTGCAGGTGACCGACGCGCTGCCGGCGCAGGTGACCTACGTCTCGACGAGCTCGAGCACCGGATGGAGTGTCTCGGTGAGCGGGCAGACCGTGACTGCGAATTACACGGGCACAGGCGGGGTCCTGGCGGCGAGCTCCAGCGCCACGTTCGAGCTGCGCGTCAGCGTCAACTAAGGGGCCGATCGCCGATGCGGCTCGGTACCCCGGCAGTAGAGCGGAGGCGGTTCGCCCGCCGCGGCCTAGCGGCTGCGGTCTGGGCGGCCGCCTTCGTGTTTGCTGCCGGGCTGCTGGCCGCCCCGGCGTTGCAGGCCCAAGGAACGCCAGCGGGGACCCAGGTCTCGAACTGGGCGACCCTCTCCTTCACCATGGGTGGCACGGGATACACCGCGCCTTCCGACACGGTCGCGTTCCTCGTCGGGCAGGTGGCCGGCGTAACGCTACAGCCTCCGCGGGCCACGAGCGCAGCCGCGGGCGCGGCCGCTACCTTCGCGCACACCCTCACGAACGTTGGGAATGGAGCCGATTCGTTCACCGTCGCCGCCGTCTCCAGACGCGGATGGCCGGTCACCCTGTATCGCGACGCGAACGGCAACGGCGTCCTGGACGGGGGCGACGTACTGCTCACCGGGCCGGTCCCGCTGGCTTCCGGCGCGGCGGCGTCCCTGCTGGCGCGGGTGGCGGTGCCGGGCGGCACCAGCGTGGGCGTGAGCGACACCATCACCGTGACCGCGACCAGCCAGTTCAACCCCGCCGTGAGCAGCCCGGTCCAGGATCGGCTCGACGTCTCGGCGGCGGGCGCCGTCGTGATCAGCCTCACGAAGCAAGTGGATCGGCTGACAGCGGTCGTCGGCGACGTGCTTGCCTACACGGTGAACTACGCCGCCGCCGGCAGCGGCGCGGATTCCAGCGTCACGCTCGCGGACACGATTCCCGCCGGCGTGTCTTACGTTCCCGGATCGCTGCGCTGGAACGGCACGCCCTTGACCGACGCGACGGGCGACGACGCGGGCTCCTTGGTCGCCGTGGGGAACGGCGTGGTGGTCGTGAATGTGGGGGTGGTGCCGGGGGGCACGGGGGGTGATGTCACGTTCCAGGCCAAGGTTGATTCAGGCCCGGCGCGCACCGTCACCAACCGCGGCCACGCGACCTACGTGTTTTCGGCGACCTCCGACACGGCGTACTCCAACGCCGTGCAGACGAATGTCCTGGTCCCGACGCTCACCCTGAGCAAGCAGCTCACGAGTCCGACCCAGGCGCAGATCGGACAGCAGGTCCAATACACCCTGACCTACGGCAACGCCGCCGGAGCCGCTCCGGCCCAGAACGCCGTCCTGACCGACACCCTCCCCGTGGGCCTGCAGTACGTCAGCGCGACGACGGCGCCCGCCGTGGCGGGGCAGGTGCTGAGCTGGTCGCTCGGCACCCTCGCGGCCGGCGGCAGTGGTGCGATCGACCTCGTGCTCGCCGTGGCGCCCACGGTGCGGGACACGGTGCTGGTCCGCAACGTCGCGTGGATCCGGGCGCAGGCCACGCCGGCCCTGTCGGCGGCGGCCGCGCAGGTGGCGCTGATCGGGCCGCCCACGGCCGCGCTCGGGCTCGACCTGACGGCGGACGCGCTCGAGGTCGGGGTCGGCGAAGCGATCCCGTACACCCTCACCGTGCGGAACCCCGGCTCGCTGACGGTCACGGGCATCCGGATCGCGACGCAGCTCCCGGTCGGCGCCCGCTATGCGCCCGGCAGCGCGATCGGCGCTGACTCGAGTGTCGTGGTCGGCGGCCAGCTCATCCTCTTCACCGGGACAGCGCTTCCGCCCGGCGCGAGTCGGACGCTGCGCTTCGTGGCGGCGCTGGTTTCGGCGCCGGGCACGGTCGCCCAAGCCCGCGCGACCGCCAGCGGGCTCGTGTCTGGCGGCCAGGCCGCCTCGCCCGAAGTGATCGTATGGGTGCAGGTGCGCCGCGCCTGGCCGATGGAGACGCGCGCCGCGATCGGGAAAGTGTGGGTGGATGCGAACAACGACGGGGTTCAGAGATCGGGCGAGGCCGGACTCGCGGGCATCGACATCTGGACGGAGGACGGGCTGGTGGCGACGACGGACTCCACCGGGAAGTTCTCGTTCACGAACCTGCGGCCGGGTCGCCACGCGTTCCGGCTCGATCCGCGCTCGATTCCCGACGGGTACCGGCCGGCGACCGAGGGCCTGGAGCTCGTGGACGCAAGCGGCTGGACGACGCCGCGCGTGGAGTTCCGCCTCGTCCCGAGCGGTGCGGCGCGCGTCGACGCGACTCGTCCGCCCCCCGCCCCCGGCGCCCCCCCCGCCCCCCCCGCCCCCCCCGCCCCCGTGGCGCGCGCCACCGCGGGCCCCGAGGCGGTGGGGCGGCCCCTGGCACTCAGCTTCGCGGCCGTGCCGCTCCCGGAGCCGGGCGCCGCCGACCGGATGAGCTTCCAGCATGCGTTGGCCGCGGGCTCGCACGCCAAGGTGCGCTATGAGGTGACGGTGCGCCAGCCGCGCGAGTTCGCGCTCGATGCGGTGGTGAGCTTCAGCCCGGTGGCAGATTCGGCCATCGTCTACCGGGACGGCGCGGAGTTCACCCGCTACAGCTGGCTCGACCGCGAAGGGATCCCCATCCCGCCCGCGCGCCCGGGAGCGGAGATCCGGATCGTGGCGTGGTCGTCCGAGCGGGGCGATTCTGCCACGTTGGGGGTCGTGGTGTGGCCGTCCGAGTATCGCGACGCCGCCAGCGTGCGCCGGCTTGCGGGACGCAGGGAGTTGCTCGTGCGCGCGCCGGTTCACAACCCCATCATGCCCGCGGTGGTGACGGACTGGGTGCCGGCTTTCAGGGGGGCCCGGCCGGTGCCGGACTCCGTGGCGGCCGCGGACCCGCGGGAACACAGCGCGGCCGGAGCCCCCGCGCGGAGCGCGCCCACGGCTCCCGCGGCGGTCGCGGAGACGGTGTTCGTGGCGCCCGCGCGCCTGGCGGCGCAACGGGCGGCCGAGCGCGCGGCGTCCGTGAGCCGCGGTCCAGGGATCGAGATCTTCACCCCGCTCGACGGCGCCGTCCTCGCCGTGGACCGCGTGTACATCGGTGTGAAGGGCGAGCCCAATGTTCCCCTCGTTCTCTACGACGGCGTCAAGCCGATCGACACGGTCCGCACGCGGATCGACGGCGTCTTCGACTTCATCGCCGTCCCGCTCGCCCCCGGTCCCCATCGCTTGCGGGTTGCTATGAAGAGCTCCTGGGGCCAGGAGCGGTGGGACAGCATCGCCGTCCACGTGACCGGCCTGCCGGCGCGCTTCGAGGCGCCCAGCCGCGTGACCCTCGTCGCCGACG